>CAMBXP010000158.1 GCA_945871895.1 Chryseobacterium gleum | reverse complement strand
ATCCATAATATCGTGAGAAGTTAAAACGCATGAAACTGGGTACAATCCGCCGCTCACCGCTTTACCTAAAATTAAAATATCTGGTTTAACGCCTTCGTGCTCGCAAGCGATCAATTTACCTGTACGCGCAATACCTGTTTGTACCTCATCGGCCACAAACAAAACATTGTTGGCTTTACATAAAGCATATGATTTTGCTAAAAATCCGTCTTCAGGCACATACACTCCTGCTTCACCTTGAATAGGCTCAACTATAAATGCAGCAACATTAGGGTCTTTCAACTCTTTCTCTAAAGCTGCCAAATCATTGTACGGAACAGCGCTAAGTCCAGGCGTGAAGGGTCCGAAATTTTTAGTAGAAGATGGGTCATTACTCGCACTTATAATAGTAATCGTTCTTCCATGAAAGTTATTCTCACAAAAAATAATTCTCGCTTTGTTAGTAGGTATTCCTTTCTTCTCATAGCCCCATTTTCTTGAAATTTTAAGCGCTGTTTCTACTGCCTCAGCCCCCGTGTTCATTGGCAAAACCTTATCGAAGCCAAAGAATTCGGTAATGAATTTAGAAAATTCCCAAAACACATCGTTATGAAAAGCACGAGAAGTAAGCGCCAGTTTTTGTGCTTGTTCTACTAAAGCAGCAACAATTTTAGGGTGAGAATGACCTTGATTCACGGCAGAATAGGCCGATAGAAAGTCGAAATATCTCTTTCCTTCCACATCCCAAACAAAAACACCATCTCCTTTAGAAAGCACAACTGGCAAAGGATGATAATTGTGTGCACTGTATTTCCCTTCTTCATTAATGATGAATTCGCTGCGACTAATTGCTGTTTCTGCCATAAGAGTAAAATTTTAGTAAAAGTAGTAAAAGCGCCTCATAGTTTTTACTTTAAACATCTTTACTTATTTTTGCCCACTTCAATAAATTTAAAGAGCGTGTCAGAAAAGCAATTTCATAATTTCGGGAAGTTTGATTTAGAGCTAGGAGGCTGCTTACCAGAGCTTACTATAGCCTACCATACTTACGGTAAAATGAATACGGACCAATCAAATGTGATTTGGGTCTGTCACGCTTTAACGGCAAATAGCGACCCTTCCATTTGGTGGGATGGATTGGTTGGAAAAGGAAAACTGTTCGACCCCGAGAAGTATTTTATTGTTTGTGCCAACATTCTTGGTTCATGCTATGGTACTACTGGTCCGTTATCAGTTAACCCAGAAACAGGAAAACCATATTACTATTCTTTTCCCGATGTTACTATTCGTGATGTTGTGAAAAGCTTTATTCTGCTTAGAAAAAAGCTGGGCATTGAAAAAATTAAGTTGGGTATTGGTGGTTCATGTGGTGGTTACCAAATTATGGAATGGGCCATGATGGAACCTCAAGTAATAGAGAATCAATGTATTTTATGTTCTTCACCTAAGGAAGCTCCTTGGGGTGTTGCCATTCATACGGCTCACCGCTCGGCGATTGAGTTAGATCCAACATGGGGAATTGAAACAGCTCACGCTGGATTGGAAGGAATGAAACGTGCTCGCCAAATTGGTTTGTTGTTTTACAGAAACCATGAAGCTTATAATATCCGTCAAAAAGAAGAAAGCGAAAATAAGACCGATGAATTTAAAGTAAGTTCTTACCTTAAATATCAAGGAGAAAAATTAGCCAAGAGATTCAATGCTATTTCGTACCATAAATTAACGAAATTACTGGACACGCATAACATTTCACGCGGACGCTTTGACACCATGGAAGAAGCTTTGGCCTCTATCGGTCAGCGCACCTTAATCATTGGTATTCATAGCGATCTATTGTGTCCTGTTTCTGAACAAGTGCACATGAATGAACACATTCCCGACTGTGAATATCAAGAAATTGAATCGCTGTATGGACATGATGGTTTCTTAATTGAAAACGAAGAAATAAGTGTTGCTATTAGAAATAGATTTGAGTTTATTTCTTAGGCCACTAAGCTGCTCAAGCCTTCCTCTTTAATATTCATTCTTATTACCCATTCTTTGGGGAAATAATTGTTGATTCGATTGCCAATATTTTTTGCCAATGCGATGGGCACATTTTTGAAGGTGAAAATAATCCAGTTTTTTTCGGCTTTATGCGGTAAAACAATATTCTCTTTCTTTAGAATTCGCAGCGCATCATATTGCGATAAATCCATAAAATCGAAAGCCGCCTTATTACAAAAAGAAGAATACACTAGAGTAGATGCTGGCTTAATTTCGTCGCGAAGCACTTCGCCCACCTCCACACCAAAATACATGATATACAAAGACTCTGAGAGCAAAAAAAGTTGATTTACATCTCCAGCGAAAAGAAAAACAAAGTTTTTAAATTTCAAGAATTCTGCACCTTGAGCATCTACAAATTTCTCGGTCCATTCTCTCTCATTTTTATGTAAAAACGAAAAATCTTTCTTCTGAATTTTTTTAGCGCGCACTTCTTCGTGTTCACCCTTTTTTCTTAAAACAGAAAGAAAAAAACCTTCGCCTGGCGTTTTATGCGGATAAAAACGATAACCATTTTTCGATGCAACAATGCCCCATTCTTCTTTGATGAAAAGAGGCACTACTTCAGCATCAAAATTGTCACAAATCCAATCTATATTTTTTTCGTTCTCTTCTTCATTAAAGGTACAAGTGCTGTATAAAATATGTGCGCCTTTCTTGATAGACGGCCAAACGGAAGCAATAATTCGTTTTTGTCTTTCGGCGCACAATTGCACGTTGGCAAGCGACCATTCAGCAATAGCTTTCGGGTCTTTGCGAAACATACCTTCACCCGAGCAAGGTAAATCGGCCACCAAAACATCAAATAAATTTTCTATTCGGCCGAAATCCTTAGAATCATTGCTTGTTACCACCACATTTCCTCTTCCCCATTTTTGAACATTTTCTTTTAAAATTCCAGCACGTTGCTTTATCACTTCGTTGGCTACAATAACAGAATTTTTAGAAAACAAAGAAGAAAGCAAAGTTGTTTTTCCGCCTGGCGCTGCGCATAAATCCAAAACAGTATGCGCTTTGGTAACAT
>CAMBXP010000157.1 GCA_945871895.1 Chryseobacterium gleum | reverse complement strand
GCCTTGGGAAAAGCCATGGAAGCCATGAGAAATAGGTTGAAAGAATTGGTGCATAAAAATGAAGAGTTAAGTTTGCAGAGTAAATCGGCTTTGATTCAAGGACAAGAGGAGGAAAGAACCCGACTTTCGCAAGATATTCATGATGGTGTAGGTCCTTTGCTTACTTCTCTCAAACTTCAGTTAAGTGACTTGAAAATTGAAGAAGACGAGAAGATTCGTCTCAAAGCGCTTATTGATGATACGATTTCTGAAATGAGAAGGGTTTCGTCGAATTTAATGCCTGCCGTTTTGTTAGATTTTGGTGCAGGTGCCGCAATCAAAAATATGGTTGAAGCCATTTCTAAATCAGCTAAATGCAGTATTGTGTTTTTAGATGATACCAAAAAAAGTGGCAGTAAACTGTATAAAGAAATAAATGTAGCCTTATATAGAATAGCTCAAGAAACATTGAACAATGCCATCAAACACGCATCGGCAAAAGTGATCAAAATATCTCTCACCGAGTTTGAGGATAAGGTGAGTTTTTATATTTCCGACGATGGTAAGGGCTTTAAGGCAGAGCAAAGTCGGAGTGATTTTTCGGGAAAAGGACTTAAAAACATCAAGGAAAGGGCGGCCTTGCTCAATGGCGAAATTTTCATAACTTCGGAAGGACAAGGAACCATTGTAGAAGTAGAAATACCATTATGAGTATCATTAAAGTAGTTATTGCCGACGATCATCAATTGTTTAGAAATGGAATAGTTTCCATCTTGCAAAAAGATGATTCTTTTGATGTTGTTGGCGAAGCAGCCGATGGAAATGAATTGTTGGCCTTGCTTGAGCAAAAAAATGTAGATGTCGCTTTGGTAGATATATCTATGCCGGGGGCATCCGGACAAGAAGTAATAGTTCAAGCCAAACAACTTTCTCCTACTACAAGATTTATTATGCTAACCATGCATGATGAGGGGCAATATGTGGTTAAGAGCGTTCGCAATGGTGCGCACGGTTACTTGCTCAAAAATGTTGATGAAAACGAACTCAAAGTGGCTATTAAAGATGTTTTTGCTGGAAAAAAATATTTCAATCGTCACATCACTGAGTTGATGATTAACAATATGGGTGTTGTTGAAAGCGAACCCGAAAACGAGTTAACACCTCGGGAATTAGAGGTGCTGAAAATGGTTTCTGAAGGGAAAATCACCAAAGAAATAGCGAGTCAGCTAAGCGTAAGCACCAGAACTATTGAAACACATAGAGTAAACATGATGAAGAAGTTAGGGGTTCAAAATTCTGCTGAATTGATCAAAAAAGCGGCTAAAATGAATTTAATATAAAACAAAAAAGCCGGGCGGGCGCCCGACTTTTTCTAACCTAACTAAACTAATCAGTTCGAATGAACTGATGGCGCAAAGATAGATTCTTTATCTAAAGATGTCAATGATTCGTCGATTTTTTTTCAAAAAAATTTAGCAAAGGAATCTTAAGGCTTTGTTACTATAACATTATTCAATATATTCGCACTCGCAAAATGATTCCGTAGCTCAGCTGGATAGAGCAACTGCCTTCTAAGCAGTAGGTCGCGCGTTCGAATCGCGCCGGGATCACAAAAAGCCCCGTTAACTAACGTGGGCTTTTTTTTTTACTTTAGCTTTCTTAAAACAAGAATATAATGCAAACGGCAGAAAGAGTATCAGCACAAGATTTATCAGATAATTTCGTGTTTCAGCGCAGCGTTTTGGCTTATGTAGAAGCCGAAAAAATAGTGAGTGGTGATGTATTGGAAGTAGGCTACGGCGAAGGTTACGGTGTTAAATATCTAGCTGGTAAAGCATCTTCTTATTTAGGGGTTGATAAATATCCGTCTCCTGCTCATGAAAAAGAATTTCCTGCCAATGTAAAAGTGCGCATTATGAATGTTCCTCCTTTAGAAGGAATTGCCGATAACAGTATTGATTTTGTTGTTTCTTTTCAAGTGATTGAACATATAGAAGACGACAATTTATATGTAAAAGAAATTGCTCGTGTGTTGAAACCTGGCGGAAAATATATTGTTACTACGCCCAATATCAAAATGTCGATTACCCGCAATCCGTGGCATGTTCGCGAATACAAAGTAGAAGAGTTGAAGGCATTGTTGTCTAAACACTTCTCATCTGTAGAATGCAATGGCGTTTTTGGTAACGACAAAATAATGACTTACTACAACAAGAACAAAGAATCGGTGCGCAAAATAACTCGTTTCGATATTTTCAATTTGCAATGGAAATTACCAAGATGGATGTTGCAAATTCCTTACGATTACTTAAACAGAAGAAATCGCAAAAAATTATTGACGCAAAACAACTCTTTGGTAGCCGATATCAAAATGGAAGATTATTTTGTTGCTGCCGCAAATGACAATTGCTTCGATTTGTTTTATGTGGCAACTAAATAAAGTAAAAAGTTAAAAGACATAAGCCAAAAACACCTTGCGACTTTTTGGCTTTTCGCTTTTGCCTTTTCACTTTTGTTTATAACGCTGTTAAAAAAAACGTTACTTCTTTCCCTATTCACATTATTATAATGAGTTAATTAGAACTCATAAAATCTATCAGATGAAAAAATTCATTGTTGCCTTATTTCTATTGCCTGCTGTAAGCGCTTTTGCGCAGGATTCTGCAGTTTCTATGAAATTGAAAGATACCCTATCGCATTTCGTTAACTACTACAAAAACAGCAAACAAAAAGAAGCAGAAGGAAATTACCGCCGTGGGGTAGAAGAGGGCAAATGGACTTACTGGCACAAAAACGGAAAGGTGCGCCAGGAAGCCGAATATGTTGCTGGTAGGTTTCATGGTAAAGTGACTTTGTATTTCGACAATGGAAATAAAGAAGATGAAGGAACTTTCTTTATTGGTAAAAGAGCTGGAGCATACGCTAGCTACTACAACAATGGAAATATCAAATTACAAGGCAATTTTAAAGATGATGAGAGAAATGGGAAGTTTACTTCTTATTATGAGAACGGACAAAAAGAATGGGAGGGTGCTTTTGCTAGCGGACAAAAAAGTGATGTGTGGCATTTTTGGTATCGCGATG
>CAMBXP010000156.1 GCA_945871895.1 Chryseobacterium gleum | reverse complement strand
CCGATATTTTACCTACCGACTTAGTCTATATTGGCGTGCGCGATACAGAGCCGGCTGAAGATGAGTTGATGGAAATCAACAACTTAAAGAATTATACGGTAGATAATTTCCGCAATATGGGCGTAGATAAAATGGGTAAAGAAATTACCGAATATCTAACGGCGTGCGATATTATTTACGTTTCTTTTGATGTAGATTGTTTAGATTCATCAATTTCTGTAGGAACGGGAACGCCGGTGCCAGGCGGATTTTGGGCGCACGAAGCAGAAAAAATTGTGAAAGAGGTTTTGAAAAATCCTAAAGTATGCTGTTTCGAAATGGTGGAAATCAATCCAACCCTAGACAACAAAGGAAACAAGATGGCCGAAGTGGCTTTCGATATTTTGAAAATCGCGGTACATCAAATTAGAAGAACAAAGGGAATCAACTTGTAAGAAAGTAAAAAGTTAAAATTCAAAAGCCAAAACAAGGCTAACATTGAACTTTGAACATTAAACATGGAACTAATTTATGGCAAGTGAAGCAATTAATAACTTAAGAGAAGCGCTCAAACATTCTCCAGATAACATTCCATTGAAGTTGCATTTGGGCGAAATGCTTTTGCAAGAGAAAGAGTATGCAGAAGCAATAGTAGAATTCAATGGTGTTTTGTCTAAAGATGCAGCCAACGAAAAGGCTAAATTACTTTTAGCGAAATGTTTTTTGTTGCAAGGTAATTACTCTGCAACCATCATTATTGCTGAAGAAAAACAATTTGAATTCAATTTAGAAGCGCAGGTTTTGCGCGCCAGAGCGCATCTTCGCGACAAGGCGATAGGCGAGGCTATTGAAGCGTATAAACGTGTTTTGCAAATTCAGCCCAACTACAGCGACAGTGAGTTAGATGGCGAATTGAGAAACCAAGCGACTTACAATGGCGATGATGAGTTCGATGAAGATGAGTTCGATGAGGAAGCGGTTTATAGAATTGTTGAAAATCCGGGTATCGACTTCAGCGATGTTGGTGGAATGGATAGAGTGAAGAAGGAAATTGATTTGAAGATTATTCAGCCGCTTAAGAATCCTGAAATATACAAAGCGTACGGAAAGAAAATAGGAGGAGGGATATTGTTGTACGGACCTCCAGGTTGCGGAAAAACCCATTTGGCGAGGGCTACAGCAGGTGAAGTGAAAGCCAAGTTCATTAACATTACCATAAGTGATGTGCTGGATATGTGGATTGGCAATAGCGAAAAGAATCTCAATCAGATTTTTGAATATGCAAGAAGAAACACACCTTGCGTGCTTTTCTTCGATGAGATTGATGCCTTGGGTGCTAGTCGTGCCGACATGAAACAATCGGGTGGCCGACACCTTATCAATCAATTTTTAAGTGAGTTAGATGGTGTAGATGGCAATAACGACGGTATTTTGGTGTTGGGCGCTACCAACGCTCCGTGGAATTTAGATCCAGCATTTCGCCGTCCGGGAAGATTCGATAGAATCATCTTCGTTTCTCCGCCCGATGCAGAAAGCAGAGAAGTGATTTTAAAAATTAAATTGAAAGATAAACCTGTTCAAGATATCGATTACAAAGAGATTGCGAAGAAAGCTATTGAGTTTTCGGGTGCAGATATTACAGCGATGATTGACATTGCTATTGAATCGAAATTGGAAGACGCTATTAAAACCGGAATTCCGCAGCCGCTAACTACCAAAGATTTGTTGAATGCGACTAAAGTACATAAGGCATCCACCAAAGATTGGTTCAATTCGGCAAAGAATTATGCTTTGTATGCGAATGAATCGGGATTGTACGACGAGATTTTGGCTTACTTAAACATCAAAAAATAATGACGCCTTATTACGAGAGAGCCGAGTTGCTGTGGAGTCAGGGACGATTGCAAGATGCCGAAAAGGAAGTTAAAAAGCATCTATCCGAATATCCCGAACATGCCTATGGTATTGCCTTGTTGGCTCAAATTTATTTGCGCGCAAAACAATATGACGAAGCACAAAAGACCATTGAAGATGCTATTAGAATTAATGCCTACGAAGGTTTTTTCTTTTATATCAAAGCCATTGTTTTAATCAATAAAGACAAGGATAAAGAAGCTGAAGATTTCATTGCTTTGGCCGTGAATATCAATCCGGCTGAGGCCGAGTATTTCGCGGTGTGGAGCGATATTAAGCTATTTCAAAAGAAATATACTGAAGCTCTAGAGAAGGCCGATGAAGGTTTGCGCAGAGATCCGGCTAATGTACATTGCTTAAATGCAAAGTCGGCAGCGCATGTAAAATTGAATCAGAAGCACGATGCCTTTAGCACCATTGAAGGGGCATTGAATGAAGATCCTGATAATGCTTTTACCCATGCCAATTATGGCTGGGGCTTGTTAGAAAAAAGAGAACACGAAAAAGCTTTGGTTCACTTTCGCGAAGCTTTGCGTTTGAATCCACAAATGGATTATGCGCGTGCAGGGATGATTGAAGCGATGAAAGCTAAGTATTTTATGTACAGATGGTTTTTAAACTATCGTTTTTGGATGGCGAAGCAAAGTAGAAATATGCAGTGGGGATTGATCATTGGAATTTATGTGTTATCGAGAGTGTTGAATTATTTGGCAGAGACCTATCCTGCAGTTCAACCTTATGTTTTACCTATCATTATATTAATTGCCCTTTTTGCTTTCCTGACTTGGGTGATAGATCCTTTATCGAATTTGTTTCTAAGACTCAATAAATACGGACGGTACGCACTTAATGAAAAGCAAACCAAGGTTTCTAATTATGTGGGAATATCTATGTTGGTTTTCGCCATCGGTTTAGTTCTATTCCTAATCACTTTTCAAGAGTCAGCCTTAGCCTTAACTGTATTCGGTTTCACGATGATGGTTCCTTTGTCGGGACTATTCTCTGGCGACGAAAACGAAAAGAAACTCAATTACTATGCGCTAGGAATGGCGATTGTAGGTGCACTGGCTGTGGCAATGACTTATGTTTCGGGCACATTGGAGAATGAAGTTTCTTTAGTTTACCTCATTGGCTTTATGGCGTATCAATGGGTAGCGAATTACTGGAGACAGGGGAGGTATTGAGATTTTTTTTGACGTGCAGGGCAATAGTTTCTTCGTTCCTCAGAATGACAACCACAGTAAATCAGAGTGAGAGCGGGTTTTGAGTGTTGTTGTCATTCTGAGGAACGAAGAAA
>CAMBXP010000155.1 GCA_945871895.1 Chryseobacterium gleum | reverse complement strand
GCAAAAAAAATGAAGGAATCTCGCTTCTTCAACGAAAAAGAACAAATCGATAATTTTTGGGATGCTAAAGAAAAACAACTGGTGAAAGATGGCGAAGGCACCGTGGTGGAGTTTTTTGAGAATGGTAACAAGAAACTTGAAATTCCTATTGCAGGTGGTTTTTACGACGGTACTGCACTTAGCTGGTATGAAGATGGTACAAAATGGACAGAGATTCAGTACCATGTTGGTCGTTTGAATGGCTCTTACAAAACCTACTACACCAATGGTAAATTGAAAGAAAGTACCTATTACAGCTTCGATAAAGAAAATGGTGCTTGGGCCGATTTCACTTTCGATGGTTTGAAAGAAGGTGAAGGTTTTTATCGTTTGGGTGTTGAAGATAGCAATTGGGTGTGGTATGCCAATGGCAACAAAAGAATTGAAGGTTTCTTTAAAGAAGGTAAAAGAAATAAATTATGGGTTTACTACTATGCTGGCGGAACTGTAATAGAGCATCAAGGTTTGTTTAAAGACGACAAAAGAAATGGGGAATGGATTTTTAATTACCAAAGTGGTGCCTTGTTGAAAAAAGGAAATTTTGTAGATGATTTAAGACAAGGTGTATGGACAGTTTATTTTGAAAATGGAAAGAAAGAACACGAAGGTAATTTTAAAGACGATAAGGAAGATGGAGTTTGGACTTCTTGGTTTGAGAACGGACAAATTCACGAAAAAGGAAGTTTTAAAATGGGAGCTATCGACCTGAGATGGGAAGCTTTTTATCAAGATGGTAAACCAGAATATATTGCCAATTATGCCAATGGTGCTAAAAATGGTGAGTACAAAAAATGGTTCGAAAACGGAAATCCGCAAATTGAAGGTGCTTACAAAGACGAGATGGAAAATGGTCACTGGAAAAAATACCACGAAAAAGGTGGTGTTATGGAAGAAGGTGATTATTCGGTAGAAGAGCACGTTACCGAGAATAAGAAAAAAGTAAAAGTGAGTTTAAAAGCGGGTAAATGGACTGTTTATTATCCTCACGGAGCGCCATCACAAATTATGACTTACAAGTTTGGTAAACTCAATGGTAAAATGAGTAACTACTACTCTAACGGTAAAATTCAAAGTGAAGGTAAATATGTAAACGACCTAAAACATGGCGTTTTCAAAATTTACGATAAAGATGGTAAAGTATTGAAGCAAGAAAAGTTTGCTTACAATAAAAAGGTAAAGTAGCTAGTACTTAATACCCCAATATCTTCATCATCGATTTAGCACTTTGCTCTTTAGAAAATAATTTGGTTACATACTCTTCCTGATCATCTTCATCGGGCTTGGTGATGATGATGTGCTTTGGTGCAGGAATCAAGCAGTGCTTCAATCCGCCATAACCACTTAACGATTCTTGGTAAGCTCCGGTGTAGAAGAAACCTAAGTGCAATGGTTTGTCCTTCGGTCCGATTTTAGGCAAAAATATTTTGTTGTTGTGCTTTTCTGCATTGTAGAAATCTTCGCTGTCGCAGGTTAATCCGCCTAAGAATACGCGCTGACATTCTTTATCCCAGTTGTTAATAGCCAACATTGGGTAACGCTGGTCGATAGCCCAAACATCGGGTAGGGTAGTCATGAATGAGTTGTTGATCATGTACCACAACTCACGGTCGTTTTGCTGTTTCTGATTCAAGATGCTGTACAACATGATTCCACTTTCACCAACGGTGAAACTTCCGAATTCGGTAAATAAGTTTGGATGTGGTAAATCTTCTTCGTCGCAAGCTTTCTTGATCGTTTCAACAATTCCTTCAGCCATGTATTCGTAATCCCATTCAAAGCTTAAAGATGATTTGATAGGGAAACCGCCGCCAATGTTTAATGAATCTAAAGTGGGACAAATTTTTCTCAACTGCACATACACCTGCAAACATTTGTTCAACTCATTCCAATAGTAGTCGTTATCTTGAACTCCTGTATTGATGAAGAAATGCAACATCTTTAATTTGATGTTTTTGTTCACCTTAATCTTCTCTTTATAAAACTCAACAATCTTATTTGGGTTGATGCCCAAGCGAGAGGTATAGAAGTCGAAGTTTGGTTGTTCCTCTGTCGCGATACGAATACCTACGTTGAATGGTCGTTTGATTTTTTCGTAAGCCTTAATCTCTGTAATACCATCAATCACCGGAATACAGTTGAATCCTTCGTTAATAAGTTTAACGATACCTTGGGTGTAGGCCGGACGCTTAAATCCGTTCGAAATGATGAAAGTATCTTTGGTTAATTTCTTTTGAGAGTAAAGTGTTCTTATAATTTGCAAATCAAACGCCGACGAAGTCTCAATATGAATGTCGTTCTTTAAAGCTTCTTCTAACACAAATGAAAAGTGCGAGCTTTTGGTGCAGTAGCAATAGGTGTAGCCACCTTGGTAGTTTTGCTTTGCAATAGCCACTTTAAAGAAGGTTTTGGCTCTTTGTATCTGTTTACTAATATTGGGTAGATAACTTATTCTTAATGGGGTACCATATTGTTTGATGATATCCATTAATGGAATTTTATGAAAATGTAATTCATTATCTATAACTTCGAATTCGGGATTGTTTTCCTCGAGTACTTCTTTTTGTAGTTCGTAGTATGATTGCAACATAGTAATGAAGTTACTTTAAAGTTAATGGTAGAATGTAAGTGACTTATATTTTAAAAACGCGACAAATATAATTATTTAATGAATATGGAGACGGTAAAAATTATAGAAAATAAATCGGAGATTGGAGCAGCCAAATGGGGTGCCGGAATGGGGATAGATGCCTTGAAAACAGTGGCTAAGACATTGCAAGATCCTTTTTTCGGACAGTACCCTAACGTTAAGATTCAAGATGAGAACGATACTTTGTTTGAAGAAACACCTTATCGTTACGCCCGGAGAATAGACAAAATATTATCGTTGTGCTCGCGCTTGTCGAATGAAGTAGCTGAAATGATGAAAGAAGGGAAATACTTCCCAGTAGTAATCTCTGGCGATCACTCTCCAGCTGCTGGTACCATTGCTGGAATAAGAAAGGCGAATCCCGGAAAACGAATCGGAGTGATTTGGATTGACGCGCATGCCGATATCCATACGCCTTACACTACACCATCGGGAAACATGCATGGAATGCCGCTTTGCGTGTCGCTGGGTATCGATCATAAAGAACATCAATTGCACGACCCAAGCAAAGAAACCATTGAACATTGGGAGAAATTCAAGAAACTAGGTGGCGAAGGAGCCGATATTTTACCTACC
>CAMBXP010000154.1 GCA_945871895.1 Chryseobacterium gleum | reverse complement strand
GTTTGTCATCCTGAGGCACGAAGGAACTATCGCCCTACACATTTAAACTTTTTAGTTTACTCTAGATTTCTCCACTTTCGCAGCACCATCTTTTAAGAAATCGCTAGCTTTTTCTTTCACCATGTCGGCTTCTTTTCTAGCCAACTCCATAAACTCATTGAACTTGTCTTTCACTGCGTCTGCCAAATCTTCTGATTTACCGACATTTTTTTTTCTTGTTACGCTTCCTTTATCGGGAGCAAAAAGAATTCCTAATACACCACCAATAGCTGCACCTACTAAAAGAGCACCTACTAATTTTCCGTTGTTGTTTGAATTTTCCATGATTGATTTATTTAATTGTTTGTACTTATTTTCTGTTTACAAAAGTGAGCATATGGGCAAGAGTAAGTGTTACACAAAAACATTAATAACTTACATCATTCACACATTACTTGGTTATCCAGCTTCCAAAAATTACACGAAGCATAAAAGAGACGAATGCAGCCACCAAAAGCAAGTGCACCATAGCGCCCAAGCTAAAAGCCCAGTAGCCAATTACCCATGATATAAAAAGTAATACAGCGATAATATTCAATAGATTTCCCATAATAATTTTTAGTTTAAGTTGATTAAATTGTATGCACAAAGATGTGCTATAAAGGAAGGATAAGTGTTACAGAAAAATGGGAAAGATTTGTATGATTCACACTTCAAGAAAACAACCCCACTTGCTTGTTTGAAGGTGGATTATTAATTTATTGCACCACAATCTTATGTTGCATAGTGACTGAATCAATACTCACTTGCAAAACATAAAATCCTTGTGCAAGGTCTTCCACATTTAAACTACTGGCGTTGTTAATGCTTTTCAATAATACACCATCGTTGCTGTATACTTTGATACTATTGACAACAGAGTTAAAGTTGATTTGCTGATTTACTGGATTGGGATAAAAATGAAATTCATGTTCATCAATAACTGCGCTATTTGTGGAGATGCAAAGTGCCGAATTTACGTAGTCATCATACAAACTACTTTGCATGTACGTCCATTCGAATTGTATAATCTCGCTAGCTTGGTTCGCTTTCGCCTCGTTAATTTGTGCTACTAAAGTATTAATATTTGTTGGCTGAGCACTAAATACTCCATTATCAATAGGCCAACCACTTGTTTGCTTAAAAGATTCCACTGTTGCACCAAATTCAACTCCATTGGCATCACATGCTTCTTTAATTTTAGAGTAGAAAAGGGGCACATGATAGTACACATTTTTTAAAGTGATACCTACTCCGTCTTGCGGAAAAACCTGATCAATATCTGTGGCAACCGCAAGCATATCGTTGTACCAATCTTTAAGAACATCGGCAGGCATCCATAAATTGAAGAAAGGCGCAATCATCACTTTCTTCGAAGCATCTTTGCTGTGTGCATAAGAAGCTACATCTTGAAGCCAATTGAACAGCAAATTCTTGTTGCTATTGCTCTGCCACTCTAAATCATTTATTTCTTGTGGTATATACCAACCTTTAAAAGAAGTATTGAGAGCAAATGAATTGTATAATTCGTTGATTACTTGTTGGTGCTTAACAAGCAAATTACTGTAGGTGGCATTCAAATTCTTATCGGCGTTGTTCCAATTTTCATCAAAATACAATCCCACATAAATTTTTATTCCTTTTTCTTCTGCAGCTTCAAATATTTTATTGAGTGTATTTTCTTTGTATTGCACAAAAGCTAAATTACTGTTGCTGTACCATGCCAAATCGTTATAAACGCTGTACTGCACTACCAAGGTATTTAAACAAACATCTTTCATCTTTTGCATTTCATCTTTCCATTGCTGCACTGTCCACTGGCCGCAATTGCAGCCACTACTATTCCATAACTGCACAAAAGATCCACTTAACTTCGCTCCGTTGTTTTGGGGCGGAGAATAAGTGCTGTGCATTAAAAGTTCATCGAAGAAAAACTGAGCGTTCTGACTCGTATTTGAAATATTTTCTACAGCGATATCGTAGGCTCTAATTCTATTTAAATCAAGCTGACCATTGCCATTGCCCGCGAGTTTGCTGAAATTAGCTACTTCGAATTGAGCAAGAGTCCAAGAGCTTTGTGCACCAGTAGGTCCGGTACAAACGTATACTTCATCTTCACTATCATTGCTGCCATTACGGTTAATATCTTCCCACAATCTTAATTTAATTTGGCTATTGGCATTTCCCCCTTTGTAACGAAGCATGAATTTGGTGATGTTGAACGACCAGTCTTTAGTAGCGGTGCTATAGTTTTTAAAAGTGGTAAAAAAAAAGTTGTTACCTCCATTAAAAGAATAGTCAATTTGCATGCTAGAGTTACCGGCTACAAAATCGCTATAGTTGTTACTTACACTCACGTTTCCACTGCCATTATTAAAGGAAACATAGAAAGACGTAGCATCAGAAAACTTATCGATTGACACATCAACTTGTGCTATTGCTGCTGCAGAATAGAGTAGAAAAAGAATAATAAACCTCGCCATTCACTTGCTGTTTTATTTACCTAAAATAGGATAAATATTTTCAGTTTCATCATATTAATTCTCATGATTTTCGTAAATAAAAAAATAAATTATCCTAGATGACAGAGCAAAGAATATGAAAATCCTATACTCAAGAATACTTTTAGAAAAAGGCTCAAAGCTATTTTTTTCGGAATCATCGAAAATAATAAAAAACACAAGTACTAATGACATCATGAGAAAACTAACCCCTACCTTCTTAAATAAATTAAGCTTTAACTGGAGTTTGTCTGCTAGTAAAGAAATTAAATAATCAGTTAATGCAAAAAACAAAGTAAATGGCAATTCCATTTGAATTAAAACGACTATTATACCAAAAAAAAAGGCAACTGGTGTTACTGGATTTTCTCTAGTTGATGACAAAATCATCATCAAAATACAAGACAAAATTATTGAATAGCATGTTACCAATAAATATTTCAATATTTTTTCTTTCATAAAATCAAGTATCAATGACACTATTCCTAAAAGTGCTTAAATAATTTCATATTCTAATTCCGTTTTCAAATCTAATTAAACAAGGCAAATAATTGATTACCCCGTACTTTCAGATTTGTAATCTGAAACAAAATAAAAGCGATTTTAAAATCGCAATAAAGTCTGTTTCAAATTGTAAATTTGAAACTACAAGTATCTCATTGAACCTGATAGAATTAGACAACGAAATCCACCCTAAATAGGAAACCCTTCCTCAATACCAGTCCGTCTGCCGCCGGAAGCTCCTCTCAATCCTTCCACATCAGCAATTCTATAAGATTCTAAAGCTCTTCTTTTTGTTTATCTATCTTGGCCGCCCAATTTTTCAAGATGATTTAACCTATTTCTTCTTAGGTCTTC
This sequence comes from Chryseobacterium gleum, assembly GCA_945871895.1. Lineage (GTDB taxonomy): Bacteria > Bacteroidota > Bacteroidia > Flavobacteriales_C > JAHEZL01. The sequence continues at coordinate 133 of CAMBXP010000154.1, read as the reverse complement.
CCACCTTTTTAAAGTTGAAATTCATTCCTGTTTTCTTTTCAATTTTCTTAACAAATTTATCATCACCTGCAGGCCTACCAGTTTTGGTGTTAGCTCGTATTCGATTCACTATTTCTTCGTCCATCTTTTCCTT
>CAMBXP010000153.1 GCA_945871895.1 Chryseobacterium gleum | reverse complement strand
TCCGCCACAGGGAGCGTTGGATGCATAGAGTTGTAATATTTCTTCTTTCGAGTAAGCGCATTCAAGTCTCAATGCCCAAAACGTCTCGATAAATTTTTGCCAAATATTTCTATCCTGATTTCCTCTCGCCATTCGCGCCACTTGCATAGTTAAGGTACTTCCACCTCTTTTGCGCGAAGAACCAAAGATGTTTTTCCATAGTGCTTTCGACATCGACAGTGGATTTACACCAGGATGCGAATAGAAATATTCATCTTCAAAGAGTGTAATTAATCTTTCAAATTTCGGCGGAACAGAATCCTCTGATGGAAAACGCCATTGTCCGTCATCGGCAATTCGCGCACCTAACATTTTTCCATTGGCGCTGTAAATCACTGTGCTGGTGGGCGATTGAAAAAGCTCATCTGGAATTAAAAAATAAAACCAAATGCTAAATGCGAGTGCAGAGAGCAATTTGATTTTATGTTTTAGGAGGAATGTTTTCATAGTGCATTTTGTCAAATAATGGGTCACTAACTTCACTTCTCCCTTTAAAAAAGGGAGAGTGTGCGGGTCTTGTGGGTAAAGGCAAGAGGGATTTCAATCACCACATAAAATCCCTCTTTCCACTTCACAGGCATTTTCACACTCTCCCTTTTTTAAAGGGAGAAGTGGAGTTAGTGTCCCACACTTAAAAAGAACTTTGTTATTTAATAACCTTCACCCATTTACCACCTTCACTCGCATTTATATCATGGTCATACATCGCTTCGCAGTAAACAGTCGGCAAATAAAACTGACCAACATACATCGCATTCAATACTACTTTGAACTTCATTTTTCCATGATAGCGCATATCAAAATAGGTGAGTACTCTGTCGTCTCTAAAGTCGATGTATTCTGCTTTATCGATTGGTGTTTCATTTCTTCTTGCTTCGTAATTGTCCTCTGCTTCGTCATCACTATCAGCCACTTCTTCGTAGTTAGATTCAGTTTCATCCGATTCAGATAAATCCATTCTGGTGTTTCTAATTTCCCAGCCGCTAGGGAAGATTTGAGTAAGTGCCATTTCTTTCAAATCTGATGTATAGCCATCGTTAGAAATTTCTACTTCGGCAATGAAATCTGTTCCTTGTGCGATAGTGGTTGGGTCGATAGTATTACCATCCATATCGGTATAATTTACCTTCATCGAAATAATATTTGAGCTCGATGTTTCATCACCAATCAATGGAATTCCGCGGTTGTACATTTTAACGAAAACCATTGATGCACCTTTGTTCACCACATGAATATCACCACTCTTTATTTTGTTGCCATCAATCTCCACTTTGGCCATTGGCGTGCTTACTGAAAGTGTGCGTACCGGTCCGCCAGCAATGGTATATTCCACCTGCATTCCTTTCGCTCCTTTTGTTTTACCAATGAATTTAGAAACGGCCATTAAACTGTAAGCAGTTGTTTGTGTGCCATACCATTCATTTGTTCTTAAGGATGCGCAAATATTTTCCATCATTTTTTTCGCCTTAGCATCCATGTTCAAATACGTCATCGATTCTAGAATCATCGCCATATCACGCAATCCGCTACCATAGGTATAAGAAAGTTCACGGTATGTTTTTACTTCGATGCTCACATTTTGCACGATGCTTAAAGCGATTTTATCTTTACCAGCAAGTGCATAAGCAGCAGCCAATCTCCATTTGCTTTCGTTGCTTAAGTTGGCCATCTCTTTCATTCTGTTCATCGCGCCAAGTTCTGCTTCTCCCGCCAATGCTAGGGTGTAGAGGCGATAGGCTTGCGTAACTTGATCCCAGTAGTAATTGTTTTCCGACCAAGAATTGGCTGTGTTTCTTTGGTATTCAACCCATTTTTCTTTGAAACCTGCAGGTAAAGTATAGCCTTGTTTTTCTGCTTCTAGTAGGAAGTGTCCGGCATAATTCGTCCCCCATTCACAAGCGCCATCATAACCGTATTCAGGCCAGTAGGTCATACCTCCACTCGAGATTTGAAAAGTGCGTAATCTTTCAATACCAGCTTTGATATTTTCACCTATTGTTTTTTTCTGTTCCTCGGTTAAATTCATCAATCCGCCTAAAAACAATTGAGGAAAAACAGATGAAGTTGTTTGCTCAATACATCCGTGCGGATACTGAATTAAGTAGCGCATTCTTTCATCTAAATTCATTGCCGGAACGGTTGAAAATTCCAAGGTTATTTTGTTGGTTCCTTGTATTCCAAAAGCTGCAAATTTCTCGTCCCAAGTTTGTGCTGGTTGCAGCGCTTCGCCCGATGATTTGGTAACAACAGGATTTGAAGAACGCACTTGAATTTCTGTTACGTCGTTTGCTTTTTCACCAGCGCCAGTAGCCAATATTTCTATTTTTCCAACGCCAATTGCTTCGGCAACTTGCAATTCAAATTCTACTACTTGGTCGCCTTCTTCGCTAAAGTGAATGGTTTTTGTTTTGTCGCCAATCACTGTAAAAAGTGAAGATGGTTTTATTTGTACCACAACATCTTTTACTTTTTTGTCCATCGCGAAAACGGTAACAGGCACTTTCACTCTTTCTTTCGGACCCAACACTCTCGGCAAGGTAGAAATCACCATCAATGGTTTCTTCACCGGAGTGGTTTTTTCTGTTGAGCCATAGGCACCATTTTCCATAGCCACCACCATCGTTCTTACCGAACCAACATAGTTTGGCATTTTGAATTTATGTGTAGCCGTTTTTCCTGCTTCGAGGTAGAATGGTCCGAGAAAAATCACCGCAGGTTTAAATCTATTTGCTTTTTCTCCGCCAGATTTACCAGCCGCTGCCGACTCGTCACCACCTGCTGCAAGTAAGCCCGTCATCTCTCCGTTATAAGCGCCAATCACATACTTGTACATATCCCAAGTTCTAATACCTAAAGCTTCTTTGCTGTAGAAAACAGGCCAAGCATCGGGCGTTTTAAAACGAGTTAAATCGAGTAATCCTTCATCCACAACAGCTACTGTATAGGCCATTCCTCTGCCATTTTTTTCGCTCACCGTAATGCTCACATTTTGTTCGGGAGCCAACACCTCAGGCATTTTAATTTGCGGCACCAAATGCGTTTTAGCATCTTCTACTGTGATGTTTTGAACGCCATACATTCTAATGGGTGCATCGTTGCCAGTGGCGTTGTGAGGTTGAATTAAACTCACATGAATAAACACGTTAGGCGACATCGCTTCGGTGGTGGCAAATTCAATTTCTTTACCATCTAACTCGTGCCAAAAATGATCGATAATTTTCGAACCACTTTCAATGCTTACCAGCGCTCTTCCTTCTTTCACTTTAGGCAATTGCACTTTCACTTTTTCGCCTACACTGTATTTTTGTTTGTCGGTAGAAAAGGCAAGCATTTCTGCGCCGCCCGGACCATGACCTCCTTCTTCCCACCATGAACTGTAAGTGGTGTAGAAAATTTGTCCCGTTGTATGTCCCGAAATAGAATCGGTAATTTTAATCATTTTTCTACCCCAGCTCGCTTGCGGAAATTTAAGTTCGTAAGTCCCTTTTCCATTCACCGTGCTAACATAATCGGTCTTAATTAAATTGCTGTA
>CAMBXP010000152.1 GCA_945871895.1 Chryseobacterium gleum | reverse complement strand
CTCTTCTAAAACATCATCTGTCATTTTACCTGTCTCGTAATCTTCAGCAACAATCTCAATTGATTTTGCTTTAATTCTAAGATTGATGTCTTTGGTAACTAAAATGACTTTTCTCTTGGGGAATTTCTCTTTTAAAAAGATGGCGCAGTTTAATATTTTATGATCGTTTTTATCTCTTCCAAAAATTTCTTCTGCATCAATTTGTGTGGCATGAGGCATCACAATAGAGAATAGTCCTTTTTCTGGTCCGCCAATAGGAATCCATTTTTTTAAGGAATTAGAACCAGAAGCTAAATCAATGAATCTAGTAAATTCTCTGGCCGCAAAATTCTTGCTGTCATTTCCTTTTTTAAAGTTATCTAATTCTTCCAAAACTGTAATTGGAATAGCTACGTCGTTATCAGCGAAGTTTACAATAGCGTCGTAATCATAGATGATAACTGATGTGTCTAGAACGAAAATTTTTCTGCTTTTTCCCACGTGAATATATTTTGTGTTAAAATAGCATCTTCTACCGTAAAAATTAAGTAAGGTTTGTTTTTAATTTCAACATCGTTCGTGTAAAACTTTTTATAAAAATAATTCCTTACTTAGAAATGGATTGCGAAGTTTACATGCTGTAAATTAGTTTAAGTTATTTCGTCTATGAAATTTAAAAACATATACTTTTTAGCATTATCTACTGCGTTGTATCTCTCTTCTTGTGTTGCTACTTCAAGAACTGAATTGCAAGTGATGAAACCTGCTGAAATTTCTGTCTCTCCTCAAATTTTAAAACTTGGAGTGGTTGATCGTTCTCATCCCGACAAGAAAGGAAAGGCTTTAAATGTATTGGAAGGATTAGTTTCGGGAGAAGGAATTTACCAAGATAAAAATTCAAGTTTAGAAGCGATAGGCGGTTTGGTAAGTGGCTTATCTAAATCACAGCGTTTTACCATCTTTCAAATTCAAGGTTTAGATTTAACCAACAATGGTTCAAGTTATTTTTCGCCACTATTAGATTGGAATATGGTGCAAGAAATTTGTATTAAAAATAACGTAGATGCTTTAGTGGTGTTAGAGATTTTTGATACTGATAAGAATATGCGCTGGAGTAACGAAACAAGAACAATTACTAGAAATGGGATCTCGCAAAATGAGATTTGGCAAGTGGTAAATAGCACCATTACCGTAACAACGGGATGGAGAATTTATGATCCTGCCAGCCAAACTGTAATAGATGAATTAAGATTTAATGATTCTAAAACCAATACGGGTAAAGGTTTAACGGCAGTAGAAGCAGAAAACGCTTTAACACAAAGTTCTTCAACCGTTTATCAATTGGCTCGGGTTAATGGCGAGAAATATGCATTGCATATAGCTCCAACGCCTATCTTGGTTCATCGCTCATATTACACGGGTGGTGATATTCGTTTAAAAGAAGCACGCAATTTAATTAACAATAAAAATTATCAAGACGCATTAAATGTATACAAGCAGGTTTCTGAAAATGCAGAAAAACCAAAGGTTAAAGCACGTGCAGCGCATAACGTAGCGATGGTATATGAAGTGTTGGGTGAAATAGATTTAGCAATAGAGTGGGCGCAAAAGGCAATAACAATGGGTAATAAATCTAGCCGACACTATTTGGCTGTTTTACAACAAAGAAAAACAGATGATGCAAAAGCAAAAGAGCAAATGATTGAATTGAAATAATTGGCGTAAAATAAAAAAGCCCGTTAGTCAGCTGACTAACGGGCTTTTTTGCTTTCTATTCATTATGCATTTACCGCTTCTAAAATTTTAGCTGTGATAAAGTCACCAACTTCTGTAGTGCTTTTCGCATTTGTTTTGATTAAGTCTTCTGTTAAGCAGTTGGCAGCAATCGCTTCTGCTACAGCATCACGAATGGCTTTCGCTTCTTCTGTAAGATTGAAAGCCGCATCAATCATTAAGGCAGCAGACAATATGGTTCCAATTGGATTGGCAATGTTTTTTCCTGCTGCTTGTGGGTATGAACCATGAATAGGTTCGTATAATCCGACTTTATTTCCTGTAGATGCTGATGGCAATAAACCAATTGAACCAGTAATTACAGATGCTTCATCGGTCAAAATATCACCGAAAAGATTTTCTGTTAACATTACGTCAAATCTTCTTGGGTTTTGAATCAATTGCATGGCAGCATTGTCAACAAACATCAATTCTAAAGTAACTTCAGGGTATCCTTTAGCAAATTCTTTTACTACTTCTCTCCACAAACGAGAGGTTTCTAAAACATTCGCTTTGTCTACTAATGTTACGTGTTTTTTACGTTTCATAGCCAATTCAAAGGCTACTTTAGCAATACGTGTTATTTCTTCTCTTGAATAAGAACAATTGTCGTAAGCTGAATTTCCATCGGCCGATTTTCCTTTTTCTCCAAAGTAAATTCCTCCGGTTAATTCTCTAATAACTACTAAGTCGGCACCTTCAATTATTTCTTGTTTCAAAGGCGAAAGATGAGCTAGGGCAGGGAAGTATTCTACCGGACGAATATTAGCAAATAAACCCAATTCTTTTCTGATTTTTAATAAACCTTGTTCGGGACGAACTTTAGCATTTGGATCGTTATCGTATTTAGGGTGACCTATAGCACCAAATAAAATAGCGTCAGATTTTCTACACACTTCCAAAGTTTCATCAGGTAGTGGAACTCCTGTCGCATCTATCGCACAAGCCCCCATCAATACTTCTGTATAGTTGAAGTTGTGGTTGAATCTTTTGGCAATGGCGTTTAATACTTTAATGGATTGGTCAATAATTTCCGGACCGATTCCGTCTCCTTTTATTACTGCGATGTTGTAGTTCATGTATTATGTTTTTTTTGGGCTGTAAATATATAAAAAACCAGTTTGTTTATAGTATTTGCCTTTTGTATTGTTGTTTTATTACCTTTGTCTGAACTTTAAAAAATATATTAGATGAAAAAATTATTATTTGTATTGGTAACTGCGGTTGCCCTTTTAACTACTTCTTGCTCTAAACAAACAACTTTAGAAAAAAGATTAGATGGCGAAACTTGGAAAGCTACAAAGTATGACGTGACAATGGGTGGAATTACGGTTAGTGCTTTGGAAACAGGAGAAACGGCTTTTTTTACTTTTGACGAAGGCGGAAAAGGAACTTATACTAGCAGCACTGGTGATGCGGACTTTTTTACTTGGACTGTATCTGAAGATGGCAAAACAGTGACTATTTTGATGGAAGATGACGACGCTATGGTTTTTACTGTATCTGAAGATAGTACTTCTAAAAAACAAATTTGGTCTTCTACTATCCCTGATGGTGGCGTAAGCTATACTATTTCAGTAGTATTAGAGAAACAATAGTTTGTCGCTCCAAAAAATAAAAATCCCCGATGAATTTTCATCGGGGATTTTTTTTATCTCTTGTTTTCGTATTCTTTGATCGTGTGTGTTATACTTAATAGATAATCAATGTTGTCATACCCATTAATCATACATTCCTTTTTGTAAGCATTGATTTCAAATGATTCTTTGTCTCCTGTTGCAACCAATTGAATGTATTGTTCAGGTAAATCAACTTTGATTTCTGTTGCTGGATTG
>CAMBXP010000151.1 GCA_945871895.1 Chryseobacterium gleum | reverse complement strand
CCTACAAAATACCAGAACAACAATTCAGAATAAAACATTTTATCGTAACTTCATTGCATGTTTAAAGAGTTCAGCATTTTCACCTTATCAAATGGCATTAGAGTAATTCATCAAAATTACACGCACAGTAATGTGTGTCATTTAGGAATTATTGTAAATGCTGGTTCGGGCGATGAGACAGAAGAAGAACATGGCTTAGCGCACTTCATTGAACATGTCATTTTTAAAGGAACCAAGAACAACAATGCCTTCGATATTTTAAGCAGAATTGATTCTGTTGGAGGAGAAATAAATGCCTACACCACCAAAGAAGATACTTGCGTTTTTGCTGCTTTCTTAAAAGAGCATTACGATATTAGCGTAGATTTATTGGCAGATATTTTTTTCAATTCCACCTTTCCGAAAAAGGAAATAGAAAAAGAAAAAGTGGTGATTGTCGATGAAATTCAATCTTATATGGATAGTCCGAGCGACATGATTTCAGAGGACTTTGAACGATTACTCTTTCCCAATCACGCCATAGGCAGAGACATTTTAGGCACCAAAGAATCTATTCAAAAATTCACACAAAAAGACATTCGCAACTTCATGCAAAAACATTACACACTCAATAATTTTGTAGTGAGTAGTGTGGGCAATATTTCTCAAAAAGAACTCACTTTAAAACTGGAAAAAGCTTTTGCAGGATATTCTGTTGCGACAAAAAACATAGAAAAGAAAAAAGTAATTCCAGCTTTTGGATTTCATAAAACACACAAGAAAAAAACATCGCAAAGTCACTATGTTTTGGGTAACTCTGCTTACTCTTTAAAAGACAAGAAGAAAACAGCAATGACTTTATTAACGAACGTTTTAGGCGGACCGGCAATGAATTCCATATTGAATTTAGAAATTAGAGAAAAGCACGGATTAACCTACAACATCGAAGCGAATTACAGTCCGTTTATCGACGCAGGAATGTTCTCCATTTATTTAGGAACAGATAAAACGCAACTTGATAAAACAGTTTCTTTGGTGAAAAAAGAATTGAAAAAACTGCGCGATAAAAAACTATCAACGCAACAACTTTCAGCAGCGAAACAACAAATCATCGGACAAATCACCATGGCCAATGAAAACCGTTCGAGCGTTATGCTAGCTCATGGAAAGAGCTTGGTGACTTACAACAAAGTTGATCTACTTAGTGAGATTTACACTAAAATAAACGCCATTACTTCTGCGCAAATTCAAGATATTGCGAATGAGGTTTTTGATGAGAGGAAGATGAGTGAGTTGGTGTATTTGAATAGGTGATAAAAGCCACAACCACTGTACTCCCCCCCATCAAAACCAAAAAGAATAATTTTCTCATAGATTAAAAGTAAAATAAAAAATAATCTTTTTATGAATCTAGTACTTCGTCTTCGTAGAGGCAGATAGAATCTGACTTCAAATAGATTACATTCCGATTCCTAAACAATGGAAGATTTTCTGTTTCAAGTCAGATTCTATCTGACTCTACGAAGACATTGGCTAATTCAATTTTTTATACCCAAAGTATCCAACAACCGCTAAAATCCACAACCACTGAACTCACCACCATCAAAACCAAAAACAATAATTTTCTCATAGATTAAAAGAAAAATAAAAAACAATATCTTTTTATGTGCGCGTCACTAATCTCCTTCTCCCTTTTTAAAAGGGAGAGTGCGCAAGGCTTGAAGAGTAAAGGCAAGAGGGATTTTCTGTACAGTAAGAAATCCCTCTCCCCCTTCACTGGCAATTCCGCACCTCCCTTTTAAAAAGGGAGAGGTTGGTTAGCGCCCCATTGTTTATAGTTTATGCTTCAACTTTTTATACCCAAAGTATCCAACTACTGCCAGCACCCACAACCACCAAACACTCATCAAAGCAAGGAAAATAACTTCAATGGTATTTAAGCCAACAGCTAATGCATTGCCAATTTTTTCATAGAATGGAGGCTCGTAAGGGTCGCTTATTTTTTCGCTTACAATCGGCATTGATGTTTCTATAATCGAGAAATTTCATTAGTGAGCTCATTTGCTTTAGTGCATCATCTAACTCACTATTAGGTACCCTAATTAGAAGTACATATTTCATTTTCATTTGATAAAATTTTTTAGTTTATGGTCAAATGTTATATTCATTTTCGTTTGTCTTTTTTAAAGGATAATGAATATTTCATAAGAATGTTTTTTTATTCATTCTAGAAAATGAAAAAGGTAACCCGATGGGAAGAGTGAGAGTGGGGAATGAGAGCGAAAAAGTATAGTGTCCAGTACTTCTCCCAACTCCCTCTCCTTTGGAGAGGGCTGGGGTGAGGCCACAAAAAAAGCCCCGATATTTCTATCGAGGCTTTACTTAAGTATTAAGAACCACTATTTTTTGATAGCGAATTCTTTTTTGATTTTCTCAACGTAATCTAATTTCTCCCATCCGAAGAAGGTAACTTTTTTCTTAGATTTTTTACCGTTGTATAACAACTCAACTTCTTTCTCATATGGAGTTCTTCCCATGTGGCCGTAAGCAGCAGTTTCGCCGAAGATAGGGAATCTTAATCCGAATCTTTCGATGATGGCAGCCGGACGCATATCGAACAATTTAGCAACTTTCAAAGCGATTTCACCATCGGTCAATTTCACTTTCGCAGTACCGTAAGTGTTAACATATAAACCTACTGGTTTAGCAACACCAATTGCGTAAGCCACTTGAACCAAAACCTCATCAGCTACACCAGCAGCTACTAAGTTTTTAGCGATGTGACGAGTAGCATATGCAGCAGAACGGTCAACTTTTGAAGAATCTTTTCCAGAGAAAGCACCACCACCGTGAGCACCTTTTCCACCGTAAGTATCAACGATAATTTTTCTACCAGTTAAACCAGTATCGCCGTGAGGACCACCAATTACGAATTTACCAGTTGGGTTGATATGGTAGATAATGTCTTTACCGAATAATTTTTTGTTTGCAGCAGATAATTTAGAAAGAACTCTTGGCATCAAGATAGCTTTCATATCTGTAGCAATTCTCTTCAACATTTTGTCTTCTTTGTCGAAATCATCATGTTGTGTAGAAACAACGATAGTATCAATTCTTACCGGTTGGTTTTTGTCGTTGTACTCGATAGTAACTTGAGATTTAGCATCGGGTCTCAAATATTTCATTTGTTTACCTTCCTTACGGATAGCAGCCAATTCAATCAATAATTTGTGAGCGATATCTAAAGCCAAAGGCATATAGTTAGCAGATTCTACAGTAGCATAACCAAACATCATCCCTTGGTCACCCGCACCTTGTTCAGCGTGTAAACCTGCGTTTACATCAACACCTTGTGCGATATCAGGAGATTGTCCGTGAATAGCAGAAATGATACCGCAAGAGTCAGCATCAAACATATATTCAGCTTTATTGTATCCAATTCTTTTAATTACACCACGAGCAATTTCTTGCTGATCGAAATGACCATTACAAGTCACCTCACCAGCCAAAACAGTTAAACCTGTAGTTACTAAAGTTTCGCAAGCGATTCTTGAAGATGGGTCTCTTCTTAGATATTCATCAACAAGCGCGTCGGAAATTTGATCGGCAACTTTATC
>CAMBXP010000150.1 GCA_945871895.1 Chryseobacterium gleum | reverse complement strand
CCTCGCAATGACGAACTACGTAAAAAGAGGAACATGAAAGCATTACTAGAACATATCATAAAAGGCAATAAACTTAGCTTCGAGCAGGCAAAGGAAGCGCAGCTTAAAATAGGCAGGGGAGAAGTGAATTCATCTATGATGGCTTCATTCTTAACTGTTTTTATGCACCGTGGAATTGAGCCTCAAGAGTTGGATGGTTTTCGTGCCGCTATGCTAGAATTATGTATTCCTGTTGATTTATCTGATTTTGATACTATAGATATGTGCGGCACAGGTGGAGATGGTAAAAACACTTTTAATGTATCTACTATTTCTTCTTTGGTGCTGGCTGCAGCCGGAGTTAAAGTAGCGAAACATGGGAATTACGGCGTTTCTTCGGCTGTTGGTTCTTCCAATGTCATTGAATCATTAGGCTATCAATTTGCCAATAACCAAGATCAATTGAAAAAGGAGTTGGATCAGGTGGGAATTACATTTCTTCATGCTCCTTTATTTCATCCTGCCATGAAGCATGTTAGCGCCATTAGAAAAGAATTGGGCATGAAAACTTACTTCAATCTGTTGGGGCCGCTGGTAAATCCTTCTCGTCCGAAAAAACAATTGACGGGAGTATATTCCAAAGAAATATTGCCGCTTTATAAATATGTGTTAGATAGAGCAACTGATAATTACGCTATTGCTTTTTCATTAGATGTGTATGATGAAATTTCGTTAACCAATGACTTTTTGGTGATAACAAAAGCAGGAGAAAAAACTTATTCTCCTGAGCAATTAGGATTCACCAGAACCAAGCAAAGTGATATCGATGGTGGTGAAACTTTAGAACAGGCTTCTGAAATTTTAAAAAACATCATTTCGGGCAAAGGAACTAAAGCGCAAAACGAAGTGATTGCTGCCAATGCAGGATTGGCTTTGAGTATTGCGAAAAAAGTTTCTTTTGAAAATGGTATCGCTGAAGCCAAAGAAATTATTGCGTCGGGCAAAGCAAACGACGTTTTAAAACGTTTGCTAACATTGAACATTGAACCTTGAACCTTGAACATTAAACCTTGAACAATAAAAAATGACTATTCTAGACCAAATCATAGTAAACAAAAAGCAAGAAGTAGAAGCGCTTAAAAAGCAATTCACCATTGCCGATTTAGAAAAGCGCGAGTTCTTTGGAAGAAAAGTATTGTCGTTTAAAGATTTCTTGTTGAGCCGTTCGGGCGTTATTGCCGAATTCAAGAGAAAATCGCCTTCTAAAGGAATCATCAACGCTACTGCCGACGCAGCCGAAACAACTTTGGCTTACAACAATGCTGGAGCTTCTGCGTTGTCGGTGCTAACAGATGAACAATTCTTTGGCGGTTCAAACGAGAACTTGCTAAAAGCCAGAAGAGTGAATGAGATTCCTGTTTTACGCAAAGATTTTATTATAGATGAGTTTCAAATTGTGGAAGCGAAGTCGATTGGTGCCGATATTATACTTTTAATTGCTTCTAATTTAGAAATTAAACAATGTTTAACATTGGCGAAATTCGCCAAGAATCTAGGTTTAAACGTGCTTTTAGAAGTTCATAACAAAGAAGAGTTGAAATTTATTAATGAATTTGTTGACGCAGTTGGTGTAAATAACAGAAATCTTAATACATTCACCGTCGACGTAAATACTTCACTTAACCTTGTGAAAGACATACCAAATGACTTCCTCAAGATTAGTGAAAGTGGCATTTACAAACCCGAAACAATTAAAATGTTGAAGTCGGCAGGTTTTCAAGGTTTTCTTATTGGTGAAAATTTTATGAGAGAAGCCAATCCCGGCGAAGCATGTAAAAAGTTTATAGAAGAATTAAAGTAGTTATGGAAGATAGATATTACATTAAAGTTTGTGGTTTAACCGACCCTCAAAACATTAAGAAAATTGTTGATTTAGGCGTTGACTTTATCGGCTTGATTTTTTACCCAGAATCGAAAAGATATGTGGGCGATTTTGTGGATGCAAACTACATTAAATCGTTAACTGGTAGAGTTAATAAAGTTGGCGTTTACGTGAATGAAGATATCGAAACGGTGTTGGAAGATGTGGAAGACATGGATTTGCAATATGTTCAGTTGCACGGCGAAGAAACTCCAGCTTACTGTGCTAAGGTTAAAAAAGTAGCCAAAGTGATTAAAGCTTTCGGTATCGATGCTAAGTTCGATTTCGAGAAATTAAAGAAATATGAAAAAGACGTAAACTGGTTTTTGTTTGATACAAAAACGAGTGATTACGGGGGTAGCGGACAAAAATTTGATTGGAAGCTATTGAAGAAATACAAGTTGAAAAAGCCTGTTATTATTAGCGGTGGTATCTCTTTAGATGATGCCATTCAAATAAAAAAATTGCCTTACAAATTCGTTAAGGCGGTTGATTTAAACAGTAAATTTGAAGAAGAACCAGGTATTAAAGATGTAGACATGGTTTACACCTTTATGGAATATTTAAAAGCATAAGTTTTTATGAACGAACCCGCAGGACATTCGAAGTATAGTGTAAGCGTAAAAGGTTTTTATGGTGATTTTGGTGGAGCGTATATTCCCGAAATGCTTTACCCCAACGTTAAAGAATTAGAAGACAACTATCTTAGAATTCTTTCTTCAGAGAAGTTTCAAACAGAGTTTCGCTCTCTGCTTAAAGATTATGTAGGAAGACCATCTCCGCTTTATTTCGCAAAAAGATTATCAGAAAAATATGGCGCTAATATCTACCTGAAAAGAGAAGATTTGAATCATACTGGTGCTCATAAAATAAACAATACAGTTGGACAAATTTTATTGGCCAAAGAACTTGGTAAAACAAGAATTATAGCCGAAACAGGTGCCGGACAACACGGTGTTGCAACAGCAACAGTTTGTGCCCTTATGGGTATGGAGTGTGTGGTGTATATGGGCGCTGTGGATATAGTGCGCCAAGAGCCAAATGTTAAGCGTATGCTGATGTTGGGTGCTACAGTGGTGTCGGCAGAAAGTGGAAGCAAAACGTTGAAAGACGCGACAAACGAAGCTATTCGCGATTGGATTAACAATCCGGTAGATACGCATTACATTATCGGTTCTGTTGTTGGTCCGCATCCTTATCCCGATTTAGTAGCACGTTTGCAATCGGTTATCAGTGAAGAAATACAAGAGCAATTGCAAGAAAAAATAGGTAGATCTTATCCAGATGTTGTGTTGGCTTGTGTAGGTGGAGGAAGCAATGCAGCTGGTGCTTTTTACCATTATTTAGACAATGAGAAAGTTCAATTGGTAGCAGTGGAAGCGGCGGGATTGGGAGTTAATACCGATAAAACCGCAGCAACAACAGCAAGAGGTACAGAAGGTGTGATACATGCCAGCAGAACAATATTGATGCAAACTGATGACGGACAGATAGTAGAGCCGCATTCTATTTCAGCAGGTTTGGATTATCCAGGAATTGGTCCGATACACGCTCATCTTTTCAAAAGCGGTAGAGGAACTTTCGCCAATGCCACAGACGATGAAGCAATGCAGGCAGGTTTTGAACTTGGGCGATTGGAAGGAATTATTCCTGCTATTGAAACGGCACATGCGCTGGCATATTTAAAGAAAACAACATTTAAAAAAGACGATGTGGTGGTGGTGAATCTATCGGGTAGAGGAGATAAGGATTTGACTACATACATCAAGTATTTTGATCAACAAAAAAACAAATGAAAACAAGACAATAGTTCCTTCGGGGTACCTCAGG
>CAMBXP010000149.1 GCA_945871895.1 Chryseobacterium gleum | reverse complement strand
CCTGCCGCGGTTTTTATACCTTGGATAATAAAAAGAAAAGATTCCTTTAAAAAAGAAAAAGAAGTGAAAGTAAAGGTGAGAGTTAAAACTGAACCAACCCAAAAACAAAAATCTATAAAAAAAGCAATTAGAGAAGAAGAGCCAAGCTTGATTTAATCTTGCACCAATATTCTAATTTGATTTCTTAGCTTTCTGTTGTAAGTTTCTAGCACCCAATTGAAGTAATTCTTTGTTGATTTCGACAAGCAAGAAGTATATAATTTTATGCGATGTTTAATACTATCTTGAAGTAAGACCTGCATTTCTTTAGCCTCATCAAAATCCTTCGCATTCAACTTTATTATCTCTGCGTGGTTAGCAATACAGTCGTCGATAATTCTATTGGGTTTTATGCCCATACTTAAAAACTCCTCATACATCTCCACCACAGGAAACTCAAGCATATCCCAAGAATTTACAAAACGAGCTTTAATCTCTTCGGGCATGTGGTACATCATCTCACGCTGACGCTCCAACTCATCAAAGTACTCTTGCTCTAAATATTTATCGGGATGTTTAAATACATCTGGCCAATCAATCGCCTGTTCCCATAAACCAAAACGATGAACGTTGTTACCTAAATCGATAATGGTGAAATTCTTTTTGTTAGGCAATACACGAGAACCACGTCCAATCATTTGATGGTACAAGGTTAACGAACGCGTCGCTCTATTCAACATAATCATTTCTACCGATGGTTCATCGAAACCAGTAGTTAAAATACCTACTGATGTAAGCACCGCATTGGGCGTATTTCTGAACCAATCCAATACTTCTCTTCTTTCTCTTTCGCCAAAAGTGCTATCTAAATGCTTTATGTTTTGAATTCCTGCTTCTTTGAAGAAATCGTACACCAACCACGAAACTTGAATACCGGGATTGAAAATCAACACTTTTTTACCAATACCTCTTTCCTTGTAGGCACTAATAAGTTTGTACTGCATGTCGTAACCCGAATACAGTTTTTCTGATGAACTAACCGTGTAATCACCATTGATCCCCACTTTCAACGAACCCAAGTTCACATCATAAGTGAACGTAGAAGGCTCACACAAATAGCCTGCTTCAATCAAAGTGGAAATAGAATCACCACAAATCAATTCGTGGTAATTGTCTTTTAGAGGCAAACTTTTGTTAGAACTCAAAGGCGTAGCGGTAACGCCCAACAATACTGAGTTTTTATAATACTGAAAAATCTTTCTAAATGAATTATTGTGCGCCTCATCCACAATTACTAAACCTATATCTTTCAAGAAATCGTCATCCTCCATCAAACGATTGTTCAATGTTTCTACCATCGCCACGAAACAACCATACTGCTCTTGATTCTCTACTTTTTTAACATCACTGTTAATGATGAAATTCTTAACACTAATATCGATTAATCGATTAGATGTTTGTTCCAAAAGCTCTACTCGGTGCGTAAGAATTAAAACTCTTTTCTTTTTTTCTCTAATGAAATGTTGGGTGATTTCGGCGAAAATGATGGTTTTACCACCACCTGTTGGTAATTGATAAAGTAGTTTGAAGTCGGCCGGACTATCATTCAACTTAGCAACAATTTCGCTGATAGCCCTCTCCTGATAAGGATATAGCTTTCTTACTTCTTTGTTTTCTTGTACCGAAAATTGTGTGTTGTCCATCAAATACTATTAATTCGCAAAAGTACGATGTTAATCACGGTAATCCCAAAGATTATGGAATTTAATTTTCAGAAACAATTTAATGATATAATCGCCATTTTTTTCGTCAATAAACTTTAAACTTTATATATTAGAACCCCAATTAAAGAATTTAAATATTAACTGCATGGCGACAAGAATTAGAACTTTCGAAGATTACCAAAGAGAATACAAAAAAAGCGTTGACCATCCCGAGGAATTTTGGGCAGAACAAGCTGAGTCATTTGTGTGGAAAAAGAAATGGGATAAAGTGCTAAACTGGAATTTTAAAGAGCCTAAGATTGAATGGTTCGTGAATGGTAAATTAAACATCACCGAAAACGCTCTCGATCGTCATCTTGCAACTCGCGCCAACCAAGTGGCAATTCTTTGGGAACCCAACGAGCCTAGTGAAGCAGCAGTAAAAATCACTTATAAAGAATTACACGAAAAAGTTTGTCAGTTTGCCAATGTGCTTAAAGCGCATGGTGTGCAAAAAGGCGACAGGGTTTGTTTGTATATGCCAATGGTTCCCGAGTTAGCTATTGCTTGCTTGGCAACTGCTCGTTTAGGAGCAATTCACTCTGTAGTTTTTGCCGGATTTTCTTCTAACGCTTTGGCCGATAGAATTAACGATGCGAAAGCGAAAGTTGTTATTACTTCTGATGGCAACCCTCGTGGTGCTAAAGCTATCGCTGTTAAAGCTGTGGTTGATGAAGCTTTAAAAACTTGTCCGAGCATCACTTCTCAAATCGTTTTCAAAAGAACCAACACTCCTGTGGAAATGGTGAGCGGACGTGATTTCTGGTGGCATGAAGAAATGCCTAAACAAAGTACTTCTTGCGAAGCTGTTGAAGTAGATTCTGAAGATCCATTGTTTATATTATATACATCGGGTTCAACCGGACAACCAAAAGGGGTAGTTCATACCACAGGTGGTTACATGGTGTACACCGATTATTCTTTCCGCAATGCTTTTCAATACGAAGAAGGTGAAGTGTACTGGTGTACTGCCGATATAGGTTGGATTACTGGTCACTCTTATATTGTTTACGGCCCTTTGTTAGCCGGCGCAACTTCTATCATGTTTGAAGGTGTTCCTACTTACCCTGATGCTGGTCGTTTCTGGGAAGTTTGTCAGAAACACAAAGTAAATATTTTCTATACTGCCCCAACTGCTATTCGCGCCCTAATGGCCTTTGGTGATGATGTTCCTAAAAAATACGATTTAAGTTCATTGCGAGCTTTGGGTTCTGTAGGTGAACCAATCAATTTAGAAGCTTGGGAATGGTACTACAAAAACATTGGAAATGAAAAGTGTCCGATTGTTGACACCTACTGGCAAACAGAAACTGGTGGCTTTATGATTTCACCAATGGCTGGAGTTACCAAAGAAAAAGCAACTTACGCTACTTTACCAATGCCGGGAATACAGCCAATATTGGTTGACGCTGAAGGAAAAGAAATCGTAGGTAACGATGTTGAAGGAAACTTATGTATAAAATTCCCTTGGCCTTCTATCATTCGCACCACTTATGGTGATCATGAAAGATGCAGAACAACTTATTTCTCTACTTACGAAGACAAATACTTCACAGGCGACGGATGTAAGAGAGATGAAAATGGATACTATAGAATCACGGGTCGTGTAGATGACGTTATCAATGTAAGTGGTCACCGCATGGGAACTGCCGAAGTTGAAAATGCTTTGAACGAGCATCCTAAAGTGATTGAATCGGCAGTTGTAGGTTACCCTCACGAGATCAAAGGTCAGGGTATCTATGCCTACGTTATTTGCGAAGCAGGTATCACCAACGAAGATGAATTTAGAAAAGAAGTATTGGCTATTGTGACTAAGATTATCGGTCCGATCGCTAAACCCGATAAAATTCAAATCGTTCCAGGTTTGCCTAAAACACGCTCTGGAAAAATCATGAGAAGAATCCTTAGAAAAGTTGCCGAAGGTGATGTTTCTAATTTAGGTGACACCTCTACTCTGCTTGATCCATCAGTGGTTGACAGTATTGTAAAAGGAGCTTTGGTTCCGGTGAAAGGTTAAGGAATTACGAACATAAAAAATCCCCGACCGTCAGCTAACGATCGGGGATTTTTTTATGTTTAATAACCAGGACAATAGTTCCT
>CAMBXP010000148.1 GCA_945871895.1 Chryseobacterium gleum | reverse complement strand
CCCTACACTGTCTTATTCAAAGCGCGCGATAATGGCAAACCCGTGAATCTCTTCGATTTAAAAACATTACGTATAAAAGTGATTGCGCCTGCACCTAAAAACACCAGTGCTATTGCCACAGGTATTTCTGTCAATCTTAATTGGGATGCCGGATATTGCAATAAAGTTGCAGGCTACAAAATCTACAGAAAGGAAAATCCTAACCCTTTCACATCCGATACTTGTGAAACCGGAATGCCTGATGGCAAAGGTTATTCGCTCATTAAAACGACTACCGATACCACTACTTTTCTCAACGACAATACTATCATTCTAGGTAAAAATTATTGCTACCGAATTGTTGCCTACTATGCCAATGGTGCAGAAAGTAAGGTATCTCAAGAAGTTTGCGTTGAGCTAAAAAAAGTAGTGCCAGCTATCTTAAATGTGAGCATCAACAACACCAGCGCAACAAGCGGTTCGGTGTTTTTAAAATGGATGAAAGCAACAGATTTGGATGTACCACAACACCCCGGCCCCTATTCTTATCGCGTATACCGAAACTCGGGAACCTTAGTAGCCTCTATATTTAATGTGAATGATACATCTGTGGTAGATACTTTAGTGAATACTTTAGTTCAACAAGAATATTATGTAGAGTTATGGAATGAAACACCTGGAAACTCTTATTTAATAGGTACTTCAGCAACAGCGTCATCTCCTTTTTTAAGTATAAATCCTTTCGATAAAGCTTTGAAATTGTCGTGGAATGCCAATACACCGTGGACAAATGACACCGTTTATATTTACAAAGAAACTTCTCCGGGTTCGGGTATTTTCAATGCAATGGATACTACTCTTTTAAGTTCTTATACAGATGTTAATTTGGTGAACGGACAAACTTATTGCTACAAAATTCAAACGTCGGGAATGTACAGCGCAAGCGGCTTTCCTGCTCCTTTGCTCAATTATTCTCAGGTTATTTGTGGGGTGCCTATTGATGTTGTGCCGCCTTGCGCGCCTGCCATTGCGGTGAAAGCCGATTGTGAAAAAGATGAAAATTCTATCACTTGGCCTAAGGCTCCCGATTCTTGCGCTTACGATTTAGAGATGTATAAATTGTATTTCAAAGATGAATTAGATAAGCCTTATTCATTGCTCAAAAACTTTGATGGAAATGACACCTCCTTTGTTCACGATAAGCTTGATTTTGTGGCAGGTTGCTATGTTTTAACAGCTGTTGATTCTACTGGAAATGAAAGCTTGAAGCAAGGCGAAATTTGTGTAGAAAATTGTCCGCAATATAGCTTGCCAAATGTATTTACTCCCAACGCCGATTCGCACAATGATTTCTTTAAACCTTTTCCTTACAAGCATATTGAAAAGATTGACATGAGTGTATATGACCGTTGGGGTCGCTTGGTTTTTAAAACCACCAATCCCGATGTTTTGTGGGATGGAAGATTTATTGAAAACAATCAGATGTGTTCACCCGGAACCTATTACTATATTTGCACCGTGTATCAAAAGAAATTGGCGGGCAGTGTGAAGGAAGAATTGAAAGGATATGTTCAGATAATTTATTAAGTGAAAAGGAAAAAGCCAAAACAGCTAACATTAAACATTGAACAATTTATGTTTACAGGAATCATTGAAGCAACAGCGAAAATTTCGCGCATAGAAAAAGACAAAAGCAATGTGCATTTTTATATCGATGCGCCATTTTTAAGTGAAGTAAAAATCGACCAAAGTATCGCCCACAATGGTGTTTGCTTAACTGTGGTAGAAATCAGCAATTCATCGTATCGCGTAACAGCCATCGATGAAACTTTGCAAAAAACTTCTTTATCGGCATGGAAAGTTGGAGATAGCGTTAATCTTGAAAGATGCTTGACTTTAGCAAAGCCTTTAGACGGACATATCGTGCAAGGACACGTTGACACGATAGCGACTTGCATCGATCAATTATTTCTTGATGGCAGCTGGAAATTCACCTTTCAATACACGAAAAAACATCCTCACGACATTACGGTTGAGAAAGGTTCTATTTGTGTGAATGGAGTGAGTTTAACAGTGGTGGATTCTAAAGACGATTCTTTTTCTGTATGCATTATCCCTTATACTTACGAGCACACCACTTTTCAAAATATTGAGAAAGGAACGCAGGTAAATGTAGAGTTTGATATTATTGGAAAATATGTGGCGAAGATGATGGGGAGGATATAATTTTCTTTGTAGAGTCAGATAGAATCTGACTTAAAAAGATTAATTCCATTTCATTTCTATCGGAATCATTTTCTGTTTTAAGCCAGATTCTATCTGGCTCTACACCTCAGCGTATTTCTTAACCCAAACTAAGCCCCTTTTCACTCACCTCCATCTTAACCTCCTTACCAAAAATCAACGCGCGATTGTCGTTAACGTGTCCGGCTGGAAAGTTAAAATACACAGGGAATTTGTATTCTTTTACAGCCCCCAAAATTATTTCTTCTGTGTTCATTCCGAATGGCAATGCCGCTTCCTTCATGTCGCTGAACTGGCCAACTAGCAAGCCTTTCAACTCTTTTAGTTTTCCTGCTCTTTTCAAAGAATACATCATTCTATCCAAATGATAGTAGTATTCGCTCAAGTCTTCAATGAAGAGAATTTTTCCTTTCAAATCGGGAAAACTTTTCGAGCCCAACAAAGAATACAATATCGATAAATTTCCCCCTACAATTTCGCCTTTCGATTTGCCTTTTCTATTGAGTTTGTGTTTGCCTTTCAACTCGTATTTCATTTTTCCTTTAAACACGGCCTGCTTTAGCGTCTCCAGCGACTCGCTTGAATTTTTCTCGAAGTTAAGCGGCATGGTGGCGTGAATGGTTGGTATATCAAACTTAGCAACATGAGCATGAAACACAGTAATATCGCTGAAACCAATCAACCATTTCGGATTTTTCTTAAATGTTCTAAAGTCAATGTCATCAATAATTTGAATACTTCCATAACCGCCTCTTGCAAAGAAAATCGCTTTAATGTCTGGGTCGTCTAGTAGATTTTGTACTTCATCTAAGCGTTGCTCTTTTGTTCCAGAAAATTGAAAATATTCTGAATCAATAGTTTCACCTACTACTACTTGTAATCCCCATGAAATAAGGATTTTTACAGCAGCGTCAATTTCTGCACGAGCAATTCTTTTCGCTGGAGCTGTTATGGCTACTTTATCGTTTGGTTTGAGGAAGGATGGTTTTTTCATGATATATTAAATGCTTTCTATCCAAAATAATTTTTGCAGAAGCCAAATTAGGATTAATAATAAAAGAAGAAATCTTTTGGTGTATTTTCCTTTAAATATGTTGAACTTTTCTC
This sequence comes from Chryseobacterium gleum, assembly GCA_945871895.1. Classification (GTDB taxonomy): domain Bacteria; phylum Bacteroidota; class Bacteroidia; order Flavobacteriales_C; genus JAHEZL01. The sequence goes on along the minus strand of CAMBXP010000148.1, from coordinate 601 downwards.
TTTTTATTGAGAAAATTAGCCATCTGAAAAATAGATAAATGAATATAGTAGCTAAAGGAATTGTTAGGAAGAACCACATGAAAAGCAGCACATGCCAAACTTCCGGACTATCAGACAAATCAAGCCATCTTGTGATTATTGGATCTAATTCTTGTAGTTCTATTTGGTAGTACCAATCTTGTTCATACTTAAAAAGTTGTAGGTCATTGTTTTTCTCATTGAAAATAAAGTGCAATGAATCGTTATAACCAACAATATGATTTTTGTAAAAGTAGAATTCTTGAATTTTAGGAATTTGTTCTTCGAAGCCAACAATAGAAGGTGCGTTTTTAACAGAATTTTCCAGTCCATCGCAATCGCAAATCATATGTCCGCCAGGGGTTTCAAAGTATTGCTCCCCCATTCCAATTCTGCCGAAACCAGAATAACTTATGGAAATAAATAATAGGAGAGGAAGTAAATATTTCATTGATGATTTTGTTTTAGACCTTTCAATAATATGGAAAAATATGGAATCCAATTCCATATTTTTCCACATTTATTATTTCCACTAACCACCCATTGTTCATACATTTCTTATCCGTATTATCCGTAAATCATA
>CAMBXP010000147.1 GCA_945871895.1 Chryseobacterium gleum | reverse complement strand
TCGCCAACAATCATCGATTAGAATTAAAAGGAGAATCACTTAGAAAAAAAACAATTCAAAAATTGAATTAACTTCGCGCTATTAATCAGTTCTTTTTTGGGTGGGTCAACATCACAGGAACTGGTGGATCAGCTTCGCTGGAATCTATAGAAATATTAATATCTTCAATTAATATGATTTTTTGCAATCTAGAACCACCCTTTATCCTTTTTTCCTCGGCTATAGCCTCTTCTACTGATTCGAAAAAGTTGTAGTACACCAATTTATCTGCATTGTATTTTGCAGAAAACGAGTTTGAATTCACCTTATTTTTATGTTCGTAAATTCTGCTTTTTAAGTCGGTGGTCACACCAGTATAAAGCACACGATTGTATTTATTGGTTAGGATGTAAACCCAAGCACCTCGTTCCATAAAGTTTAGTTAGTGATGCGAATATAAAGAAAAAGTAAAATTAGGTTGCTTCGGGGTACCTCGCAATGACGAACTTTGTGTATTAAAAGTCTCTACTAAAATAACAATACATCTAGTTCGTCATTGCGAGGTACCCCGAAGCAACCCTATCAAGCCTTAGTATTGAACTTGATTATTTAAAATCTTAAGAAGGTCTTTTTACTTCTTCCTTGATCTCTTTCATCATATGGCTATAAGCCTTTCTAAGTATAACTGTATATGATTTATCAATAAAGGTCGCCACGCTATTGGTGTTTTTGTGAATGGCTGTTAGGTGAATCTTCATCTCTTCATCCATTTCTAATGCTACTGTGTACAGTTGAAGTACCAGCTTAAGTTTAGACGTGTTTTTCATATTGATGGGTAAAGATAAGTCAGCAATTCTATTTTCTACTGCTTTGAAAATAAAATAGGAAAATAGCCGCAGGTAATTTATTTTTAGAACATTGTATGAAAGTGAAATTTGCGCGACATATATTTTCTATCCTTTTTTTGAGCTTTATAGGAGCATCTTCAGTGCTTTCTCAGGATTTGCATTTTACGCAGTTTTTCTTTGCACCTTCTAACTATAATCCTGCACATATTGGCGATTTCGATGGTGATTATAGGGTGATTGGCAATCAACGTCGCCAGTGGGCTTCGGTAACCATTCCTTACCAAACTTTTGCGGGCTCCTTCGATGCACATGATTTTTTAAAGGTGAAGGGATTGGGCGCTATGTTTAATTTGCTTACCGATAAAACTGGCGATTCTCATTTTACTTATACCATCATCAATTTAGGTTTGTCTTATCATTTGCAATCAAAAGATTCTGCTAATTTCTTTACGCTAGGCATGCAATCGGGCTTAAGTAACAAGCAGTTTAGCACGCAAGATTTGAAATACGATAACCAATACAATGGTTTCTTTTACGACCCAGGTATAAGCAGTATTGAGGCTTTCAATAATTTGAAGGTAAATTACCTCAATTTAAACGCTGGATTTAAGTACAAACGCATCATTAATAAAAAATCGAATTTTCATTTGGCGGCCAGTGTTTACAACATCAATCAGCCCAAAGAAACTTTTATGAATAACGCACAAATTCGTTTGGATAGAAGATTTAATATAGAGGTGGGGACAGAACATGTTCTTAATGCTAAACTGTCTATTTTACCCTTGTTCTTGTTTTCTTATCAGGGCAAATATTCTGAATACAATATGGGTGCTATGTTAAAATACAATTTGGTGAATGAACTATTTAATACATGGAAGCTATTGGGTGGAATGTGGGCAAGAGCTGGTGATGCAGGTAGTGTATTTGCGGGGTTAATGCGCAACAACTGGACTTTCGGTGTTAGCTACGATGTGAATCTGTCTAACCTTCAGCCGGCGTCGCAGAATAGAGGCGGATTGGAATTGTCGGTTATCTACATTTGGAAAAAATTACCTGAACGACCAAAGTTTAAAATATGTCCCGACTACTTGTAAAAAATATCATACTTTCCTTCTGTTTTGTGTTTTGCGCATACACATTAAATGCGCAAGACAAAGAGTATGCCAAGTGGGCCGAAGATGCTTTTGTGCAAGGCGATTTTATTAGTGCAGCCAATTCTTATCAAAAATTGTTTGAATTAGATTCAACGAATATAGCAGTGGCTTTTAAATTGGCAGAATCTTATCGGGGATATAAAGCATTTAAAAAGGCATATTCTTATTACGAGCTGGTAAATGTTTCAGCACAGCGCGCCAATTATAGCGAAGCCCTGTATTGGATGGCCATGATCAACAAGATGCTGGAAAATTATGCTTTAAGTGAAAAGCAGTTGGCAACTTATCTTAAAGAAGCAAAAAATAAATCGTCGTTTTATTTTGTAAGCGCTTTGCAAGAATTGAAAGTAGCCAAAGAAATTCCTTTGATTATTAAAGATTCTGTGAATTGCACTGTGTTTCCAGTAAGTGCATTAAATACCACTCATGCCGAGTTTTCTGCGCAACTGCACAACGATTCTACTTTGCTTTTTTCGGCTATGCGACCTAAGGAAAAAGGCTATGCTGTTGATGTTTATCAAGTGCATGGAAAAGATACATTATGGCAAAATGAAGTTTTGTATAAAGTGCTAAAGAAAGAAAAAGGCAATGCGGCTAACATTACTTTTAACAAAGATAAATCGCGATTCATTTTTGCCGATTGCGATGAAAAGCAAATGTGTGTTTTGAAAGAATGTGTGAGAACCGACAGTTCGTGGACCAACCCAAAACCTTTGGGTGATCAAATTAATTTGATGGGTTTCAACAATACGCATCCTCATTGGGCAAGTATTGCCGATAAAGAAATTTTATTCTTCACATCAAATAGAACCGGTGGAAAGGGCAAATTAGATATTTGGTGTAGTGAACTAAAAAATGGAGAATTTAGCACTGCTAAAAATGCAGGTTCTTCTATAAACACGCCGGGTGATGAAATAACTCCTTTCTATTCCATCAACGATACCGCTTTGTATTTTAGTTCCGATTGGCATGCGGGAATAGGAGGCACAGATATTTTTTACGCTAAAGGAAATATCAATGCTTTTGCCACTCCTAAAAACGTGGGTGTGCCTATCAATTCATCGCGCAACGACCAGTATTTCTTCATCAATGAAAAAGCAAAGGGCTTTTTGTCTTCTTTACGAGAGGGCACTTTAAGCGACAATGAAGATGCTATTTGTTGTGCCGATTTGTATTCTTTCTCTTACTCTAAGAAAAAGAATGTGGTACTGCCTAATGATACTTTGCCTTACAAATTAATTGAAGCTTATGTTGAATTGCCTTTGGTGCTGTATTTCCACAACGATGAGCCCAATCCGCGCACACGCGATACGCTTACCAAATACACCTACATGGAGACCTATGCAGCGTATAAAAAATTGCAACCCGATTATTTAACTAAATACCCTGAGGTTTTAGAAGGCCAGCAGAAGCAATTGGCAGCTGATGAGGTACAATATTTCTTCGATAATCATGTGGATTTGGGCGTGGAGAATTTACATAAGTTTACTACCGAATTGATTGGTTATTTAGAGCAAGGCTATTCTGCCGAGGTTTTAATCAAAGGCTTTGCTAGTCCGCTAACCACCTCCTCATATAACGTGAATTTATCTTTGCGTAGAATTTCTTCGTTGATGAATTATTTAAAGTTTTATCAAGGTGGAGTATATGTTCCTTATTTTAATGGAACGGCGGCCAACGGCGCTAAACTGAGCTTTATTAAAAATCCGAATGGTGAGTATAAATCGGCAACAGGTGTGAGCGACGACTATTACGATGTTAGAAATTCTATTTACAATCCGCGCGCAGCCATCGAAAGAAGAATAGAGGTAGTGCGTGTTAATTTGATTCCTAAACAGCCCAAGGAAATTGCCTATTTCGACAATTTTAGGAAGATGGAAATTGATTTAGATACCATTAGCGGAGATAAGGTGAGTCATAAAATTTATTTGAAAAACACTAGCAAAGAGTCGTGGACAGTTGAAAACATAGG
>CAMBXP010000146.1 GCA_945871895.1 Chryseobacterium gleum | reverse complement strand
CCCCCCCCCCACGCCCCTACAGTCAATTACATCTTAATAATTACAAACTCAGTTCTTCTGTTTTGTTGATGTTCTTCTTCGCTACAAGTAGATTTTACAGGCTTTTCGCAAGCGCAGGTATTTACGAGTTTATTTTCACCATATCCTTTACCATAAATTCTTGCTGGATTCATAATTCTAGCACGAATGTATTCTGCAGAAGCTTTTGCTCTTTTATCTGATAAGTTGAAGTTGTACTTTTTGCTTCCGCGACAATCGGTGTGCGAACCCAATTCAATTTCCATGGTTGGATATTCGTTCATCACAGCAACAATTTTATCGAGTTCAATTGCAGCATCGGGGCGAATAAAAAACTTATCGTAGTCGAAGTATATCGGATTAATTTTAAGCACTTTCGCCAAGTCTAATCCAACCGACAATTCTTCTAAAATTAAATCGGCTTTCACCACTTCGTCTTTTGTTTTTGTGCTGGCCGTATTTTTACCAGGCAAGTGTTTTTCCTTTGTGGCAGTTAAGTTGAAATCTAAATCGGGATCAACGATAAAAACGAATGCACCTAAAGAATCTGATTTGGCAGAATCAACAGCCACCATTTTGTCGTTGAATAAATACACCATCGCTAAAGGAATGATTTTACTGTCTTTTTTATTTTTGGTAATGCCTTCAATTCTCTTTTTAATAACCAGAGGTTTCAGCACCTGAATACCATAAATATCATCGAATCCTTTTCCGCCTTCGCGGTTAGAAGAGAAAAATCCTCCTGTTTGTGTTGCGTTTAAAATTAAAGCGAAATCATCGAAGTGGTCGTTGATAGGAAAACCAATGTTCAACACCTTGTGCGCTTTGTTTAAGTTGCAAGTGAAGATGTCTAAGCCGCCCAAACCAACATGTCCGTTGGATGCAAAATACAACACTCCATTTTTATGGTAAAAAGGAAACATTTCATTGCCTTCAGTGTTGATCGTATCACCTAAATTTTTTGGAGCGCTCCAAGTGCTATCACTTTTTAAGTTGATTTTATAAATATCTACACCACCTTTTCCACCCGGCATATCGCTGGCGAAATAAATTGTTTTTCCATCGGCGCTAATGCTTGGATGACCAACAGAATATTCGTCGCTGTTGAATGGAAAAGAAACAGGCTCACTCCATTTTTTACCATTGAAAACAGAGTAAAACATTTTTAGTTTTTTGGTGCCGTTTACGCTTTCTGCCTTGTAGTTGTTGCGGGTGAAAACCATAAGTTTTCCGTTGTTAGAAAATCCAGCCGGACCATCATGATATTTCTCATTGAATTCGGTAGGGAAGAGTTGGGGGTTGCTCAACTGATTTCCTTCTGTAGTATCGGCCATGTACATATCAATAAAAGGCAACATAGTACCATTCCATTTTCTATCTACTGCTTTTAGTGATTCGCGTGAAGAAGCAAAAATGATTTGGTTTTTGTAGAAAGAAGGAGAGAAATCTTCTTGTTCACTATTGATATTTAGAGTGATGATTTTATATCGCGCTTCATCGCTTTTTAAGTCGGTGGCATAATTAGGAAAAGCGATGTGCTCGATAGCGCGAGAATCGGTGTTGTTCTTCTCGTAATACTTTTTCATCCAAACATTTGATTCTTCATATTGCGATAGCATTTTTAATGTTTGGGCATACAAAAATAGATCGCCGGTATTTGCATTTTCAGACTTCGCCAATTGCTCATAAATTTTCAGCGCCTTTTCATTGTCATTAACAAAACGATAGCTGTTGGCTAAATTTCTTTTGCCATCGGCAGAAAGGCTATCCGCACTTTCATAACTTTCGATGGCTTTGCGGTAATTGAATGCTTTGAAATAAGTGTTACCCGATTTTTCATCTTTAGAAGATTGAGCGAAAACGGAGATGCTAACAAAAAAAGTGAGCAGAAAAATTTTAGAGAAAAGAGAGTTCATGTTCTTAAAAATATCGAGGTGAAATAATTTGTTTCTGTGTATGGTAAATGAAATCGTAGCGCAGCATTAATTCGTGACTTCCGCCGTTGTATTTCATTGTTTGGTTGGCATACGACCAATCGAAAGAATAGCCAATTGAAAACTGGTCGGTAATGTTAATACCCAGCAATGCACCCACTGCATCGCCTGTTCTGAACATTGCGCCCATCCAAAATTTATCATTGAATAGAAAGCTTGCTGTAAGGTCGGCTTCTACCGGAGCCTCGGCCGTTGCTTTTACTAGCGCTGTAGGTTTAAACTTCACCTTGTTGCTCATCTTCATCACACCACCGATGATATAGAAGTAGTGACGTTGGTATTTGGCTATTTGAGAAATACCATCTGTTACATCTAATTTATTTTCTAAGATGCCTGGAGCAGAAATACCAGTATAAAATGTAGGTGTGTAGAAATATAAACCTGCACCTACGTTGCCAATGATTTGATTGTTTACGTTGGCCGAAAAAGCATTGTCGCCCTCTGTTTCAAGAGCAAGTGCGGTTAAGTTTACACTTCTTATTCCAACGCTTGGTTTTATGCCAAAAGCCAATTTAGCTTTGCTGCTTACTTTAAATCTGTAGGCTAAATCCAAAGAAAAAGAAGTGAGGTTCGTTGGTCCGATTTTATCGTTTAGTACCGACATGCCCATACCAAAATTTTCATCGAAAACGGGAGTGTGCATTGTTAGTGTTTGGGTGGTAGGCGCACCGTTAAAACCTGCCCACATGCTGCGGTGTAACCCGGTAATGGTAAGCGCATCTCTGCTACCTGCATAGCCTGGATTCACGGCCTGTGTGTTAAACATGTAATGCGTGAACATAGCATCTTGTTGTGCCCATGCAGAATGGAAAGCAGCAACAAAAAACAATATGATGAATAATAACTTTTTCATTTTTTCTTAACGTTTTAAATAAACATATCCTTTGTACACTTTTGTGTTGTTTCCTAAATCAACAATATAGAAGTATGTGCCTTCAGGAAGATCATTTCCACCTATTGTTAAACCAAAAATGGTAGTGCCGTTCCAATCATTTTTGTAACCATCTGTTTCGAAAACAAGGTTACCCCAACGGTTGAAAATTTGCACATGATTTTTTGGATAATCTAAAATTCCTCTAATGAACCAGGTGTCGTTTACACCATCGCCATTTGGAGAGAATCCTTCGGGAATAAAGAACTCGCAGTCTTTAGCATTGTCATTCCAATCGGCAATACCATCTTTATCGCAATCTGCAGCAATCACCGTAATAAATATGTAAGCCGTATCACAGTCGTTTAAGTCAGCGCCAAGAGAGCTACAAACGATATATTGAATAGTATCTTTACCGAAGAAGCCGTTAGGCGCTTTGTACATCACGCTGTCTCCATTAATCACTGTAATTTGTCCGCCACTGGTTGGGTCTTTAAAGATCACAGAAGTTAAATATCCGCCATTGTAATCAGTGTCATTTTTTTGAATATCGATAATGTAATTATCGCTGGTGTTGTCGTTAGCGTAAATGGTAAGTGTATCATCAACTGCAACAACGAAAGGATCTAGAACTTGCAATACAGTAATGATGATGGTGTCTTGATCACATCCTCCATTGCCATCACATATTTCGTAAATAAGGGTGTCTTTACCTACGTAGTTGTTATTTGGACAATAGAGAATTGAATCACCATTAACAAGAGTGCCTGCTCCAAAATTAGCATTGTTCAAAATAGAACTAGTTAGGTTGTCGCCATCTGGGTCGTTATCGTTAATTTGAACTTTTACCATAATGCAAACATTTTTATTGGTAGTCTTTTTATCGGTGTTTGCATCAGGATCATCGTTCACTGGATTAACAGTAATGAAAACCGTATCGATATCACAGCCGCCTAAGCCATCGCAGATTTGGTAGATAATGGTGTCTTTGCCGTTGTAATTAGCATCTGCACAGTAAGAAAGTGAATCACCATTTAGCACGCCAGCAGTTCCGTGAGGAGCATTGGTGATAATACTGGTTGTTAAAGCATCACCATCAGGGTCAACATCATTCACTTGAACATCGATATTGATGCAGTTGTCTTCGTTCACTGTTTTGTAATCGGTGTCGGCTACAGGGTCGTTGTTTACGCTATTGATATTAATGAAAACAGTATCTATATCGCAACCACCGTTGCCATCGCACACTTGGTAAATGATAGTGTCGTTGCCGTTGTAACCGTTGTTCGGACAATAGCTAATAGAATCATTGCCCACCAAAAC
>CAMBXP010000145.1 GCA_945871895.1 Chryseobacterium gleum | reverse complement strand
AGATGCAATACTGGCTCTACGTAGAGCACAATCCTAAAATCTTTTCATCCAAAAAATCTTAATATAGACAAGAAGACGCAATGTAATGCGTCTCTACAAAAACCTTTTATATCTTTACGCAAGGTTCTTTGAAAAACAGCAAGAATTATTACCCCTTTGGTATGGAGATGGCAGGCCGTGGCTTCCATGGTGATTATCGCTTCGGATATCAAGGTTCAGAGAAGGATAATGAGATTAGTGGGGATGGAAATAGCTACACAACTGAGTTCCGAGGATTAGATGTAAGATTAGGGCGTTGGTTCTCTACCGACCCAGAGTTTAATGGTGAAATATCTCCATACACATCAATGGATAATGACCCGATAAATGCAAATGATGTTACAGGACAATGGCCAGATTGGGGACAAATGTTAGACCATGCAGTGAACGGAATGTTAGATGCCGCTGCTATTGTTGCTCCAGGTCCAATTGGAGCGGCAATCGATATGATTCACGCTGGGTACTATATGTCGAGAGGTAATATGACAATGGCCAAAACACAACTTCTTATTGCAGCTGCTGGGATTATTGTTGGACATGTCGCTGCTAAGTTTGTCGTTAGGGTTGCTGTTGCCACATGGAGGGCAGGGCAGAAAGTAATTCAGAAAACGATTCAAACGGTGATTAAACCAGTGGCAAATGCTGTTAAGTCCGCTTATACCGCCACAAAAGCAGGAGTGCAGAAGGCTTTTAGCAAAGGGGTTGAAGCATTCAAGAAAACCGTGAAGAAAATGGGAGGAGAAGGAGGTTTAGCTAAAAAAGAGGGAACTCAGGCTGCTAAAGACGCTGAAAAAGCTGTTGAAAAAACTGCAGATGAAGCAAAAACTCCAACGCAAATAAAAACAGATAAAGAAAAAGCGGTTGTAAAAGAGAATACTGAAAAGGTTGGAAGTGAAACACCTCCTGTAGAGGAAAAAAATGTTTCAAAAGAAGGGTTGAGTAGGGCAGAACAGTCTTCTATTTTACAAAATAAAGAAGGGCTTTGGCCAAAAGTTTCAAAAAATGAATATAAGGCTGCTGCAGATTTGACTGACCAGCAAACAGCTAATTTAACTAAGGAGCAGGTTGATAAATTGCAGTCGCAAGGATTTACCTATGGTCAATTGAAGGAATGGAAAAAAACTTATGAAGAGCAAGTGAAATTAGCTACCGATAAAGGATGGAAAGACGGTAGAGAGTTAATTCCAGCTGCTAGATTGCGTTCAGTTAACAAAATCTTAGAGTTGTGGAATGCTAAATAAAGTAGAAATGTATTTAAAGAAACGGTGTTATGGGAACTTTTGAGTATAAAAATGGCGAACAAAAAAAACAAATATGGATAGAACCTTATTGCGTTTCATTTGATTTGGAACCAAACGATTATTTTGAAATTAAATGGGAGGATGATAACTCAATAAAAATTTATGAAGAATCTGATTCTTTTTTAGGGCTAGACTCTGAAATATACGAAGGGGTTTATTATTTTATCAACGGAGTAGATGTTTCAAAAGGACAAAATGGAGACAGGTAAAATTTTAGGCACTCTTCCAAACTAATTGCTCTACTAAAAACAAAGCATAAATGAATCAAAGACACTGGCTGAGAAGCCAAGTAATTGGGGACAGCGACCAGGTTTAATAGTTTTTCATGCGTTAATTAGGGCCAGCTACCTCGTATAATTCCTACTTCTTAAACTCACTAAAAAGTTCTGCAAATTTCTTTTGTTTTGCTGCGATTTCGATAATGCGGAAAACAGCTTTTCGGTCTTCATCATTTAGTTCTTCTAGCATCTTTGCCTTTTCAAGTATTGTCTTGTCTTTAATATCTTGCACGCTACCACCAGTAATTCCAAATAACTGTTCGAATATTCGAACGGAGTAAAACAGAAAATGCAAAGTCATTGCTGTTGCTAAAACAGGAAATAGTTCATTCGTAAATTGAAAAAATACTAGTGCTTAATAGTTTTTTGATTTCTCTTTTTTGTGGGCGGTGAATTTTATCTCTAATTTCTATCTGCAAGTTCCGCAAGCGTTAATTTTATTGGTTTTTCTGCGATTTTCACGCATGGTTTTAATTTCCTCAGTGGAGAAGAAAGTTTCTTTATTTTGAAAACTGGGTGTGAGCAATCTTGCTTCTGTTGGGGAATAACCTCGATGAACATCTAAAGGTTTGTTTTCGTATTCTTCGATACCGATATCAATGGCGATGGTGACTTTATCAAAATCATCGTTGGCGTCAATTTTTATGTGATATTTTTTCAGTTGCTTAATCACCGACTCTATCAATGAATTGGAAGAAGTGATGTCGCTCTGCGCTATTTTTTTGATGATGTTTACGCAAGGTAAATTTACAAATCGGTTAACGTAACCTTTGTTTTCAGAGCCTCCGTCGGTAATCAATGTTACATAAGGATTCACCGATAAATTATGCTTCCTGCAAACTTGAATGAGGTTTTTGGTTGAAGTAAAGCTCTTGATGGTTTTAGAGAATTCATGTGCTAAAATACTTCTTGAAAAGTTGTCTACAATCAAATATAAATAGCCTTTAAGATTATTGAGAACGATGGGCGTAACGTCCATATGTAAAATCTCAAAAGGCTTATTGGCGACAATAGGGACGTAGTTTTTCCAATTGTTTCTTTTACGGGAAAGTACAATTCCTAATTTATGAACGTAGCGATAAAAAGTTGTTTTCGAGCAAAACAATTTTTTGTCTTTCATCATCTGCCAATAAATAGAAATGCCTTGCCAATGCTTATAGATTGGATGCAAACAATATTCTCGAATCGTTTTCACATCTATGTTTGACAATTGATGCGGATGTTTTTTGAAGCACTTATTGAGTATTGATGCAGCACATTTTTTTACTTCTTTGTAATGAATGAAATCGTAGGAAACTCCAAGTGCTTTATATATTTTATTTTTCGGTAAATAGAGCGCAGCAGCATGAAAAGTATCTACAATTATTTTCTTGTTGTCGCTGCAAACTTTTTTGAGGTTAGGTAGCTTAGATACGATGGCTTTGTATCCCGAATATAGGTGGCACATTCCTTTGGCGAGTTGAATTAATCTTTCAGATTGTGCTAATTCCTTGCTGACTTCTAATGCTGCTGAATGATTATAGCCCGCAAATTGTTTTCCATAATAATGAGCGCTGCCATTTTTTAACCAAGTGGAGATGGTCGAAGCAGGAATAATTTTCTTGAGTTGTTGTAATGCCTTTTTATCGTAAAGAGCGAGGTATATGATATTGGTGTCGTAGCTGCGTTTACTTCGTTTCATTGTTTTTTTTAGTTAGGGCGGCGAAGGTAGGTAAACAAAAATAAGGAACTAGACGACACAGTATTGTTGAGGTTCAATACTTCACTGGGTTTAAATATTTATGCGGCTTGGAATCTTATAGAATGGCAGAAGTGGAAAGGGTGAGAGAAGCTTCCGTCGGCAGACGGACTGGTATTGAGGATGGGTTTTCTATTTAATCAATGTCCAATAATTTCGCAGGATCTAAACTGGTATGAAAGATTCTAATTATTCTAACATCGAAATCTTGAATACGGTAGATGATTTTGAACCTACCTTTAACAGTTTTGAATCTATAATTTTCGTGTGTAAAAGCGTTGATGTAAAATTCAAGTGGGTATCTCTCAGGATGAGTTTCAAGAGATTTAACATCATCCAAAATAGCTTTTTTTACAATGGATGCTACCTGAGGAGATTGCTTCTTGTACTTAATATAATCGTGGATATCTCTAAGGTTGGACTTGGCAAGTTCCGACCACTTAATTTTGAATGTATTCATTACCAGTTCTCAGATTCTTTTTCTAAATCATCGTGAGAAGTAAACTTTCCTTCACTTATTTGTTGCTCAGCAGTGGCAATGTCAACCAATAGTTTAGCAGTAGTGATTGGAGAACCATCCACTTCATATCCCACAACCTTATTTAGCTCTTGTTGTAAGCGTTCAAACTGGGTAACAACAGATTCATTCCCTGCTGTTTTTAACCAATTAGAAAGTGTATCTATTCTGTGCTGTAAAGGTTCCATGGCAATAAATTTATGAATAAATATACAACATATAGACGTGAAAAGAAAGAAAAGGTTTAAAAATTATTAGGGTCAGCGCCCCAGTTTAAATATTTTTCTATCTTTAGAAAAAATATACTATGCCAAGAATAGCGAGAGTAGTTTGTTCAGATACGCCTTATCACGTTACGCAGCGAGGTAATTACCGACAAGATATCTTTGAGGAAGAAGCCGACCGAGAAAAGTACATGGAGTTTTTCATGATGTATAAGGAGAAATATAATCTGAAGTTGTATGCGTGGTGTTTAATGAGTAATCATGTTCATTTTGTTGTTGAGCCAAGTACAGAAGATGGATTAGCGAAAGTGTTTAACAACACGAACATGAGATACAGTCAGTATTTCAATAGAAAGCGGGGCTTAGCTGGTCATTTGTTTCAGGGTAGATTTTTTTCGTGCGTACTAGA
>CAMBXP010000144.1 GCA_945871895.1 Chryseobacterium gleum | reverse complement strand
CAAACCAAAGAAGTTCTCTTGGCCCACAGTAGAAGAGAAGTAGATAGGTCTTTCCCAATTGTTGGTAGCAATTAAATCGAGCACCATTAACTTGCTTTTGTAAATAGCACCGCCACCTAAACTAAATTGAATTTCTTTAGGTATTTGGTTGTATTGGTCTTTAGAAACGGTACCGTTGGCGATAACAGCAGCAGAATCAACTTTAATTGTAATTTTTCTGGTAGTGATGAACTCCGTTCCTTTGTCTTCTGGATTTTCACCAGGAAGTTTGGTTCCCGCTTCATCACTAGCTATCAACTTAACGATATCATCGATATCTGCACCGTTGTTCCACATATTTTGATAGTAAGCCATTACATCTTTAGGTGTAAATTTCTCTAACATTGCCTTGTAGTTTTCATCCATCGGATTTAAGATATACACTACATCTCTGTTTCTAGCACGGTAATGATCGGGCGTTAAAGAGAATGGCACAGCATCGCTATCGTAAGCTTTTCTTCTCATTTGATCGATATACCAATCGGTATTCAATAAACTTAAATTCACTACGCGCACATCGGTGCGGAAACCTTCTACCTCTTGCACATACCACAATGGGAAAGTATCGTTATCACCGTTGGTAAATACGATGGCATTTTTAGCGCATGATTCTAAATAACATTTAGCGATATCTCTTGCTGTGTATCTGTTAGAACGATCGTGGTCATCCCAGTTTTCTGCAGCCAATACATAAGGCACACAGAAGGTGAGTCCCAATGCTGCAATTGCTTTACCAGAGTCGCCTGTTACCACTTGTCCCAAATACATGCAAACAATAGGTAAAACTGCCACTACGGCACCAATAAACATTAGCGAATAACCCACTTCTTTGGCATCCATTCCGTAGGCCAATACACCCAAAACAACGCCTGAGATTCCAGCTAAAACAACTTCTTTAGAAGAATTGGCTTCCAGTTTTACTAAGAAAGGAAGTGAGGCATCTTCTTTTTTGAATTTGCGCATGAAATGAATTAAAGCATGCACGCCCAAGCCAATCCACACCGCAAAAGCATAGAAGGAACCTACGTAGGCATAATCTCTTTCACGAGGTTGAAATGGAGGCTGATTCAAATAAATGATGATGGCCAAACCAGTCATGAAGAACATCAAGAATACGATGAAGGCATCTTTAACACTTCTGGTGAAATGGTAGATGAGTCCGATAATTGCTAAAATCAAAGGCAAGAAATAATATACGTTGTGTCCCTTGTTATTTTTAAGATAGGCAGGAAGATTTTTAGTGTCGCCAACATGTTCTTTATCAATAACATCAAAGCCACTCACCCAGTTACCATGCATAGATTCGTTGAGGTTAGAAGCTTGCAAATCATTTTGACGGCCAGCAAAATTCCACATGAAATATCTCCAATACATGAAGTTAAATTGGTAACGTGCAAAGAACTCCATATCATCGGCAGCAGTAGGAAGGTAAACTACCTCTTCGCCTAAATCGACTTTTTTACCTCTGCGTTTTTTCTTGAAATCTAACCAATTGTTGTAAGCCTCACGATGACGATCTTCGGTGCTGTACATCCTTGGAAAGAATTTTTGCACTTTAGGGTGAAAGTTGTAGCCTTTGTTGCTACCGTCATCCGACAGTAAGTATTCCTCAGAATTTTTTTGTTCGTCTTTATAGTAAGTTGGGTCTTCGTCTTTGTATGGATTTTCGGGGTCTAAAATCGGACTCCCATTTTCATGAATAGAGTTGAATGTTTGTCCGTAAAATAAAGGACGATCACCATATTGCTCACGATTCAAATAAGGCAATAAGGCAAAGACGTTCTCTGGGTTATTTTCATCTAAAGGCGTGTTAGCCGCCGAACGAATTGGGATAGTTAAGAAAGAAGAATAGCCAATTAAAATTACAGCTACCGAAACAAAGGCGGTGTGTAACAACTGACTTCTTTTTTTTCTGGCATAGATGATACCCGCTACTATTGCGCTTACCACCAATAGAACGAATGCGATGGTACCCGAATGGAAGGGCATACCCAATGTGTTGGTAAAGAACAATTCGAAATCTTTCATGAAAGCCACAAAACTTTGGATGATGCCGTATTGAACGAAAGCCAAAATCACCAAGCTTATTGCACCTGCTTTGATGAAACCTACAGGTGTAATTTGTTTTGTTTTTCTGAAATAGTAAACGTAAACCACTGCAGGAATAGACAATAAGTTCAAGAGATGGACACCAATAGATAAGCCCATCAAATAAGCGATTAAAATTAAATAACGATCGGCATATTTCTCATCGGCTAAAGCATCCCATTTTAAAATCAACCAAAATACAATGGCAGTAAAAAATAATGAAGCAGAATAAACCTCACCTTCTACAGCCGAAAACCAAACAGTATCGGTGAAAGTGTAGGCAACAGCGCCAATGAAACCACTTACTACAATACCTAAAATTTTACCTTTTGTTAATTCGGCCCCGCCTTGAGTGCTTAGTTTTTTCGCCAAAGCTGTGGTAGTCCAAAACAAAAACAACATTGCAAAGGCACTGCACAAAGCAGAAAAAATGTTAATCCAGTAAGCTACTCTTGTTACATCATCACCAGCAAACAAAGCAAAAACGCGAGCAATTAGCATCCAAAATGGAGCACCTGGCGGGTGACCTACCTCTAATTTAAAAGCTGTAGAAATAAACTCCCCACAATCCCAAAAACTTGCGGTAGGCTCTACTGTAGTGCAGTAAACGAAAGCGGCAATGGCAAAAACCAACCAGCCTGTAATGTTGTTGTACTTTTTATATAAACTTTCCATGTAATTAATTGTTCAATGTTTAAAGTTCAATGTTTAAAGTTAGCATAGTAATCTAAACATATTTTCATTCTCGCGAATTTAGCAAAATAATGGGCTTATAAAAATTAGGAATGTGTTAAATAATTGCGAGCGGAATGCGGAGGCCAAAGAAATTCTCACCCGAAAGTTTGTGTTTGTGCTCAAAATGTATATTTTTGTCGCTCGTTTTTAACGGTATTGACCCATGGTGTAACGGTAGCACTGCACATTTTGGTTGTGTATGTCTAGGTTCGAATCCTAGTGGGTCATCATAAAAAAGTCTCGATACTTCGAGACTTTTTTTGTTTTTACAATCCTTCTAAAAATTTATCTAGCGCACCTTCCTGCAGCAAACTTCCTTTTTCCACATAAGGAAAAATCTCGCTGTACTTCACATATTTGCTCATCGTGATTCTTCGGTTGATGTGCTGACGCTTAATATCCTCGGGATCTTGCATGCCCGCAGCTGCTGTAAGTTCGATAAAAGAGTGCAAGGTAGCTTCGTGAAAATTGGCTACACGTTGCGATTTATCCATTACATCGAGTCCTTTAATAAGATGTTTGTTTTGTGTGGCAACGCCCACCGGACAAGTATTGGTATTACATTGCAAAGCTTGAATGCAGCCAATGGCCATCATCATTCCTCGTGCGCTGTTCACCATATCTGCACCTAATGCAATGGCGCGAGCGATATCAAAACCAGTGATTATTTTTCCTGAAGCAATTAGTTTAATGTCCTTTTTCAAATCTAAACCCACCAAAACATTGGATACAAAAGCTACGGCATCGCGCATAGGCATGCCTAAGGAATTTGAGAACTCCATGGGTGCAGCACCAGTCCCTCCTTCACCACCATCAACGGTAATGAAATCGGGTTTAATACCTGTTTCAATCATAGCCAAACAGATGTCGGTGAATTCTCTTTTCTTACCAATACACAATTTAAATCCAGTAGGCTTTCCGCCCGATAGATCACGGCATTGTTTGATAAATAGCAACAATTCTTTAGGATTACTAAAAGCGCTATGATGAGGTGGAGAATGAACATCTTTAAATGGCTCAACACCACGAATAGCAGCAATCTCAGGCGTATTTTTAGCTGCTGGTAACATACCGCCGTGTCCGGGTTTTGCCCCTTGCGATATTTTTATTTCTACCATCTTCACTTGAGGTAAGGTAGCGCGCTTTTGAAATTCTTCGGGATTGAAATTACCTTCTTTATCTCTTGCGCCAAAATAACCAGTACCTATTTGCCAAATCACATCACCGCCTTGCAAATGGTAACTGCTTAAACCTCCTTCGCCAGTATTTTGGGCGAACTGCCCTTTCTTGGCTCCTAAGTTAATAGCAGTAACTGCAGCATTGCTCAAGGCACCAAAACTCATGGCCGATGAATTTAGCAAGCTGGCCTTATAAGGTTGTTTGCAATCTGGGCCGCCCACCAAAACTCTTGGGTGTTTTTGCAAGTACTTAGATGGTTTAGCATAAATAGAATGATCCATCCACTCGTAGCCAGCTGCATAAACATCCATTTGGGTTCCAAAAGGAGTAGAGTCATTGACCTTCTTTGCGCGACGGTAAACCATGCTTCTGTGCAAGCGATTGAAAGGTTTTCCTTCGGTGTCGGTTTCTACGAAATACTGCATCATTTCCGGACGGATAGCCTCCAACATATAGCGGAAATTACCTATCACCGGAAAGTTTCTTTTAATGGTATGTTTCTTTTGAAGCATATCTCTAATGCCAATTAAGATGATGGGGGCGAAAAGAACCATACTCCACCAAGCGCCTGGCATAAAATAGCCGATTAGGGCTACAATAGAAACCACGATTAACGAGGTGTAAACAAATATCGCACGAACATTCATAAAGAGTATTTTAAAGCAACAGTGTATACTACGTTCACTCTACAATTTGAGTTATAGAA
>CAMBXP010000143.1 GCA_945871895.1 Chryseobacterium gleum | reverse complement strand
CATTCTGAGGAACGAAGAAACTATTGCCCTAAATAACTACCACACCGTCTCTCATCACAATCTTTCTATCTGCCATCTCTGCCAATTCTTCGTTGTGTGTTACAATTACAAAAGTTTGGTTGAGTTCTTCTCTTAACTTAAAGAACAATTGATGCAAATTATTCGCCGTATTTGAATCTAAGTTTCCCGATGGTTCGTCGGCCAAAACAATAGCCGGGTCGTTGATTAACGCACGAGCCACCGCTACACGTTGCTGCTCACCTCCCGATAATTCGTTGGGCTTATGTTGTGCTCTTTCGGCAACGCCTAAAATCCTCAACAACTTCATCGCCTTGGCTTCAGCCTCACTTTTACTTCCTCCATTTATATAATAAGGAATGCAAACATTTTCTAAAGCGGTGAACTCGGGCAACAAATGATGAAATTGAAAAACGAAGCCTATGTTCTTGTTTCTAAAGTTTGCCAGCTTTTTACCTTTCAAAGAGCTTACTTCAACATCGTTTATCTTCATTGAGCCCGAATCGGCACTATCTAATGTTCCAATTATTTGAAGCAAAGTGGTTTTGCCAGCGCCCGAAGCGCCTACAATAGAAACGATTTCTCCTTTGTTGATGCTTAAGTTTATGCCCTTAAGCACTTGCAGGGAGCCGTATGCTTTTTTGATTTCGTTAATTTCAATCATGCGATAAAAATAAATAAAACTTAGGACAGACTATTACCAAAAAAATGTAAATTAGCCGCTCAACAAAAAATAATCTATGAATATTCACGAATATCAAGGAAAATCAATTCTGAAAAGCTTTGGAGTTGCAGTACAAGAAGGTATTGTAGCTGATTCACCAGAAGGTGCAACTGAAGCGGCAAAAAAATTAAAAGAACAAACTGGTACAGGTTGGTTCGTTGTTAAAGCCCAAATCCATGCAGGGGGTAGAGGTAAAGGTAAAGTAACTGAAACTGGCTCTGCCGGAGTTGTTTTGGCGAAAAGCTTAGAGGAAGTTCCTGAGAAAGCGAAAGCTATTTTGGGCGGACACCTTATTACTTTGCAAACTAGCGCAACTGGTAAATTGGTTAGCAAAGTGTTAATCGCTCAAGATGTTTACTATCCTGGTGATAGCAAACCGAAAGAGTTTTACATGAGTGTATTACTTGACAGAGAAAAAGGTAAAAATGTAATTATCTATTCTACTGAAGGTGGTATGGCTATCGAAGATGTAGCACACAACACGCCTGAGTTAATTCACAAAGAAGAAATCGATCCTACTTTAGGTTTACAAGGTTTTCAAGCACGTAAAATTGCTTTCAACTTGGGCTTAGAAGGAAAAGCAAATAAAGAAATGACGAAGTTCGTAGCTGCTTTATATAAAGCGTATATCGGTTGCGATGCTGCAATGTTCGAAATCAATCCGGTATTGAAAACTTCTGATGATAAAATCATCGCTGTTGATGCTAAAGTTACTTTAGATGGTAACGCTTTAGATCGTCATGCTGATTACGCTGCAATGCGCGACGTAACTGAAGAAGATCCAACTGAGGTTGAAGCTAAAGAACACGGCTTAAACTACGTGAAATTAGATGGTAACGTAGGTTGTATGGTAAACGGTGCCGGATTGGCAATGGCTACTATGGACATTATCAAATTATCTGGTGGTGAGCCTGCAAACTTCTTAGACGTAGGTGGAACTGCCAACGCTGAGAGAGTGGAAAAAGCATTCCGTATTATCTTGAAAGATCCAAATGTTAAAGCAATCTTGGTAAATATCTTTGGTGGTATCGTTCGTTGCGACCGTGTTGCTCAAGGTATTGTAGATGCTTACAAAAACATTGGTAAAGTGCATGTTCCAATCATCGTTCGTTTGCAAGGAACTAATGCTCAAGAAGCTAAAAAGTTAATCGAAGATTCAGGCTTAGAGGTTCACTCTGTAGTTCTTTTACAAGAAGCTGCCGATAAAGTGAGCGAAGTTTTGAAAAAGTAATTTAATGATGAAAAAGATACTTTTTGCAATATCAACTGCTGTTTTAATTTCAGCTTGTGGTGGCGGTGAAACTGCTCCTGCGGCAGAAAAACCTAAACAAGATTCGGTTAAGCCCGAAGTTTGTACTTATTCTTACGACTCTTCTGCTACAACTATTGGCTTTGGTGCTTTTAAGTTTACAGAGAAGAAAGAGGTGAAAGGTGGGTTTTTGAAGTTTACGGTGGATAGTACATCAACTTCTGACAGTATTATTGATGTCTATGAGATATTTCATAATGCTAAATTTTCTATCTCTGTTGATGGATTAGACACGAAAGATCAAGGAAGAGATTATAATATCAAGACTTCTTTTTTCGGTCAAATAAAAGAGACTGCTTCGATTACAGGAAAAGTAGTTGATTTAGTTGATGGGAAAGATTCGCTTTCTAATTTAATTGTGTCTATAAAATTTAATAATGTTGAAAACCAAGTAGCGTTAAAAGTATCGCTGGTTGATAATGTTTTAACTTTAACAGGTGCAATCAACCTCAACGACTTCAAAGCGCAAAAAGCTCTTGCTTCATTAAATAATACTTGTAAAGAATTACATAGAGGTTCTGATGGCAAATCGGTAACGTGGCCAGAGGTGAACATTTATGTAAGCACAACTTTAAAAAAGAACTGCAAATAGATAAGTAAAAAGTTAAAAGTCAAAAGCCAAAAAATAGAAATCTAAAATCTAAAATAGATATGTCAGTATTAGTAAACAAAAACTCAAAAGTAATAGTGCAAGGTTTCACGGGGAGTGAAGGTACTTTTCACGCCGGACAAATGATTGAATACGGAACCAAAGTAGTTGGTGGTGTTA
Organism: Chryseobacterium gleum; assembly: GCA_945871895.1. GTDB lineage: Bacteria > Bacteroidota > Bacteroidia > Flavobacteriales_C > JAHEZL01. The sequence goes on along the minus strand of CAMBXP010000143.1, from coordinate 2,055 downwards.
CTCCTGGTAAAGGCGGACAAACGCACTTGGATCGTCCGGTGTTTAATACTGTTGCCGATGCTGTTAAAGCTACAGGTGCAGATGTTACTATCATCTTCGTTCCACCGGCATTTGCTGCCGATGCAATTATGGAAGCTGCTGAAGCTGGTGTGAAAGTAATCGTTACTATCACAGAAGGTATTCCGGTTGCCGACATGGTAAAAGTAAAATCTTATATCAGCGATAAAAACGTAACGTTAATCGGACCAAACTGTCCGGGTGTTATCACCGCAGGTGAAGCTAAAGTTGGTATCATGCCAGGTTTTATCTTCAAAAAAGGTAATGTAGGTATCGTTTCTAAATCGGGAACTTTAACATACGAAGCAGCCGATCAAATTGTGAAAGCTGGTTTAGGTATCACTACAGCTATCGGTATTGGTGGAGATCCAATCATTGGAACTACAACATTGAACGCTGTTAAATTATTGATGAATGACCCTGAGACTCACGGTATCGTTATGATTGGTGAGATTGGTGGTAACTTAGAAGCTTTGGCTGCTGAGTGGGTTAAAGCTAACGGTACTAAACCAGTTGTTGGTTTTATCGCTGGTGAAACTGCTCCGGTAGGCAGAACAATGGGCCACGCAGGTGCTATTGTTGGTGGTGAAAATGACACTGCTGCTGCTAAGAAAAGAATCTTGAGAGAGTGTGGAATTAGAGTAGTTGACTCTCCAGCTGAAATTGGTAAAGCTATGGCCGAGCAATTGGCGAAAGTTACTGCTTAATCTAAGTGTAAATATTTAAAGGAAGTCTGGTAGATTTAGTTCTACCAGACTTTTTTATTTTGTGGGCTAGCAGGAAAGTTCTATTTTAGAAGCAGTGGTAATTACAGGACTAATCACTATTTAAAAATTTTATGTATGAAAAAACAGTTACTTGTTTTGTCGGCAATCGCTTTGTCGGCAATTTCTCAAGCTCAATCAAATTGTACACCTGCGGTTTACAATGGAACAGCCACTTATTATGTATTGTTAGATAACGCAGCAACCAATAATCCTAATGGATTTGCAGGTAATTGTACTTTTGTGAACCAAGATGTAATGCCTTATTATGGCGCAGCATACACCGGAATTTACAACACTGCCGATCAGTGTGGTGTTTGTTTAGAAGTAACAGGAGTGAAGGGAACAGAAATTATTCAAATTGCCGATCAGTGTCCAACTTGCCACGTTAATGGCGATATCGATTTGAGTCAGGCTGCCTTCGATAAAATTGTAGGCGCTCAAAGCATTGGCGCTTCACCTATTTCGTGGTTCGAAGTTGCTTGTCCGTGGGGCAATACTCCCATTAGTGTTCAAACGCAAGGCTCTAATGAGTGGTATGGTAAAGTGATTATTTTCAAGCACATCAACAGAATAAAAAAAGTGGAGTTTTACACAGCAGGTAATTGGGTGGCATTAACAAGAACTGCCGACAATGGTTGGGCAGGAAGTCTAGATGGAGTAGCCAAACACAATGTGCGTGTAACAGATATTTTTGATGAACAAGTTACGGTGACCGATGTTGATTTCACCACAGGAAGTGGCAATGCTTTGTTTGCTGGAACATCTAATTTCACGCCATGCTTAACAACTTCTTTGACTGATATTGAGAAAAATAGAAACGTTACTTTTTACCCGAATCCAGCGAACAACCAAGTTGTTTTTGATGATGTTAAAGGGGTAAATAAAATTGAAATTTATAGTATTGTGGGAGATTTGGTATTGTCGCAAAGCTATTATGGTACTGCTTCTCGAGTGCAAATAGATCTTACAAGTTTAGCAGCTGGTTCGTATGTAGTAAAGTTAAATACCGCAGAACAAACCGTATTTAGCTCTATTTTGGTGAAGATGTAATGTGTGTATGAGCAAAAGAAGCTTCTAAAGAATCAATTTTCCTACTCAAAAAATCAGAAACCACTTTAGATTGTTCTAGTTCTAGGTGAACATAGTCGATGGTTTTTGGGTTAGGGAAATTGATTTGCATATTGATGTATTGAATCTTGTACTTTTTTTTCAAGCCTTCGATGTATTGGTA
>CAMBXP010000142.1 GCA_945871895.1 Chryseobacterium gleum | reverse complement strand
GCATAATTTGGGCGACCGCAAGGGTCGCCCCTACGGAAGTACTGACTGATTCATTACATTTGCCCCAATGATCAATTTCCAACAAACAAATCTTCCCATTTGCGATGTGCTTAATGAACTTCAAAATTCATTAGCGCAAAACACTGCCGTAATTTTAAGCGCGCCACCGGGGGCTGGTAAAAGTACTTTGGTGCCATTGGCTTTACTAGAAGAGAAATGGTTGGAAGGTCGGAAAGTCATAATGTTAGAACCACGTCGTTTAGCGGCTAAAACTGTTGCTACACGAATGGCAGAATTGCTGGGTGAGCAAGTTGGCGAGACCGTTGGTTACCGCATTCGTTTTGAATCGCGCGTTTCAGCAAAAACAAAAATTGAAGTAGTCACAGAAGGAATTCTTACCCGAATGTTACAACAAGACAATTCATTGGAAGGAGTGGGAATTGTGATTTTCGATGAGTTTCACGAGCGCAGTATTTTTGCCGATGTAGCGCTTGCTTTGTGCAGAGATGCCCAACAAGTGTTGCGCGAAGATTTGAGAATTTTGGTGATGTCGGCAACGCTCAATTTAGAAGAACTAAAAAATTTATTGCAAGCTCCAGTTGTTGAAAGTTTAGGAAAGCAATATCCTGTAGATTTGATATATACCGAAGAGCCAGATATTTTTATGCTGGCTGAAGCAGCTGCATTTACTGTCAATAGAGCATTAAGTGAACAGAAAGGAGACGTGTTGGTTTTTTTGCCAGGCGAAGGTGAAATAAGAAAATGCGAAGAAATTTTGCAACGCACATCTGGCATTGAGATTCATCCTTTGTATGGAAACTTACCGCCGCATCAACAAATGGCGGCGATTATGCCTTCTAAATCGGGAACACGAAAAGTAGTGATTGCGACTTCAATTGCAGAAACTTCTTTAACGATAGAAGGCATAAAAGTCGTGGTTGATTCGGGTTATGGTAGAGTGCAAAAATTTGACGCGCGATCGGGCTTATCGAAATTAGAAACCATACAAATTTCAAAAGACAGTGCCGATCAACGTGCAGGAAGAGCAGGGAGATTATCTGCAGGAGTTTGTTATAGAATGTGGACCAAACCCATGCATGCGAAATTAGCAGAGCATCGTACTCCAGAAATTGTAGAAGCCGATTTAGCATCGTTTGTTTTAGATATGGCGGTGTGGGGTGTGCAAAACATCAATTCATTAACGTGGCTAACCCCTCCGCCTTTGCATCATATTGTTACGGCGAAGGAATTGTTGGAGGAGTTGAATGCCTTGGAAAATGGAAAAATTACCGAACACGGGAAAAAGATGCAAGCCTTACCTTGTCATCCGCGTGTGGCGCATATGATGCTGATAGCTCTCGAAAATGATAAAGTGCATTTAGCCGCAGATATCGCAGCGTTGCTAGAAGAAAGAGACCCTTTAGGAAAGGAAAGTGGCATCGATATCAATTTGCGCATTGAAACTTTGCGCAGAGAAAGAGCTCGAAAATCGGTAGGAAGAAAATTTAGTCGCATTGCAAAAATAGCCGAGCAGTATCGCTCTATGTTTAAGTGCGACGAAAATAATTCTCCAGTAGATCCATACGAAACGGGAGTGTTGTTGGTGCATGCTTATCCCGAAAGAATTGCGTGTGCAAGGCCGGGCAACAATGCGCAGTTTCAATTGTCGGGAGGAAATTTAGCGCAAGCGCATCATCAAGATGACTTAGCACATGAACCGTGGCTCGCTATTGCCAATTTAGATGCGCGTGACGGCATGGGAAAAATATTTTTGGCATCATCGCTCAACCCCAAAGATTTAATGCCTCTGCTCAAAGAAAAAGAAATCATTCAATGGAATTCTAAAAAAGGAGCATTAGTAGCAGTGCGAGAAATGCGATTGGGAAACATCGTTTTAAAATCAACTCCGCTGCCTAAACCCGATCAAGAAAAGATTCAACAAGTAATTTGCGAAGCAATTAAAAAAGATGGCGCGCATTTGTTAGACTGGAACAAAGAAGTCACACAATTTCAAAATAGAATTCTCTCTTTAAAAAAATGGAATAGCGAACAAGAATGGCCCGATGTGTCGACAGAATATTTATTGTCAATTGCAGAAGAATGGCTCATGCCATATTTGGTGAATATTAAATCGAATGATGATTTGAAAAAACTGAATTTGCACGATATTCTTTTTCACTTTTTAGATTATACCAAACAACAAGAATTGAATAAAATGGCACCTGCAAAAATGGAAGTGCCTAGCGGTTCGCATATCACCTTAGAATATTTCGCTTCTGCATCAGCTCCTGTTATGGCTGTTCGTATTCAAGAAGTTTTTGGTTTAGCAGAAACACCGAAAGTGAACAACAATAAAATTTCTTTGTTGATGCATTTGCTTTCTCCTGCTTACAAACCTGTACAGATTACTGGCGATGTAAAAAGCTTTTGGGAGAACACTTATTTTGAAGTGCGTAAAGAATTGAAACCACGTTATCCTAAACACGCATGGCCCGATGATCCTTGGAATCACCCTGCTATTCGAGGGACGAAGAAACAGAACGGATTGTAATTCTATTTATTTGCATTTTTTGCAAAATCTATTTTCCTTTCAGCAGTATCCAATATATTCTTGCCTCTGTTCTGGGATAGTTTTGCTTCATAATTTTTAAACCAAATTTTATGAAATTCTCCAGCAAGTTTAAGTCGGCAATGTTAGTATCTATTTTAAGCGGAACTACTGTTTTCGCTCAAACTGCAACTAAACCGATATTAGGTGTCACTTATATTGATGTTCAAAATGTTGAACTATCACAAAGCGAAATCACCACCATGGTAAGAATGGAAACCGAGAAGATCGGCAAGTTTGAAGTAGTCGACCGCTATGAAATTGATAATTTTTACAGAACTGCTAATATTGAGAAAACAAATTGTGTGAGTAAAACCTGCGTGATTAAAGCAGGCAAAGAATTGAAATTGGACTATGTTGTATCTGGTACCGTAGAAAAAATTGGAAGAATGTTAGCGATAAGTTTCCGCCAATACAATGTAAAGACAGAAGCGTTAGAAGCAAGTATCGTGAAGAATTACATTTATCAACCCTTGGAAATGACTACTCTGCTTCGATTTGCAGTGCAAGGTTTATTTGGTGACACTACAATTACTGAAATGGAAAAATTATATTTATTTGAGAAACAAGAAAGTGATTTGGTGGAAAAACCTAATGTTAGAAAATTGAATTTATCGGGTCCGCGTTTTGGGGTATCAATGTTAACCGAACAGAATGCCAATATTTTTAAAAATTCAAAAAGTGATGGTGGTTTTGATGGCATGCCATTTCTTACGCAATTTGGTTATCATACAGAGAAGCGATACATGAATTCAGGTGAAATGATGGCTTTGGTTGAATTTGTTGGTATGGTAGGTGGTATGGAACAACAAAAATTCATTCCATCTTTTTCTATCGTAAATGGTTTTCGTTTCAAGAAATCGAAAATTGAATTTGGTTTCGGACCGATGTTCACTGTGCAAAGAAAAGCAGATGGTTTTTACAGAGACGGACAATGGCATTTGAAAAGTGATTTGCTTGAAAATGAAACAGCTAGCATTTCATCAAGATTAGACAGTAGAGGTGCTCCACAAATTACATCGAATTGGATTTTTGCAGTAGGTAGAACTTTTACATCGGGTAGTTTAAATATGCCTGTTAACCTTTACGCAATTCCTAACAAAGATGGATGGCAGTTTGGAGTTTCAATGGGCTGGTCGGTAGAGAAATCAAATAAATAAATCATATAATTGTATAGGAAGCAGAGTAACGAAAGTTGCTCTGCTTTTTTATTGATTTGAAGTAAAAATCATTTTACTATTTTTACCTCATGCAAAGCAGAAAAAATTTCTTTCCTCCCGAGTGGCACAAGCAAAGTGCTATACAATTAACTTGGCCTCATAAAAATACCGACTGGGCTGATATTTGGGATGATGTAACGGTTTGTTACCAAAAGATCGCCTATGAAATTTCTAAGCGTCAAAAATTAATTATTGCCGCACAGAATGTAGAAGAAGTTAAAGCAGCTATTCAGCATTGCAATTTAGAAAATATTACCATTTATGAATGTTTGGTAAACGATACGTGGGCGCGTGATCATGGCGGAATCACCATTGTACAAGATGGGAAACCATTGATTCTCGATTTTCAATTCAACGGCTGGGGAAAAAAATTCGCAGCAAATTTTGACACTCAAATCACAAAAAAATTATTCGATAAAAATGCATTTCCTGCAAGTTGGGGAATTAAAGATTTGAATCATATCGTGATGGAAGGTGGTTCATTGGAAGCTGATGGCAGAGGTGTTTTAATGACAACTACACAATGTTTGTTAGAGATCAATCGCAATCCAGAATTGAATAAAGAATCTATTGAATTGTTGTTGAAGGAATTGTTGCACGTTGAGAAGGTGTTGTGGATTGAACACGGTTATTTGGCGGGCGATGACACCGATAGTCACATAGATACCTTAGCTCGTTTTTGCGATGAACATACTATTGCTTACGTGAAATGCGATGATGAAAAAGATGAGCATTTCAGCGAATTAAAATTGATGGAAGAAGAGTTGAAAAATTGTACAGATGTTAATGGCAAACCCTATAAGTTGGTTGCACTTCCAATGGCCGATGCCGCTTATGATAGTGATGGAATGCGCATTCCTGCAACTTATGCAAATTTCTTAATTATGAATGAGGCTGTTCTTTTGCCTATTTACAATTCAAGTAAAGACGACGAAGCAGTAAAAATTATGCAAGGTATTTATCCCAATAAAGAAATTATTCCAATTGATAGCGTGGTGTTGATTCAACAGCATGGATCGATACATTGCATTACGATGCAGTATCCGGAGTTATAATTTTAAGTGTAGGACAATAGTTCCTT
>CAMBXP010000141.1 GCA_945871895.1 Chryseobacterium gleum | reverse complement strand
CTGCCGTAGGGGCGAAATGCTTTCGCCCGTGAATAGAAAAATTCAAAAAAAACAACGTGGGCGAAAGCATTTCGCCCCTACGGAAGTGCGCTACTTGATATACTCTACAGCTTCTCGTTATTCTTGTGTCGGTCTTTATCTCTGCTCGTTTTCTTCTCCATATTTTTTTTCATCGCCTCTTCTAAATCTACACCAGCTTGATTGGCTAAACATACCAAAACCCAAAGCACATCAGCCATTTCATCGCCCAACTGTTTTTCTTCTTCCTTGTTTTTGAAAGATTGTTCGCCATATTTTCTGGCCATGATACGGGCCAACTCACCTACCTCTTCCATCAAAATTGCCGTGTTGGTTAACTCATTAAAATAGCGAACACCATAGGTTTTAATCCATGTATCTACTTCTTGTTGTAAAGCTGAAATTTCCATTATTCTTTGTTTTGAGAATCAATAATTATTGTAACCGGACCGTCATTCAGCAATTCTACTTTCATGTCGGCAGCAAAGATGCCGCGTTCCACTTTATCACCTAACAGTACTTCCATTCTATCACAAAACTTTAGATATAAATCTTTGGCTGCATCTGGCTTTGCAGATCTTTCGAAAGACGGACGGTTTCCTTTTTTAGTGTTGGCAAATAAGGTAAACTGACTCACCACCAAAACCCTACCCTTGGCTTCTTTCACCGACAAATTCATTTTACCGTCAGCATCACCAAAGATGCGAAGCTTAACTATTTTTTGAGCCAGCCATTCTAAATCTTCAAGTGTGTCTCCTTCTTGAACACCCAATAAAATAAGAAGTCCAGTAGAAATTTGTCCGGTGATTTTTTCATCAACCCTAACACTCGCGTGTTTAACTCTTTGGATTACCGCCTTCATTTTTGGCTTTTGACTTTTAACTTTTTACCTGTATTGTTCCTCGTCATCGTTATACATATTCACGTAGCTCTTGTATCGCTCTTCACGAATTTCTCCCTTCACTACAGCTTGCTTCACCACACAACCAGGCTCATTAACATGCACACAATTGTGAAATTTGCATTGCGAAGAAAAAGGTAAAAACTCGGGAAAATATTTGCACAATTCGGTCTTGGTCATATCTGCCAAACCTAGTCCTTTAATGCCCGGAGTATCGATCACAAAACCACCAAAGCTCAGTTCATGCATTTCAGCAAAAGTGGTGGTGTGCTTACCTTGCTCATGCATATCAGATATTTCAGAAGTTTTTAAATTCAAGTTTGAATCTACTGCATTTACCAAAGTAGATTTACCAACGCCCGAGTGACCCGACAACATAGAAATTTTTCCTTTCAACAATTCCTTCACAACTTCCACTCCTTCTCCATTCTGCGCACTCACTCTTCTGCAATCGTAGCCAGCTGCGCCATAAATTGTTTCCCATTCTTTCAACTGATGCAACTCTTCTTCGCCATACAAATCGATTTTATTAAAAACTAAAATCGCAGGTATATGATAAGCCGTTGCTGTTACCAAAAATCTATCAATAAATTCAGAATAAGTTTTAGGATGCGTAGCGCAAACAATTAAAATAGCCTGATCGAGGTTGGTGGCTAAAATGTGGTATTGCTTCGATAAATTCACCGAGCGACGAATGATATAATTCTTACGCGGAAGAATTTGGTGAATCACATAATTATCGTCTTTATCTTTCTCTAATTCTACATTATCACCCGCCGCAACAGGATTGGTGACTTTGAGTCCGTCGAGCCTAAATTTACCGCGTATACGCGCCGAAACACACTCGCCACTTTCCAGCTTAACGTCGTACCAACTACCTGTAGATTTTAACACCAATCCTTGCATGAGGTAAAAATAGGATTAATTGGGTAATAAGGGGGAATAAAATATATATTTGAAGCATGAAATTGGTTTATCTATTTCAATTTTTGAGATCAAAATGAAAGCGACAATGAACAGAACGATTAAAGCAGACTTATACAGATGCAACGGACTATCTGGCACAAAGGGATTGATTAGAGGCCTTCGAAATCCGGGCTTTGCCTACACTTACATTTTGAGAAAAATTGCCGAGAGCAAAAAATACTCCTTAAAAAAATTGTTTTTTACTTTTCTTAAATCGAGGTACGCTAATAAATACGGCTTTCAAATTCCTGCTAGCACACAAATAGGTGAAGGATTTTATATTGGGCATTTTGGAACTATTGTGATTAATGGAAAAGCAACGATTGGCAAAAATTGTAATATCACGCACAACGTTACTATTGGTCAAGCCAACAGAGGCAAATTGAAAGGATACCCTACCATTGGCGACAACGTTTGGATGGGCACAGGCTCGGTAATTGTGGGCAACATCACCATTGGTTCAAATGTATTAATAGCGCCCAACTCATTTGTCAATGTAGATGTTCCAGCTAATTCAATGGTGCTAGGAAATCCTTGTAAAATTATTAGTAAAGAAAATCCTTGTGAAGGGTATATCAATCATGTTTTGATGTAAAGGAAATGGCATCAATTGTATAAACTCAAACTCACAATTTTATTTGCCATTTCTTCATTTGAATTGTTCTAAAGGCAGCTGAATTAGCAACGACACCATCTGCCAAAATCATAATCAATGCTGTAGTGTAAAGTTGATGTGATTCTATTAATATCGCTGTAAACTCAAGAGCAACGGCCGTCCAACCAAAAACGGCTAAGCCATTATAAAACTTACGCATATTTTGTCTATCACTAGTGATAAGAAAAATCGACTTTATTTCACTGACTTTAATAGTATCTAAATACGCATAAGGCATTAGAGCCGCCAAACTATCTTTCTTTGCAATATTGTTCTTTTTATCGGCATAAATTTCATACAATACTTTTCTCTTTTTTCTTCTTTTAAGCCAACTATCGTCCCACACTTTAAACACAACAGATGAATCTATCACACCAGAAACCAGAGCTTTTCTTTCTTCTCCATTATGCAACTTCACATGCACCAAAAATTGGTTGAAAGGTATATTGTAAAGTCTTGAAGGATCTGCTTTTCTTTGGAAAAAGAGAGTGTCTTGACCATGGGCCTTTGAGCCTAAAGAAATCAAAAAGGACAAAAGACAAAAAAGAAGGTATTTTCTTTTCATGATTATATTACTTACAAGCGGGTGAATAGTTTGCGGCAAAAGCTTTACCTACTATCATTTATATTCGTTTTATTTTAGATTTTCTATTTCTTTCGTAAATGTTAAATCATGAGGGATATTTAACTCTTTTCGTTTTTCGTTATATCGCTCTAATGTAAGCGCTCCAATTCTAAAAATAAAAATTCAAAAATGGAAATGATGCGCAAATATTTAATACAAAATCAACATTTACCTTCATAACATTTAATTGACTATTTTTGCACCATGGCAAATATTGTAGCAATTGTTGGTCGACCAAATGTTGGTAAATCGACCTTATTTAATAGAATCACCGAAGGGCGCACTGCCATTGTAGATGAGCAGGAAGGTGTAACGCGCGATCGTCATTACGGACGAGGCGAATGGAATGGTAAAGAATTCATTATTGTAGATACTGGAGGATATGTGAGTGATTCTTCGGAGATGTTTGATACTGCTATTAAGCGTCAGGTTAAAATCGCTTTAGAAGAATGTAAGGTTATCATCTTTGTGGTAGATGTTGTAACGGGTATGACCGACCTAGACCAAGGGGTAGCCGATATCTTAAGAAGAACCAAAAAGAAAGTATTGTTGGTGGCCAACAAATCTGATAATTACGAACGTGAAGTAGATGCTGCAGAATTTTATTCCTTTGGTTTCGATGAGTTGTTTTGCGTTTCATCACTAAGCGGAAGCGGAACAGGTGAATTGATGGATGCCGTTGCGGCAGAACTAGATGAAGAAAAACCAGAAGACGTTACTGGCTTGCCAAGAATATCGGTAGTTGGCCGTCCAAACGTTGGTAAATCATCCATCGTTAATGCTTTCTTAAATCAAGAAAGAACTATTGTTGCTCCATTGGCTGGAACAACTAGAGATAGTATTCATACAAGATACAAAGCGTACGGTCACGATTTTATTTTGATTGACACCGCTGGTTTGCGTAAAAAAAATAAAGTGGATGAAGATTTAGAATTCTACTCTACTTTAAGAACGCTAAACGCCATTGAAAACTCAGATGTTTGTTTGCTCATGATTGATGCTACTCAAGGCATAGAAGCGCAAGATTTGGCTATTTTCAATATCATCATCAAGAGTAAAAAAGGGGTTGTTTTTGTGGTGAACAAATGGGATTTAATTGAGAACAAAGATTCAAATTCTGTGAACTCATATACTACTGCTATTTTAGAAGCAACAAAACCATTTAACGATGTACCTATAGTGTTTACGGCTGTTCCCGATAAACAAAGAATTTTAAAAGCTTTGGAAGTTGGATTGCAGGTGCATGAACGCAGAATTCAAACGATTAAAACTTCGGTGTTGAATGAAGTGATGGGTGAGATTATTGAAAAAAATCCACCTGCTACCGTGAAAGGCAAAATGGTGTCGATTAAATATATTACGCAATTGCCCACTAAAACTCCGGCTTTTGCTTTCTTCGCCAATCATCCTAAGTACATTCAAGAAAATTACAAACGCTTCTTAGAAAACAAATTGAGAGAGAATTTCGATTTGTGCGGCGTACCTATTTCGTTGTTTTTTAGAGAGAAATAAAACACTATAACTTATGTAGGGGCGAGCTGTGCTTAGTCATGGTCGGAAGAAATTGTACTGCATCTGTGTTGATGGAATTAAGTCTAGAGTCACTAACTCCACTTCTCTCCGTCAGCTGACGGAGAGAGCGCGAAAATGCCTGTGAAGTGGGAAGAGGGATTTTCTTCAATTGTTACTATTATCAAATACATTAATTGGTTAAACTCGAAATATTTCAAGGCACAAAATCCCTCT
>CAMBXP010000140.1 GCA_945871895.1 Chryseobacterium gleum | reverse complement strand
TCAAACCAACTGGATTGATTTCGCTAATACATTTGTGAACAAACAATTGAAATTGAATCGATCGCAAACCACCACACAAATTGAGCATTACGACAATATCGCATCTCTTTTTGATGCAATGAAAAGAATCAACAACATCTTAATCGATTTAAACCGCGACATGTGGGCTTACATCTCTGTTGATTACTTTAAGCAACAGTTGAAAGAAGGTGAAGTTGGTTCTTCTGCTATGCCACATAAGGTAAACCCTATTGATTTCGAAAACTCAGAAGGAAACCTAGGCATTGCCAACAGCAACTTTGAATTTATGGCGGGTAAGCTCCCTATTTCTCGCTTGCAAAGAGACCTTACCGACAGCACCGTTTTAAGAAATATAGGTGTTCCTTTTGCGCACACCTTAATTGGATTAGCATCCACTTTAAAGGGCTTGAATAAACTCATCATCAACGAACAAAAAATACACAACGACTTAGAAGAAAACTGGGCTGTTTGCGCTGAGGCCATTCAAACCATTTTAAGAAGAGAAGGCTATCCTAAACCTTACGAAGCTTTGAAAGGATTAACCAGAACCAACGCTAAAATTACACAAACTTCTTTATCAGAATTTATCGATACATTAGCAATATCTGATGCCTTGAAAATAGAGTTAAAAGGAATTAGTCCGCATAATTATGTTGGCTACAACGCCACAGCTTTAAATAATTAATTTGTAATATATTTGAATTCTAAAATCATCAAAATGAAAACAACATTACGTTTATTAACATTAGCTTCAGCAGCAGTATTAGCTTCTTGCGGAGGCGAGCAAGCGCCAGAAGCAGTAACTGCACCAGCACAAGAAGTAAAAAAAGACAGTATTGTAGCAGAAGCGGTAAGAATAGATACTTTATTCGCCCAGACAGACGCAAGTTCGGTGTTATGGAAATGTTCAAAACCAGCGTCAACGCACAGCGGACTCGTCAAAATTTCTAAAGGATGGTTGGGTTTAATCGACAATAAAATTGTAGCTGGATCATTTACTATCGATATGAAATCGATTGCAGATTTGGACTTGAAAGACGCGAAGAAAAACAAAGACTTGGTTACTCACCTCATCAGTAAAGATTTCTTCGAAACAGAAACCTTTCCTACCGGAGAATTTGTAATCACCTCTGCTAACGATACTAACATAACAGGTAATTTGACCCTAAAAGGAAAAACAAACTCTATTACCTTTCCATGCAAGGCGCAGCACTTTGGCGCTATGACGGTTGCCAGCGCTAAATTCTCTATCGACAGAAGTAAATGGGGAATTGTTTACAACGGTAAAACAATCGCAGGTATCAGTCCCGATAAAATCATCAGTGATTTAATTGAATTGGAAGTTGCTTTGAGCGCTGCGAAGAAGTAATAAGAAAAAATATTTTAAGAATCCCCTGTGCCTAAAATGCAGGGGATTTTTTATTCATAGTGTTCAAATCAGTGTAAAACAATAGATTAAACCAGTAGATTCACCGTAGAAAAAACGAAAAAAAATGGCAACAGGCTTTCTAGCATTATTAGATGACATAGCTGCAATTATGGATGATGTAGCAATGATGAGTAAAGTAGCAGGTAAAAAAACTGCAGGTATTTTAGGTGACGACTTAGCTGTGAATGCTGAAAAATCATCGGGATTCGCCTCCTCGCGAGAGTTACCAGTTTTATGGGCAATTGCTAAGGGTTCGTTAATTAACAAATTAATCATCTTGCCTGCAGCCTTTGCATTAAGTGCAATTCTTCCCGCAGCCATTCACGTCATATTGATTCTTGGAGGTTTGTTTTTGGCTTATGAAGGTGCAGAAAAAGTATTTGAATACTTTATCCCGCTTGCAAATGCTCATGATGAAGATAAAGAAGTCGTTTCAAGCGGAAGTGACATTTTAGCCATTGAAAAAACGAAAATAAAATCGGCCATTCTAACAGACTTTATTCTCTCGGTAGAAATTGTAATAATTGCAATGGGTACCGTGCTTGACAAGCCTATTTTGATACAAATCATTGTTGTATCTATAATTGCATTGATTGCTACTTTTGGTGTTTATGGTATTGTAGCACTAATTGTGAGAATGGATGAAATGGGTTTTAAACTCATACAAATGAGTAAAAACGAAAAAAGTATCACCCATAAAATAGGACAAATTTTAGTGAAGGCCTTACCCAAAGTCATCAAAAGTTTAGCCGTAATTGGTACTATTGCATTGCTATTGGTAGCTGGTGGAATTTTTGTGCACAATTCAGAATTTCTACATCATTTATTGCCTCAAATTCCCGACTTCGTGAAGGAATTTGCCGTAGGTTTAATCGCTGGATCCATTGTTTTAGCTGTGGTTATGCTTGTTAATAAAATAAAGCAGAAGTAATGCACTAAGCACTCTTTAATAGATGAAAGCAATTGCGTCTTCAATCCTTTACAACATTTTAACTTCTGAATATTACTATGAGAAGAACACAAAAAAAGCCTTTTCGCAATTAAGCGAAAAGGCTTCTATATCAGCATTTAATTAATTAATCCAAGTCTTCAGAAACAGCTACCACCTTCTCTTCTTTGATACCCGCTAATTCAGCATCAACCAAGATTCTACCGCAGTGTTCACAAACAATGATTTTCTTTCTCAATCGAATGTCTAACTGACGTTGTGGTGGTATTTTGTTGAAGCAACCTCCACAAGCATCTCTTTGCACTGGCACTACTGCCAAGCCATTGTGAGCGTTTGATCTAACTCTTTTATAGGCAATGATTAATCTCTCTTCAATTTGAGATTCAGCTTTTTTAGACTTTTTCGTTAACTCTTCTTCTTCTTTTTGAGTTTCTTCAACGATTTCATCCAACTCTTTCTTCTTGTTCTCTAAATCGTCTTTTCTCATTGCCAATAATTTTTTGGCATCATTTACTACTTCTTTCTTCGCGTCGATAGTAGCACTGTATTCTTTAATTCTTTTCTTAGCCAATTCGATTTCTAAGTTTTGAAACTCAATCTCTTTGGTTAGGGAGTCAAACTCTCTGTTGTTTCTTACTTTAGCTTGTTGCGCTTCGTATTTTTTGATCAATGCCTCGGCATCTTTCATTGTATTTTTCTTAGCAGCAATCTCTTTGTCCATGTTTTTAGCTTCCTCAGAAAGGTTAGCTACTCTGGTTTCTAAACCAATCAATTCGTCTTCTAAATCGCTTACTTCTAATGGAAGTTCGCCTCTTACGATTTTGATTTTATCTATTTTAGAATCAATCTGTTGCAAGTTGTAAAGAGCCAATAATTTCTCTTCTACTGCTACGTCTTTAGATGTTGTTCCTTTTGCCATATTGCTATAAATAGTTTACCGGATTCGTTTTAATATGAGATAAACGGACGACAAAAGTAGGAAATTTTTCCCTAAGAAAATCATAAATTAACTCTTTGGTGAATTTTTCTGCTTCATAATGTCCGATATCAGCAATAACAATCTGATTTTCAGCATCAAAGAACTGATGGTATTTAAAGTCGGAACTCACAAAAACATCGGCCCCAGCTTCAATAGCATCTGGCAATAAAAAGCTGCCCGAACCACCGCAAACGGCAATGCGTTTCACCGTGCCTTTTAAGATAGTGGTGTATCTTAATGAACCTGCGCCAAAGGTGCTTTTGATTTGATTTAAAAAACTAAGCGTATCTATTTCTTCCACCAACTCCCCCACCATTCCCGAACCTACATCGGTCACCCCTCTTTTTGGAGCCAAAACCTGCGTATTTTTCAATTGCAAAAGTTCACAAATCTTAGCATTAACGCCATGCTTAACATTATCTAAATTGGTATGAATGGCATAAACAGCTACATCGTTTTTGATTGCCTTGGCTACCGCTCGCTCAATATATGTTTCGCCCGTTATTTTTTTGAGTCCGGAAAAGATGAGTGGATGATGCGCAATCACCAAATTAGCGCCACATGCCATTGCTTCATCAATAACCTCTTCAGTGCAATCTAAGCAAACAACAGCGCTAGAAATCACGCTGTTTTTATCTCCAATAAGCAAACCGCAATTATCGTAAGACTCTTGATAATTCAACGGAGCCAATTCTTCTAAATATTGAACAATCTCATTTAATCTCATAACTGAGCAATTAAGCGTTTAAACAAAGTGGTTAATTTTGGTTCGGCCTTGTTGGCTATGGCAATAATTTCTTCTAAGGTAACGGGCTCAATTTCGCCATAACAAATATCGGTGACGATAGAACACGCAAAACACGGAAGTGAAAGGTGTCGGGCAGCAATAATCTCTGGAATCGTCGACATACCAACAACATCGGCACCAATAATTCTTAAGAATTTGTATTCTGCAGGAGTTTCCAACATCGGGCCAGTTACCCCTGCGTACACTCCGTTTCTGGTTTTAATATTTTCCTCAGCACAAATAATATTGGCAAGCGCAATCATCTTTTTATCGTAGGGAGCACTCATATCGGGAAAGCGCGGACCCAACTCATTTATATTTCCTCCTACCAAAGGATTACCTGGAAAAAGATTGATATGATCGTTAATGATACACAAATCTCCTTTTTCAAAAGCAGGATTGACACCTCCGCAGGCATTAGAAACAAAAAGTTTTTTGATGCCCAAGAGCTTCATCACACGCACCGGAAGCACAATGTCTTCCATAGAATAGCCTTCATAAAAATGAAAGCGACCTTGCATAGCCACTATGTTTTTACCACTCAATTTACCAAAGATGAGTTTACCCGAATGACTCTCCACTGTTGAAACAGGGAAATTAGGAATGCTATCGTATGGAATACTAAAACTCACCTCTATTTCTTTCACCAAGCCACCTAAGCCAGTACCTAGAATTATTCCGTATTCGGGAGCCTCTTTAATTTGTGTACGAATGAACTCGGCGGTGCTATTTACTCTTTGTAAGATATTGGATGAT
>CAMBXP010000139.1 GCA_945871895.1 Chryseobacterium gleum | reverse complement strand
GCATGACCCCAGTCTCTTTTTGCGTCAATGTTTCCAAGGAAACAATCTTTTTGCAAGCCTAGAGCAATTCTAGCCACCGCACGAGTAATTTTACGTGTAACGAAAGTTTCACCTCTTAAGGGAGATTCGTGGTTAAACAAAATACCGTTGCAGGCATAAATGCCGTACGCTTCACGGTAGTTTACCGTAATCCAGTAGCCATATAATTTAGCAACAGCATAAGGTGAACGAGGGTAGAATGGAGTTGTTTCTTTTTGGGGAACTTCTTGCACTAAGCCGTAAAGCTCAGAAGTAGAAGCTTGGTAAAACTTTGTTTTTTTCTCTAAACCTAAAATTCTAATTGCTTCTAATATTCTCATTGTTCCTAGTCCGTCAACGTTGGCAGAATATTCAGGTTCCTCAAAAGATACCTGAACGTGTGACATAGCGCCTAAATTGTATATTTCATCGGGTTGAACCTGTTGAATAATTCTAATGATGTTGGTAGAATCAGATAGGTCACCGTAGTGGTTGATCAACTTTACATTTTTCTCATGTAAATCTTTGTAAAGGTGATCAATACGCTGCGTGTTAAAAAGAGATGATCTTCTTTTGATACCATGAACTTCGTACCCTTTATTTAATAAAAATTCCGCCAAATAGGCTCCATCTTGTCCTGTGATTCCTGTGATTAAAGCTTTTTTCATGTAAAAAATTATGATTGTGCTGCGAAGTTATATTATTTTGTTTAGAAATGAAATGAATTGCTAAGCAAATGTTGCTTTTGCAGCAACTAAAATTTTACTCGATAAAACTTTTGTGAGGCATCTGGTTTCAAGTAATAAAGCATTTAAACCCAAAAAATAAAATTCTAAAAAATGAAGTTACGAGGTATTTGGCTACTCGACTTCAGCCGAAATGTAAATTGATTGGCTAACCATTTTAATAAGAGGTGTTTTTTCAAGTATATTGCCCAGCCATATAGATGGTTTTATGCAGAAATCAGGAATACCTGGAAGTAAAAAATCTTTGTATTCTACCTCAATATTGGTGTATCCGCATTTTTGTAGTTTTTCAACGATAAAACTTTTTGAAAAAGCCATTTCATCTGGTTCTAAATGGGCCTTTTTTCGTAATGATGAATAAGAGAATATCAGATAAATATATGGATTGTAGATATTGGGCTCTAAGAAAATAATTTTACCGTTTTTCTTTAGCAGGGATTTCATACCCATAAAGGATTCATCAAGATTATGGTACAAATGATGCAAAATACCATTGCCTATGATGTAATCAAATCGCTCTCCTTTGAACTGATTAACTTGGGTGAAATCTAGCTGCTCGAAACGAAGGTTTTCATTACTATAGTCCTTTGTCGCACCTTCAATAAAGGGAAGGCACAGATCAGTGCCTAATACTTGCATCGGTGTTTTCTTAGAAATCAAAAAACTGTTCTTACCAGATCCACAGCCTATTTCCATAACACTTTTATCAGCTCCAATGTTCATCAATGAAAGCATGTATTCACATCTTCTTTCAGCTCTAACCCTTGCAGATTTATTATCTGCCCAAACTTGATTGTATCCTCTGTCATCCTTAATGTTTTCTGCCATGATTCTTTGGATTAATTCTGTTAATAAGTCATTATTTTTTTACTATTATAGTGTAGCCTAGCGGGTCTTCTACACTGCCCAAATTAAATGTTATAGCAACATGTGAAATCACTACCATTAGTGCTAGGATAGGCGACAATAGTAACCAAATAGGTGCTAATAAATATAAAAATTTGTTGATTGGCAGTAGGTTTCTAAACCAGAGGATAATAACCTTATTACCTATATTGGCAATATCATTTCCTCTGCTCTTTATCTCAACTGAAGAAAATGATTTGAACATTGTCTTTAAACTGCTCGGTGTGTATCTAAAGAAATCGAAAGGAATATAGTGGTACCTTGCACTCCATGGTATAGTGATGATGGCAGTAGCATTTTTTTTCATGACACGATGCATTTCGTTAATCAATTTTTGGTAATTCTCAACATGCTCTAGCACTTCCGTGCAAATAACTCCATCAAATTCATCATTTTTAAACGGAATATCTTCACCGTTGAAAGTAGTTATTTCCTGATTGTTGTAGTCAAATTTGTCGGCATCTCCAATATCAATACCATAATATTGAGTGTCTTGTTTATTTAATAAAAATCTATACGGTGACTGCCCACATCCTATGTCAAGTGTTTTTCCAGTATAGTTTGGCAGAACTTTTTTTAGGTCTCTATAAATTGTGAGTATCTGCAAATCAAGAATCATACGTCCAAAAAACTTTAAACGTCCTATAAAGTTAGCAGGAGGGGTATTGTTCACTGGGCGGAAGTTTTCAGACATAAATTTAGGTGATTGATGAATTTAATCTAATCTTTTTTAAAAATACTTTTTCTAATAAATTTTGGCCGCTTTTTAGTCTCTTCAAATATTTTGGCTTGATATTCACCTAGAATTGATATTCCTAGCATTTGTATACCACCAAAAAACAGTATCAAAACAATTATTGCAGTTATTCCGTGCGGATTTCCAGGCAAAATGAAGTAAAGTACAATTTGAATTATGATGGCAATAAATGAGAATATTGTTAAAGCCCAACCGAAATAACTTAGCAATTCAAGTGGAACAAAACTAAAACTAAAAATTGCTTTTCTTGCCCATGAAATATTTTTTCTCATGTTATTAGTCGTCACACCAAACATTCTTTCGGGTCTCACGTAATCTACCCCAGTCTGTTTAAATCCTACCCAAGCTCTTAAACCTCTCAAGAATTGATCTGTTTCAGGCATTTTCACTAATTCGTCAACTACTTTTCGATGCATGAGCGAAAAGTCACCTGCATCAAGTGGAATTGGAACATAACTAATACTCCTGAAAAGTCGATAAAAAATTTTGTAAAATCTCACAAGTGTTTTATTTCCATCTCTGGCCACTCGTCTACCATACACTACATCATTGCCATTAAGGAATTCTTTATAAAACTCTTCAATCAGCTCAGGCGGATCTTGCAAATCGCCATCCAACAACACAACGCCATCACCTGTAGAGAGTTCCATTCCCGATAAAAAAGCAGATTGTGAACCAAAGTTGCGTGAATGTTCAATGGCAATAACTTTATTATCGGAATTGACAATATTTTGAAGTACTTCATTGGTATTGTCGGGAGAACAGTCGTTTACAAAAATAATTTCATAATCAACTTCTATTTTCTTAAACACCTTGGTCAATCTCTCGTACATTATCGGTATTGCTTGAGCATCTTTGTAGCAAGCAATAACAGCTGATAATTTATGTTTTATTCTGTCTTGATGAATCTTTTTATTGAGCAAAGGAAGTGCATATTTCAATTGCCATTCTTTTGTCTTAATTAATCCATCTTGTAGCGAGGTGAAACATTCCCAATCTATCAGTTTTTTAGCTTGACTGGCATCGCCATACCATTCTTTTAAATCCCATTTTCTGTTTGGAAAATCGCCCCATTCAGGTTGATTTTCAATATTGAAAATTTCTTTGATTTCGTTTGCTATTTCTCTAATGGTTGTTTTCTTGCCACTGGCGATGTTTAGTGATTCGCCCTTAATATTTTTGATGTTGATGGATGCTTTTAGTGAAGCCAGCACAGCATCATCTATATAAACGAAATCTCTTGAAATGTCGGGTTGAACTAATGGTGGAAATTTACCCTCATTTCCTTTGGTGATGAGTTGAGGTATTAATCTGTCGGGATCTTCGTAAGGTCCGTAAATAGAATAAAATCTAAGGTTTGTAATTGGAAAATCTTTTATAGTTCCATAAAACTTCACTAAATAAGCGCCGCTTACTTTACTAACGGCGTAGTGCGAGTTTGGAGTCAAAGTATCTGATTCTGCTGGAGCAGCACAGTTTAATCCATATTCAGAAGAACTTCCTGCATGAACAAAAGAATGGATGGAAAACTGTTCAGCAACTTCTATGATGTTGATTAAACCTAATAAATTGGTTTTATAAATCTGTTCAGTATTATTCTGACTGCTATATGCACCATATGCAGCGTAGTCAAAGATGGTTTTAAAGTGATATTTCTCAAAAAGATCCTGGAGTTGTTTTTTTTCAGTGATGTCGCAACAAACTATTTTTTATAAATTCAAATCATCTAATCTCCAAGTAATGAAATCTTTACTTGTTACAGCAATAACATCTTGTCGGTATTTTAAGATATTTCGAAAAAGGTTGGATCCAATAAAACCGCCAGCTCCAAAAATTACTATAGGACCCTGAAGCGATAGAATATTCTCCTTTATACTTGTTTCTATATTCATGTACTTTTATAAAAGTAATTTATACAATTGTATCTAAAAATTTATTAACCGACGTGTTTAAACCTTCTCCAGCTAAAGCGTTTTCTTTTTGATGAAACGATTGATCTCCATATTTTCCGCTAGGATAACCATTTGCAGATAGTGAATGTATTTTAATAGACGTAGTTAATTGGTTTATGATCAGATATGAAATAGTTTCTCTTAAACTACATTGTCCTGTATGTTCTTCTACAATGATTAATTTTCTACTATTGTTTAAGGATTGAATAATTTCATCAGGTATGGTGATGACAGGGAAAATCCCTACTATCCAAATTTCTAATTCCTCTGCAAATTCACTGTTAATAATGTTCTCAACTACTGGTCCGGTGCCAATTACAATAGCTTTCTTTCCTTCCTTAATCTTTCTCCACTGTTGAAATGGAGGAATTGTTTGTTTTATTTTTGCACCTGTATTTAGTCGCAGGTAATTAGGGTTAGCATCTTTGTTCATTAATTGAACTACGTCATGAATATCACTATCCATAAATGGCACATAAACTACCATGTTTGGCAAAATACGCATTGCTCCAATATCCTCAATATTATGGTGAGTTGCTCCCATAATTCCATAGCCATATCCACCTCCGTTACCAACTATTTTAACAGGCAATTTATGC
>CAMBXP010000138.1 GCA_945871895.1 Chryseobacterium gleum | reverse complement strand
CCTATATGCTGAAAATGCACTCTGATTTGATGTGTTCTACCCGTTTCTAGTTTACATTCAACCAAGGTAACGTATGAAAAGCGTTGTAAAACTTTGTAATGGGTTACCGCATGTTTTCCATCTTCACTTCCTTCGGGATAAACATCCATCAACTTTCTGTTTTTCTTGCTGCGACCAATATTGCCAATGATAGTGCCTTCATCATTTTCTACATTACCCCACACTAAAGCATGATACCTTCTTTCAATGGTTCTGTAAAAAAATTGTTTAGAAAGATGTGTTAATGCAAACTCATTTTTTGCAATCACCATGATACCGCTGGTGAGTTTATCTAAGCGATGAACCAAACCAGGCCGCATAATATCCCCATCTTTTTTGGGTGCTAATTCATTAAAATGATACATCATGGCATTCACCAAAGTGCCCGTATAATTGCCGTAACCAGGATGCACTACCAAACCAGCATTTTTGTTTACTAAAGCTACATCATCATCTTCATACACAATATCAATAGCAATATTTTCTGGCAACAACTCAATTTCTCTAGGAGGATAAGGCAACACGATAGAAACCTCATCGAAAGGTTTCACGCGGTAATTTGATTTTACTGCTTTGCCATTTACCACAATAGAACCAGCTTCGGCTGCATTTTGAATTTTGGTGCGCGAAGTATTTTCTATTCTATTTAAGAGAAATTTATCTATTCTTAGCAATTGTTGTCCCTTATCGGCAATAATTTTAAAATGCTCAAAAAGTTCATCGTTCCTTTCTTCTTCTAATTCTTCCATTATTGCAAAACTAACTTTTGATATTGAATTTCTTGTGTGGAAGCGTTAAGCATTTTCACTACATAAACTCCCGTTGGCAATGAGTCTGCTGCTATGGTGTTTCGACCTTGAGTGCAATACTGCGACTGCAACTCTTTGCCTTGGATATCGAGAATGGTTAAATTAAAATCACTTGCGCTTTCAAGATAAAAATAGCTTGAAGCTGGATTGGGGTAAAGAGCAATCTTCATATTCTCATTTTCATCCACTTTTTGAGGAAGAACTACTTTTTTACCGAAAACAGGGTGCAGCATAACAGATCCTTTCACTGCAGAACCTGTAAATCCGTTTATAGTTTTATAAAACATTTTATTGGTGGAAATAGTGTTTAAATCTAAACCAACATTTAGGTATTCGCTGGTTGTTTGATGAAAGCCGATGTAAAACACACCCTTTAAAAATTGAGGTTCATCGAATTCATAAAACAAAAACTTATTTAAACCTTTCGAACTGTCGGCATACATTGTTGCTGACTCCCAAACTATTGTTCCAGGCAAACCTGCGTTATCTTTACGAATACGAAACGTGAACGGAGTTAGATAATTGCTGTGATTGATAACATCGTTGAAGTATATCCACAAACCTCTTATCGTATCACCTTTGTTTTCGAGTACAGCAAACTGATAATCGAATTCAGCACCTGCATCATAAAAGCCATAGCCAGCTTCAGCAGTAGAATTATCATAAGCATAAAAATTAGAAAAATGTTGTTTAGAATACGCTGTATCGTTTTGTGTATTATTGCCATTAAGCGAAGTATTTAAGGCATAGCGCACATCGAAAATAGCAGTGTCATTTTCGGCCGAAGCGTATGCAAAAGAACCGTAATTCTCTATAAACTGATGAGAACTATTGGCCCCGATAGAAAAATTTTGAGCGCTGCCTGATGCATAAACCGATGATATGTCTTCTTTGATATCTACTGCAAAATTTACCGAAGCAGCAGCATTAGAAATATTGCTCACTTCTGCCGTTGAACTTGGCAACATTAAATTAGAAGCCGACTTAAAATGAGGCCAAGGCACATTGTAGTACCCGTTGATAAGAGTTGAAGGCGGATATTTAAATGCCACGTCGGAAATATAATCATCATCTTGCGTTCTGTTTTTGTCTAACACTACATAATCTAAGTGCCAGTGATCCCTATTGCCTAAATCACCACTATACCCTGAAACTGATGCATAACTATAAAAGCGAAATTTAAAACTATCATGAAAAAACAACGATGAATTTAATGGCACAATAAATTGTAAAAAAGTATCTGTAGGCCATGAACTTTGCTCTGCGCTAGTCCAAACATTCACCCAATTATGTGCAGCATTGTAAAACTGAAGTACCATGGTATCTTTTGCTTCTGGCGCATCGCCAAAACCCTTGTTTTCAACAAAAAAACTTAAGTACAAACTATCAACGGCTAACAAGGTGCTAAGATCGATGGGCTTAGACACCAAAGAATCACATACTCGAGCTATGGCACTCGACCCAAGATACAATTCTCCATTTTCATCTAATGCATCAAAAGTAGCCACACCTATTGTAGGAGGATTAATAGGATAATTAGAATTTCTATAAACGCCTCTCCCCGTCCACAAACTATTGTCGTCGTTAAACAAATGCGCCAAGTAAAGCACATTCACCACATAAGCAGCGTTTAAAAAGGATGTATCAGGGTTTGCCATTGACTGATCGACAACACTATAAGCAGGAAAAACACCTTTTATAGTATCGTAAATCACGGGAGGATAAATAGCGAAATCGTATTTGTAAATATCGAAAGCAGGATTTACTGCACTATCTGCCTTACCTAAAGTGTAATGATAGGTGGTATCAGTAGAATATTTAACTGTATCGGGATGTTGTGAATTTACTTCAAATAAATAATAATGTTCGGTTGAAGAAAAGAGTGGTGAAGTTGTATCTTTTGTATAGGTTTTAATGCGATTTGCAGAGAAGTCATCTGCAAATGGAAGTGTTGTTTTTGCTTGCTTGTAGATATACAAATGCTTAGTACCCAAAATATCTATAGCCTGAGGCTGTGAGATGCTTTTCTTTAATTGTGGATTGTTATTTAAACCTACCACTACTTCTTGCGCACTTACCAGAGCAGAGAATAAAACAAAAAGCAATATCAACGTATTCCTCATAAAGTAAAAATAGGAAGGTTAAACGAGCGGACAAAAAAGATATTACATCTATTTTGGAATCGCAATGGTATCACAAGTAAAAAACAGCTGCACGGGTGTGCCAGGCTTCAACATCATTCCGTTTTTGTATTCGGGTATCTGACGCACTACGAAGGCACTCATGCTGTCGGCTTCTGTTTTACACAAGCTACCCATTTGAATAGGTTCTACCAAAAAACCTAGCGATTCGGCCCTATTGCTTGCTTCTTTTAAGGTTCCAGCAAATTGTTCGTAATAAATGGAAGCCCTGGAGGATCCTGAAACAATTAACTCCACAATATCTCCCTCATCTATTAATGTTTCACCAGGAATAATTTTTTTGCCCATGTAATTCAATCCTAAAACTACTCCGGCTGGAGTAGAAGGTTTGTTGGTTACTTTAACTTTAACACCATACGATTGAAGAATAGACATTGCCGAACGAAGTGACAAATCTTTAACCGATTCTTTAATGGTAATTTTCTTCTTTGTTCTAGCATTAATCGTTATATACATTGTTCTGCCATCTTTAACAAAACTCTCTGGAGAAGGAGATTGATCGATTACTATACCTTTAGGCTTTTTATTATCGAAAACAGAATCGTTGATAATATACTCAAAACCTTCTTCGGTAATGAGAGCATCTAAATCTTCAACCTTTTCCCCGATAACATTAGGCACAGGTAATTTTTCTCCATGATGGGTAAAATTCCCTAGATAGGAAATCACGAAAAAAATGAGTCCGGCTGCAATAAGCAACATTAAAAACAAACTCAAAAAAAAGGCTTTACTAAATAGAAATTTCATTGCTTATGTACCACTTATTAACAAGCAAATATAAATTATATCTTCAATTTGAAAGATTTTAATGCTGCTAAAGGTATATTTTTACAAAATAAATTTTTGGTATGAAGAATATAGCCCTAGTTTACGGCGGATTTAGTAAAGAAGCTGAGATATCTGAAAAAAGTGCTTACCAAGCTAAAAACGCTTTGGCTAAAAGTGCTTACAACATCTACCCTATTTTTATTTCAAAAGAAAAGTGGGTGTACAGAAATGATTCGGGGACTGAGTTTCCTGTCGATAAAAACGACTTTTCCATCCTTGTAGATGGAAAGAAAATAAATTTCGATAAAGCCTTAAATCTTATTCATGGAGCGCCAGGAGAGAATGGTGTTTTGGGCAGTTATTTTAGCTTGATTGGTTTACCTTATACCTCTAGTGGAGTATTGACATCAGCTTTAACCATGAATAAAAACTGGACGAACAGATTCTTAAAAGAAAGTGGTATTACAGTACCATCTTCTTTTGTGGTGTATAGAGGTGATGGATCGAGTGAATATTTACCCAAAGCAAAGTACCCATGTTTCGTTAAACCTAATAATGGTGGATCCAGCGTAGGAACATCAAAGGCTAGAAACGAGGAAGAATTAATTAAAGCCTTAGAAATCGCATTTCAACATGATGACGAGATCATTGTAGAAGAATTTATTCAAGGTAGAGAATTCACCTGCGGAGTAATGGGGTTTGATGGCACCATAAAGGCTCTGCCCATGACAGAAGTAAAACCAAAGCATGAATTTTTTGATTTTGCCGATAAATACGGAGACGATGGTGCGCAAGAAGAAACACCAGCAAACTTACCTGATGAACTCACTAAGAAATGTCAGTCCATTGCGGTAAAAGCATTTAAAATACTGCGTTGTAGAAATGTATCACGAATAGATTTCATTCTAAAGGAAAATGAATTCTATTTAATTGAGGTGAATACCATACCAGGTATGAGCGCAAAGAGCATTTTGCCTCAGCAGGCAAAGGCAGTGGGAATATCTTTTGAAGAATTATTAATGAAAATTATTGAGGGATAAAATATCAAACAAGCAATAAAAGTGTGGTGATTGTGCAATTTATCGGTGCAATTTAATGAAACTATCTCTAAGATCAGCAATTAAATACCCTGATAGATAGATAGATAGATAGATAGATAGAAAAAATAAATATTGTAATTTTGACAAATAGATTGCAAAAAATCGGTTAACGGGTTCTC
>CAMBXP010000137.1 GCA_945871895.1 Chryseobacterium gleum | reverse complement strand
CCCAAAATTGAAGCAATCTCATCATAGAAATAACAAATACAGCACTATCATTATTATTAAGAAACATTCAAAAAAACAATTTATTACGATGAGATTGCTTCAATTTTGGGTACAAAATTTTCGCAATGACGTACTGGGTATTAATTCGTTTTCTATTCTAATTTTCTCGTTTTTCACTTTCTCTTCTTTCGCTCAAGACACCCTAACCATTGAGCAAGCCATTGAAATTGCCTTAAAAAACAACCATTCTATTTTAATGGCAAAAAACGAGGCGAATATTACTCAAAACAATTATACCCCAGGCAACGCAGGCATGCTTCCTCAGTTGAATTTAAACGCCGGCGGAACATGGGCCAACAACAATGTTCGTCAGGAATTATCGAACGGCTCCATCATTGCAAAACCCAACGCGGGTTCAACAGGCATCAACTCAGGCATTGCGCTAGCATGGACGATCTTCGACGGCATGAAAATGTTTACTACTTATGAAAAACTCAATGAATTAAATGCGTTAAGTGAAGTTCAATTGAAAATACAAATTGAAAATACTTTAAGCACTGTAATGAATCAATACTACCTTATTGTAAAACAAAATCAACTGGTAAAATCATTAGAAAGCGATTTAGCTCTTTATAAAGAACGTGTTAGCATCGCACAAACAAAATTCAATATTGGTTCATCGGCAAAAACCGATTTGTTGCAAGCTAAAGTCGATATGAACGAAGTACAATCGAATTTCCTTGCGCAACAAAACACTTTACGCGAATACAAATTTGCTTTGAATCAAACCTTAGCACGTTCTGTAGAAACGTCATTTGAAGTAAGTAACAACATTACTATTTCTTATCATCCAAAAATTGAAGATTTAAAAAAGACTGTTATCGATAGCAATCATCAATTGAGCTTTTACCACAGAAATATTCGCATTAATGAATTGAGTTTAAAAGAAAATCAATCAAACTTTTTACCCAAATTAGAAGCCAACGCCAACTACAATTTCACGCAAAATAAAAACCAGGCGGGATTTCTCTTACTCAATCAAAACCTCGGTTTAAACGCAGGATTAACGCTATCTTGGAATATTTTTAATGGAGGAAATGATGCCCGCCAAATTCAAAATTCAAAACTCAGCATTGAAAATTCTAAGCTACTTTTCGAGCAAAACAAAAGTGTAATTGAGATCTCCTTATTGAAAGCTTATTTGGCTTACAACAACGCCAAAGAAATATTAAAACTAGAGGAAGAGAACTTTAACTTAGCGAAAGAAAATGTGGAAATCGCTATGGAGAGATTTCGCTTGGGAAGCAGCTCAACACTTGAATTAAAAGCTGCACAAAAAAGTTTCGAAGATGCGCAAGTGCGATTGGTGAATGCACGTTACAACGCCAAAACCAACGAGATTGAATTGATGCGATTGAATGGGATGATAGTGAAGTAAAACCTATTTTTGTAAATTATACTTTGCGATTTTTGCATTATTTTGTAAAATAAAAATTGCATTTTTGATTATATTTTGTAAATTAGACCTTACAACACAATATCAGGTGGAAAATTTAGATGCATTAATCACAAGGAGTATTCAGCAAACAGAGCAAGTTGATATACAATTTGACAGATACTTAAACGAGGAAATAAACTGGAATAACCGTTTAATTATCATCAAAGGATCTAGAGGAGTAGGTAAAACAACTCTTTTACTCAAACACATCAAACAAAATAATTTTAAAAGCACCGAAGTGCTATATGCTTCGCTCGATGATTTATGGTTTAACAAATACAGCATTGTACAGCTGGGCGAATGGTGGGTGCAGCAAGGAGGTAAAAAGTTGCTACTGGATGAGGTGCACAAATATGAGGGTTGGACTAGAGAAATAAAAAATCTCTACGATAGATTTCCTAAACTACAAATGGTGCTTACAGGATCGTCGGCCATCGAAATCATCAAAGGAGAAGGCGATTTAAGCAGAAGATCGCTTGTTTACACCCTGCAAGGCTTATCATTTAGAGAATTCATGCAAATTGAAAACAACCTGAAATTAGATTCTTATACATTGGAAGAACTGCTGCACAATAGCACGGAAATAAGCAACAAAATAAGCAATAAGCACAAGCCACTTCAACATTTCAACAACTATTTAAAAGGGGGCTACTACCCCTTCTACAAAGAAGACGACAAAGGATATTACCAAAGAATACAACAAGTTATTCAGCTGGTGATGGAATCAGACATACCATCCATTCAACATATCGAATACAGCGCCGTGCAAATGATGAAAAAGTTATTGATCATTATAGCCGACTTAGTGCCCTACAAACCCAACATTAGCAAACTAAGTGCACAAGTTGGCTTAAGTAGAGAAACACTTGTAAAATATTTACAATACCTTTCTCAAGCAGGTATTTTGCAAATGCTTTACAGTGATACAGGTGGTATTAGTCTTTTAAATAAACCAGAAAAAATATACCTGCAAAATTCAAATCTAGCCTATGCCTTAAGTTTAAATAAACCCGAAAAAGGAGCAGTGCGCGAAACTTTTGCAATGAATCAACTGAGTTTAAAACATCAAGTTGCGTATCCAGATAAAGGTGATTTTCTTGTAGATAAAAAATATCTTTTTGAAATAGGAGGCAAACAAAAGTCGCAACAACAAATAAGTGGTAAAAAAAATGCATTCGTCATAGCCGATGATATTGAAATTGCATTAGGTAATAAAATACCTTTATGGATGCTAGGATTTCTTTATTAAATGGCAATTCGAATAATCCCAAAATTATTTATCTTGCAAACCAAACCCATCAGCATGGCAAATCTCCCTCTACTCTTCAAAACTTTAAACTACGCAGCAGAGCAACATAAAGCACAACGCAGAAAAGGAATGGAATCGGTTCCTTACATCAATCACCCTATTAAAGTAACCAACATTATCAGCCAATTTATTCCCGACGCGAGCGATGAACTTATTTGCGCTTCAATATTGCACGATGTTGTAGAAGATACCGATGCCACTATCGATGATATCAAAAACAAATTTGGTGATGTGATAGCTTCCATCGTGCAAGAAGTAACTGATGACAAGTCTTTATCGAAAGTAGAAAGCAGAAGAAAGCAAATTGAAAATGCGCCTAAACTCTCTTACAACGCTAAAATAATTAGAGTGTGCGACAAGATATCTAATGTGCGCGATATCTGCGGTGAAAACATTCCCGACTGGGATTACAAAACAAAAATTGAATACCTCAACTGGGCAGAGCAAGTAGTGTATGCTCTAGATAAATTCCACGAAGAATTACAATTTGCTTTTAAAGACGAAGTGAGATGGGGAAGGTTGAAGATGAAGTGATTTTTACCCAGTTCGTCTTTGCATGGTACCCCGAAGCAACCCTATGATAAATCGCTAATTAAAATGAGGTTCCTTCGGG
Source organism: Chryseobacterium gleum (assembly GCA_945871895.1). Classification (GTDB taxonomy): domain Bacteria; phylum Bacteroidota; class Bacteroidia; order Flavobacteriales_C; genus JAHEZL01. The sequence goes on along the minus strand of CAMBXP010000137.1, from coordinate 1,846 downwards.
GCCCGTCACTACTTTAATTTAAATGGTGCAATTGCGAATAACCATTAAGCTTTACTTCTCAATCACTATCACATCATAATCGTAATATTGCCCATTGCTCATCATGACCGAAATGAAATACTTGCCATCACTAGCATTAATTTGAGTATTGATATTGCTCACCCCTTCATTCACTTGAAAAACTTCGTTGCTCACTAATTTTCCTAGTGAGTCGTAAGCTTTTAATTCGAGGGTGCCTGTTGCAGATGACTTAATGCTAATGCTTACTTCGCCGTTGCTGGGGTTTGGAAAAAGTGAAATGATTTCAAGTCCTTCAAAATTTACAACTTCTACGTTTGAGTAGCTGCTTGTTCCATCAAAATCTCTTTGTTTTAAACGGTAGTAAGAAGTACCCGAATAAGGATTGTTATCGGGATAATGATAAGACAACACCGCATTAGAGTTTCCTGCGCCATCAACCGAATCTAAGGGAGACCAATCGTTTGCATTTGTTGATCGTTCAATAACGAAATAATAGTTGTTAATTTCCGATGCCGTTACCCAAGTAAGATCAACATTTTTTACTGCGCTGTTGGCTGTAGCTTTAAATTCAATCAATTCAACAGGAAGAGGGTTTTCTGTTGGAACAATTTCACCAGTGCTTAATTGTGTTGCTTTGTGAGGTGCACCTGTTACAGCATTATCAAAATATATTTGCGCTAATTTACCTGCAGATAATTCAGCGCTGGAACCTGAAAAGATCTTACCCGCCGCGCCACTTGTGCCATTAAGCTCACCTGTCCTGCCTGTAACACCCAAAAACCTTCCGGCTGTCCATGATGCACCATTGCTCGCTGCAAAGTTGACAGAATGAGAACCTGTACCTAAATTCAAAGTAGAATTTGCGGTAACAGTTAATGTACCTATAGTTTCATTGAATCCAGCGCCAGAACCAGAAGACAAAGTACCGCCGCTCATCACCATATTGCTAGTGTTTGCAATAACACCAGCAGCGCCCAACTGCAAGGTTCCGGCAGAGATGGTAGTGTTGCCGGTATAGGTGTTGGCACCCGAAAGAGTAAGGGTTCCAGCGCCGGTTTTGGTAAGCCCACCTGTTCCGCTAATCACACCACTGTAAGATGTGCTGGACCCATTGCCGCCCACGGTCAACGTAGCCGCGCCCAGCGTCACGTTTCCACCAGTTGCACCGCCGCCAGCAAGGGAACCGATGGAATTACTGAAACCAGTGATATCTAAAATGGCCTGCGTTTGGTTGCACCCTAGTGGTGAGTTTGCTAATGTTAAGGCTGAATTGGTGCCAAATGCTGAGGTTGAGCCCGCTTTGAGCGTGGCAGAATTGACGGTTGTAGGGCCTGTGTACGAATTGGTTCCTGACAGCAACAAAATAGCACCACAGCTCGCATTCAATGAAATCTGTGTCCAGCAAGTTATTCCACCTGCACCCGAAATATTGCCACTGAGAGTTTGTGTCGTGTACATCACTTCAACTGTGAGTAGGGCATTGTTCGTGATGTTCCCAGAGATCGAAGATCCGAAACCGTTCTGAAGTGAAATATTTCCACCATTGTTCACGATATTATTTGCGATGTAGTTGCGGCTTAGATAGAGGGTTGTTCCGCTGCCAATCGTTATTGCGCCAGAACCAAAAGCGGTATTCGCCAATGGGGTGGCATAAATCGTTCCTTGGGAAATCGTTGTCCCTCCGCTATAGGTGTTGGCACCCGAAAGAGTAAGGGTTCCAGCGCCGGTTTTGGTAAGCCCACCTGTTCCGCTAATCACACCACTGTAAGATGTGCTGGACCCATTGCCGCCCACGGTCAACGTAGCCGCGCCCAGCGTCACGTTT
>CAMBXP010000136.1 GCA_945871895.1 Chryseobacterium gleum | reverse complement strand
AGGAACTATCGCCCTACACTTCATCATTCATCTTTTTTTTGCAACTTATGAATTTAGCGCAAAACATTATCGAACCTCTTTTTGAAAAAGTAGAACAATACGGTAAAACAAGTATTGAACTGGTGAAATTAAAAGTCATAGAAAAATCGGGAGATATAGGTTCAACATTGCTTGTGAAACTCACTATTTTAGCTGTTTTTATAGTAGGAATGATGTTGTTAAATATTGCTGCTTCCTTATGGCTTGGTGAATTTTTTGGTAAAGTTTACTTAGGCTTTTTAACTGTTTCAGCTTTTTATTTGGTGTTGGCCCTGGTGCTTGTTTCTTGCAGAAAAAATATAAAAAAGCATTTTAACAATTACATTATCAATTATTTAATGTCATGAGAAATGCCAATGCCACAGAAGTGCTTAGAGCAATGATTGCTGCTTTAGAAATGCAAAAACATGATGAATGGATGCAGTTGAAAGATCAATTTCATGATACGATTAAAAACAAAATTTTGGCAGGTACTTTTGGTTTGGCATCGGGCTATGTTTCTAAGGTTTTGGTGATGGGTAAAAATCACAGTTTATTGTCTAATGTGCTGGGCACTGTTGTTCAAATGGGTGTTTCTACTGTTGTGGCAAAAAATACAGATTCTATTAAGATGTTACTTGCTGGTGTACTTAAGTTTTTCACTAAGAAGAAGTCGATTGAACCTTCTGTTGAAAGCAATTTATGATCGTCCCTTCTTATTTAAAATTTACCTTGGTATTGCTAAGCATTTGTTTGGTAGTACTTGTTTTGTATTTGGCCCAAAATATTTTTATACCTCTCTTACTTTCTTTACTGTTCGCCATTTTACTGCGTCCGCTAGTTTTCTTTTTTCATATAAAATTAAGGTTGAACAATACTTTGTCTTGCCTCATTTCGGTGTTTCTTTTTGTGCTGTTTTTCTCGGGAATTATTTTTTTAGTTTCGTGGAAAATATCTGAAATAACCAACGACTGGACGGCCATCAAACACAATCTCAATTCGCATTACGCCAATATTCAACTATGGATTTTACAACATTATAAGGTTAATTATTCGGCGCAAGAAACTTACTTTTTTCAATTTACAGGAAAGGCTTTTGGCGGCAACAATCAATGGATGGGTAATACCATTAGTTCTTTCACCAACGGCTTGTTTATGATGGTGCTTATACCAGTATACACCTTTTTGATTTTGCTTTACCGCTCTCTATTTATTGAGTTTTTACATAAAGTAGTAAGTGCTCATCAACAAGGTGATTTGGTGGATATTTTATCGAAAGTCAAAACAGTGATTCAACGATATATTCTCGGTTTACTCATTGAATTGAGTGTTGTGGCTGCACTTACTACCGCAGGTTTGATGTTGATTGGAGTGGAGTATGCTCTCTTGCTCGGACTCATTACCGCTCTCTTTAACCTTATTCCTTATATTGGTATCATAAGTGCTGCGGTGATTTCCATATTAGCTACTTTAGGCAACTCCACCGATTTGTCGCTGGTATTTGGAGTACTGTTGGTGAATGTAATAGTACAACTCATTGACAACAATATTTTGGTGCCCAAAATTGTGGGCAATCAGGTGCGTATTAATGCTCTAGCTTCTATCGTGGGGGTAATTGTAGGAGGATCTATCGCCGGTTTGCCGGGTATGTTCTTGTCTATTCCACTCATCGCCATTTTAAAAGTGGTGTTCGATCATGTTAATGTTTTAAAACCTTGGGCGCATTTAATTGGTAATTCTATGTCCGACATTCATTAATTATGAGAAGTTTAGCAGTACTACTTCTTATTTGTATTTCCTGTTCAACAAAGAATGAGGTGGCAGAAGTGGTGTTGTGCAAAACATCTCCCTTTCAAAATAAAAAATTAGTCGTTTTAGATTCTACTCAAATCAATGCTTTTATCGCCCATCACCCTCAACGTGCTTTCTGGAAAAATCAGCTACTCTCTTTTTACAAAAACAGAAATTACCGCTACGCCTGGGTGAATGAAAAAGGCCTGGAATCGTCGGCAAATAAACTCATCGATTTAATCAATAGTGAGTTAATTCAGGGTAAAAAGAGTGTGTCTACTGTTCATCACGAGATGCGTGATTTATTTATTTTGTTATCGCCTAAAGCTTGCTATGAGGATATTTCTGATGAGAACGTGTTGGAACTGGAGTTGCTGTTAAGTGCTAATTTTTTCGATTATGCCCAACGCAATTGGAAGGGTGTTTCAGAAAAAAAATCAAAAGAGCTAGGATGGTACGTTGATAGAAAAACGCTGAATTACGAGGCTTTGCTCGATACTTTGCTGCAAAGAAAATTAAGTTTTAACAAAAACGACGAACCTGTTTTTAGGCAGTACGCCTTACTTAAAAAAGCTTTGAATAAATATATGGCCATGCAGAAGAGTGGAGGTTGGCCATTAATTAGTAAAGATATGGTAGGACTAGAGATGGGCGATTCTTCTTCTCTTTTAATTCCTTTAAAAAGTCAGTTGCACATCATGGGTGATTTAAAAGAAAAAGATACCACAAGCATTTTTGATGAAAAATTGACGCAGGCTATTTGTGTTTTTCAGCATCGACATGGCTTGCAATGCGATTCGGTGTTGGGTGCTAAAACTATCGATGCGCTTAGGGTTTCGGTGCATGAAAGAATAAATCAAATGTTAATCAATATCGAGAGAAGTAGGTGGTTGCCCAAAGATTTTCATGGAGATTATTTGATGGTAAATATTCCCGATTTTAAATTGTTATTGTATAAAAACAACAAGTTGAATTTCTCTTGTAAAGTGGTGTTGGGTAAACAATCTACGGGTACCGTTATTTTTAATGCCAATATGGAATATGTTGTTTTTAGTCCGTACTGGAACATTCCCAATAGCATCATCAAAAAGGAAATTATTCCTTCCATTCTAAAGAATGAAAATTATTTGGAGCAGCACAACATGGAGATTGTTACCAACGATAGAGAAGTAGTAAAGACTTCATCAATCAGATGGAAAGAATACCTCGATAAAAAATTTCCTTATGTGATAAGAGAAAAACCCGGACCTTCAAATTCATTGGGTTTGGTGAAATTTATTTTTCCTAATTCGCACGATATTTATTTGCACGATACTCCAGCCAAACAATTGTTTTCTCAAACCACACGCACCTTTAGTCATGGCTGTATAAGGGTGGAAAAACCTTATGAGTTGGCTCAAATTTTATTGAAGAATGATACAGCGTGGACCAACGAAAAAATTAAACAAAACATGAATGGGGGAGTTGAGCTGTGGGTTCGCTTACCACAGAAAATGCAAGTATATATTGTGTATTTCACTTCTTGGGTAGATGCTGCTGGAGCGATACAATTTAGAAATGATGTGTATGGGCACGATAAGAAAATGAATAAGATGTTGCTGTGATAGAGGTGTAAATGGGCTTAAATTATTCTAGTCCGAGGTAAATTTGATTGAACATTACTTGCGCCTTTTCTTTTAAATTCTCTGTTTTGTTTTTCTTATTAAGAATAAGGTAAGAACTGTTTTCAACGTTTAAAGCATGTTCAAATTTATCAGCGGGAAAATAGTTTTCGGTAACACGTTTATAAATTCTAAATCTTTGGGTGTTGTTTTTTTCTTCTCCAATGCTATGTTCACCAATAAAACCAAAAGAAGCCGTTGGAGTTTTTGCTAGAGTATGTAGAATGATATTTACACAGGTAGAAAGTATTCTAAAAGCATCGCCATTATTAGCTAGAAGATTGTATTTGTTCTTAGAATGCTCGTGGCTTTTGAGGTAGAACTTTATTACAAAAAGCTTGTGTTGGTATTCTTCTACGTTTACGATATATCGTTTGTTAAGGCGTGTTTTGAATGCGTATTTATGCTCTCGTAGGTGATATTTCTCTTTGATAGCTTTAGTGTGAATGAAATTAAAGGAGTAACCCGAATGAATCATTGCACTATACTAAATATTCGTAAGCAGAACATCTGCTAGTTTCAATGTCTTTTTTTGTTCTGGTTTGGAATACAGCTTTTTTAACAGATGATTTTACTTTATCTGTTTTACTGCTTTTCGATGAAACTATTTTATCAATAATTTTTCCCATGTAACAAATATACAAAAATCCAATTAATTGTAAAGTTAGCTAAGAATCAATATGTTAAAGTTCCACAACTAATACTTTCTCCTCTTAAAAAGAACTATCTTACGTAGATGTCTAAAATAACTTCATATCTATATAAAATACTATTGCCCATTACTTTTGTATTTGTGTTGTTTTCCTTTCAAGATGGAGTAGTGGCAAATCAAGAGGTTGCAACATCCGATTCTATTTGTAATGATGTAGCAACAAAATACCAGAAGTTGAATTTATCGAAATCGGGTTTGTCGTTAGATGCCTTCGAAAAAGCTTATACCGGTTGGTTCACTTTAAATCATCAAAGTAAATTAAACAAGAAAGAAATTTTGGCCATTGCCGATTTATCTCAATCGGCCAATATGAAACGTTTGTATGTGCTCGATTTAAATAGAGATACTCTTTTGTTTCGAACGTTTGTGGCGCATGGAAGAAATTCCGGACAAGAATATGCGCAATCTTTTTCCAATGAAGCGAATTCTTATCAATCGAGTTTAGGTTTTTACACCACAGGAGATTCGTACATGGGCAAGCATGGTTTGTCGTTAAAGCTTAGTGGTATGGAACCATCTATTAATGATTTAGCAGAGCAACGCGCCATAGTGATACACGCCGCCGATTACGCTACCGAAAATTTCATAAAACAAAATGGGCGCTTAGGAAGAAGCTTGGGTTGTCCGGCCGTTTCACCAGAAATGTGTGAACCGCTTATTCAAATTTTAAAAGATGGCGCTTGTCTGTTTATGTATTTTCCCGATGAACAGTATTTAAAAACATCTTCGCTTTGTAAAGGATAGTTGCTTATTACTCTACCAATTCACTATAAAAACAGCTCTTTATTCGCTGTTTAAGCATCCCTGTAAACTCTATTTGTAAAATTATTCAACTGTAAATCAGTATGTTATAAATTTTTTGCAATTAATCTATTAAACTTGTAGACTTTAATATATATTTGTCCTCTATTTTTATTCATTCATGGATTTGATATTAATAAATACTAAAGAATTGTTGGTGATTGAATGCGCTGCTTGCTCTGAGTTTTTCGCCAATAAGAATCGTTGTTGTTGCTGTTGATGTAACAACTAGTAATTCAATTTATTTATATTTATTACCCTATTAAATCAGTATACTAAAAAT
>CAMBXP010000135.1 GCA_945871895.1 Chryseobacterium gleum | reverse complement strand
ATCCGATTGGTAAATCATCGAGATCTAATCCTGTCACCTATTTAAAAGCCTACGACGATATTAGAACCTTGATGAGCGAACAGCCATTGTGCAAAGTCCGTGGCTACAAACCATCACACTTTTCTTTCAACGTTGATGGCGGAAGATGCGAAAAATGTGAGGGTGAGGGTACAGTAACTGTATCTATGCAATTCATGGCCGACGTGCATTTGCAGTGCGATGAGTGTAACGGGAAAAGATTTAAAGACGAAGTACTTGAAGTGAAATACCGCGAAAAAGACATCAGCGATATTTTAAATTTAACGGTAGAAGATGCTATTGATTTCTTCATGGCGGCGCATACCTATGGCAAAGGAAGATCGTCTGTAGAACAAAGAATAGTTAACAAGATTTTACCATTAAAAGAAACAGGATTGGGCTACATTACTCTCGGACAGTCATCGAGCACCCTCAGCGGTGGCGAAGCACAAAGAATAAAACTATCATCATTCTTAGCCAAAGGAGCAGAGGCCACCTCTACCCTTTTCATCTTCGACGAACCAACAACTGGCTTGCATTTGCACGATATTCAAAACCTACTCATAGCCTTTAATCAACTCATAGAAAGCGGAAATTCATTGTGGCTCATCGAGCACAACATGGAAGTCATCAAATGCGCCGATTGGATTATTGACGTTGGACCGGAAGGCGGAAAAGAAGGCGGAACTATTGTTTTTGAAGGAACGCCAGAAGAGATGGTGAAGAAAGGAAAAGGGCACACTGCTCCGTTTTTGAAGGAGGTTTTGTGAGAAATTAATTGTTTTGATTAATCTATTGTCTGCAAATTTTATAAGCAGCGCCCTTTTGCGGTTGCACAACAAACAATCCATGAAAACTCAAAGAATTAAATTCTTCTAAAGTGCCTTTATAAATTTCTTTTCCAGAGAAATCATGAACAATAATATTTTGCAAAGAAGTAAAAATATGTTTCATCGTGTTGTAATTGTATTAATTCTTATCCAGAGTAAATCTTAGCAAATCAAAAAAAAAAAAATAGAAAGCAAATTTTTATTCTAATGAAATATTTTTTTTCGGTCCTGCGTCACTAACTCAACTTCTCCTCGGAGGAGGAGAGTGCGATTTTGCTTGTGGGCTGAAAGAGGATGGATTAACAACTACCATTAATCCATCCTCTTCCCCTTTCACGGGCCTTTACCCACTCTCCTCCTCCGAGGAGAATTGGGAGACATTAGTAACTCGCTGGTGAAGATAAGACTCAATAAAATCAGATATTATTCAAAATTTATTTCTTGCTACCACAACTATATTTAATAAGCCAGTATTCGATATTATTGACTAGCCGTAAATATTAAGAACAAAAAAAATCCCCTGAAGGTTTTCCTTCAGGGGATTTAATATTTTATGCAAAGAAGTGTACTATTCAGTACCTCCAGCAGTAACTTTCGTTTCAATCAACAAACCAATAATTGTTTTGTATTCAATTTTTTTGTTGGTTACCAATTTACCGTACAATCTAATTTTCTTTTGTTTAAAAACATCAAGTAAATTTTCAGTAGGAACTACTGGAAGTTCAAATGATGTTGATCCTGCAGGAATGTTAACTACATCTGCAATTTTAATTTTTGTGTTGGGTAAAGTCGGACTAGTTAAAGTAATTTGAACAGTATCCAAAATGTCGAAATTACCACTAATTGGAGATTCAAACAACAACGTTACTTTTTTAACCTCTACTTTAGAAATATCCTCAAGACTTGCATTATTAGCTTTAGCTAAACTATCTAAGTTGATGGTTGCAATTGTGGTATCCTTAGAAAAAGAACCTACAATACTAGTTGTATCTAGTGTAAATCTCACGAAAGTTTTCGGTCCGGTAAAAGTAATCTCAACTGATTTCTTTGCAGCATCAACTGCCTCTTTTGTACAATATGTAAGCGACAAAACAATGGCAGCTAACAAGGTGATTTTTAAGAATTTCATCATTTTTTGGTTTTAATATTTTGCACGAATATAAGTTTATTAAATAGTAAGGGCAATAGCTGAAATAAAAAAAGCCTCAGTCGGCTGACTGAGGCTTTCTCTTTTTGCTTATTGAATCAGCTTACTTTCCTTTTTCAGCTTTGTCCATTGCATCTTTCAAGTTTGATAAAACATCAAGGTCACCCAATGTTGTTTTCTCTTGCTTGTTCTCTACCTCTTTAGTTGCTTTTTTAGCAGCAGCTTTAGGAGCAGCTGTTTTTGCTTTAGCAGCAGCGGTAGCTTTTGTTTCTTCAGCAGTTGCTTCTTTGTAAACTCTAGAGTGAGATACAACGATTTTTTTAGCTTCTTTGCTGAATTCAATTACTTTGAAATCCAATGCCTCGTCAGCTTTAGCTGTAGAACCATCTTCTTTCACCAACTGAGCTTTAGGAGCGAATGCTTCAACACCGTAAGTCATTGAAACGATAGCACCTTTGTCTTGTAAGTCGATGATTGTTCCTTGGTGAACTGAATCAACAGCGAACATTGTTTCAAAACACATCCCATGGATTTTCTTCCAATTGTTTGTGTCCTAAAGATAATTTTCTGTTGTCAACATCGATTTCTAAAACAACTACATCAATCTTGTCACCTAATTTAGCGAACTCAGAAGGATGTTTGATTTTTTTAGACCATGAAAGATCTGAGATATGAATTAAACCATCAATACCTTCTTCCATTTCAACGAAGATTCCGAAGTTAGTGAAGTTACGAACTGCAGCAGAGTGCTTAGAACCCACAGGGAATTTCTGAGCCACTTGTTGCCAAGGATCTTGGTTCAATTGTTTGATACCTAAAGACATTTTTCTTTCGTCTCTGTTCAAAGTAAGTATTTCAGCCTCAACTGAATCACCCACTTTTAAGAAATCTTGAGCCGAACGTAAGTGTTGAGACCAAGACATTTCAGAAACGTGAATTAACCCTTCAACACCTGGAGCGATTTCAATAAAAGCACCGTAGTCAGCTAAAACAACAACTTTACCTGAGATTTTATCTCCCACTTTTAATTCAGTATTCAAAGCATCCCAAGGATGAGATTGTAATTGTTTCAAGCCCAATGCAATTCTTTTCTTATCATTATCGAAGTCAAGAATAACAACATTGATTTTTTGATCCAATTTAACGATCTCTTCAGGGTGATTGATACGTCCCCAAGAAAGGTCAGTGATATGGATTAAACCATCTACACCACCTAAGTCGATGAACACACCGTAAGATGTAATATTTTTAACAGTACCTTCAAGAACTTGTCCTTTCTCTAATTTACCGATAATTTCTTTTTTCTGTAATTCTAATTCAGCTTCGATTAATGCTTTGTGAGAAACTACAACGTTTTTAAACTCATTGTTGATTTTAACAACTTTGAATTCCATTGTTTTGTTCACATAAACATCGTAATCACGAATTGGTTTAACGTCGATTTGAGAACCTGGCAAGAAAGCCTCAATTCCAAATACATCAACGATCAAACCACCTTTAGTTCTGCATTTAACATAACCTTTGATGATCTCATCAGTTTCTAACGCTAAGTTAACTCTGTTCCATGCCGTTAAAGCACGAGCTTTAGCATGAGAAAGAACCAATTGACCTTGTTTGTTTTCTTGAGATTCAACGTAAACGTCTACTCTGTCACCTGCTCTTAATTCAGGATTGTAACGAAACTCAGAAACGCTGATAATACCTTCAGATTTGAATCCGATGTTGATTACAACTTCTCTTTTAGATTTAGAAATCACTTCGCCAGAAACCACTTGGTTTTCTTGGATAGCGTTTACTGTTTCAGCATAAGCAGCTTCTTGGCTTGCTCTGTCTTCTTTAGAATAGATGTCTTCACCTTTTCCTAAACCCGACCAATCAAAACCTTCCAATACGCTTACGTGCAACGGACGAGGTACGCGTGGAGTTTTTACTGTTTCTTCTGCTTGTGCTTTTGCTTCAGCTTTTGCCGCTGTTGCACCGATGGTAGCTTTTTTAGCCATTTTAAAATACTTGTATATCTAAGGGGTAATAGCCTCTAGATAGCTTTGTTTGTGCGGGTTTTGAAAGTTTACCTATTACGAGTTTCAAAGCCCTCCCGATTTTCGGGATGGCAAAGATAGCTTAAAAAGTTAAAAGTGAAAAGGAAAAAGCCAAAAAATGCTGGAAAACAGAAAATTACACAGTTGATGCAACCATTTAATTTATTTTGAATCTTTGCAGAAACAAAATTCATTACATGAAAAAATTATTCTTTGCTATCTTCCTCACTCTCGCTCCCACTCTCACTCTTCTTTCTCAGGATCCTATTTTTACTCAGGCTTATTCTGCAGGAATGTATTTGAATCCTGCGCTTACTGGAGAACAGAAAGGATATAAAGCAAATATCAATTATAGAAATCAATGGCCTCTCATTAGTGGAAACTATATCACTAATATATATGGAGTTCAAAAAAGAATAGATTCTATTGGATTAGGTGTGGGTATAAATATTCTTCAAGATGAACAAGGGCAGGGTACATTGAATACTACAGGTATTGGATTAGTGATTTCGAAATGGGTAAAATTTAGCGATAAAATCAATTTGGCCTGGGGTGTAAACACGAGTTTCTACCAAAAAACGGTTGATATGAGCAAACTTACTTTTGGAGACATGATAGACTCGAAACTAGGTTTCACTAACAATGCTTCCCCCGACCCTAACTTCAATTCAACAGTTTCTTATATTAACTGTACAAGCGGTGTTTTAATTCAATATAAAGAAGGAAATACTGGTTTTACCTACAGCAACATCAACACACCCAATCAAAGTTTTTACACAGGTAGCAGCTCTAGATTACCTGCTAGACTAACTTTACACAACACCACCATTTACACTATAAGTAAAATTCTTGATTGGAAAATTGCCCACACGATTGTACTTAATAAGCAGCAAGATTTTTACTCACTAAGCACTTACGCCACTTCTCAATTCAAATGGTTTAAGCTTTGCACAGGATTTTCTACAATGAATGCCATTATTGCTGGTGGTGGTTTATGTTTTCCTCGTTTTAGTATCAACTACACTTACGAAACAACGATTTCTACATTAACCAACGCTACTGGCGGTGCACATGAAATAGGAATGAGCTTTAGATTTGGGAATAAGAAGGAATATGGGGATAAGGGGAGTTTGTCTTTTTAACCTAGCACTCCCTATGGCGCGGGTCTCCAGACCCGTGACTTCTCTACTCTGACAATTATATTGTCTAATTAATGTTTTGGAATAGGCATTGGAAATGCCGGAGTAAGTAGGTCATACGCCCCTACGGAAGAAAATGCAAACCGTGGCTTTCACATAATTAGGAGGATTTTTGATTTGGGGAATAAGAAGGAATATGGAGATAAGGTGAGTCTGTCGTTTTAA
>CAMBXP010000134.1 GCA_945871895.1 Chryseobacterium gleum | reverse complement strand
GGAGAAGGGCCGGGGATGAGGCCTATTAAAATCACTACGAACTATCATCTATACTTTTTCTACAAAATCATCTTTTTCTACACGCAGGTTGTCCATAATGAAAACCTGACGGTCGGGCGTATTTTTGCCCATGTAAAATTCCAGTAAATCATTCAAGCGAGAATCTTTACCCAACACCACCGGCTCCAATCGTATATTTTCGTTGATGAAATTTTTAAACTCATCGGGAGAAATCTCCCCTAACCCCTTGAATCGAGTAATCTCTGGTTTCTTCAAATCGGCAATTGCTTTTTGTCTTTCTTCATCAGAATAACAATACCTTGTTTCTTGTCGGTTACGCACCCTAAACAAAGGTGTTTGCAAAATATAAAGGTGCCCGTTAGAAACCAACTCAGGAAAGAACTGCAAGAAGAAAGTCACCAACAACAAACGAATGTGCATACCATCCACGTCGGCATCGGTAGCAATTACCACTTGATTGTATCTTAATCCTTCCAAACTCTCTTCGATGTTTAAAGCCGATTGCAATAAGTTGAACTCCTCATTTTCGTACACCACTTTTTTGGTGAGTCCGTAAACATTTAAAGGCTTACCACGCAAAGAAAAAACCGCTTGCGTTTGCACATCGCGCGATTTGGTGATAGAACCAGAAGCAGAATCACCCTCAGTAATAAACAAGGTTGTTGCATTGGCACGTTCATCGGCACCTTCTTGATTGTAATGTATTTTACAATCTCTTAATTTCTTGTTGTGTAATGATGCTTTTTTAGCGTTGTCTCTGGCGATTTTACGAATACCCGAAAGTTCTTTTCTTTCTCTTTCTGAGCGTAAAATCTGACGCAATATCTCTTCTGAGACAGTCGAATTTTTATGTAAAAAATTATCTAATTCTCTTTTTAGGAAGTCGCCGATGAAAGCTTTCATCGACATACCGCCCGGCTCAATTTCTTGAGAACCCAACTTGGTTTTTGTTTGCGATTCGAATACTGGCTCAACAACTTTAACACTCACTGCAGCCACCAATGACTGACGAACATCTACCGCTTCAAATTCTTTTCCGTAAAATTCGCGAATGGTTTTTACATACATTTCACGAAAAGCACCTTGATGCGTTCCACCTTGCGTGGTATGCTGTCCGTTTACAAACGAATAATATTCTTCACCATACTTTTTAGCATGAGTAAAAGCTACTTCAATATCATCACCTTTTAAGTGAACGATAGGATAAAACGGATCGGCAGAAAGATTACTGGTCAACAAATCTTTCAATCCATTTTCAGAATAAAACTTCTCGCCGTTGAAATAAATCGTCAATCCCGGATTCAAATGCACATAATTCCACATCATGCGCTGCACATGCTGCACACGATATTGGTAATTGTGAAATATTTTCTCGTCGGGAATAAAAGACATCATCGTGCCTTTTCGCTGCGTTGATGCTTCTATTTTGTAATCTTTGGTGATATTTCCTTGCGAAAACTCTGCACGCTTCGCCTTATCTTCTCTATAAGAAAGTACTTCAAAATAATTCGACAAAGCATTTACTGCCTTGGTACCTACCCCATTTAAACCTACCGATTTCTTGAAGGCACGTGAATCGTATTTACCTCCAGTATTGATGATAGATACGCAATCAATCACTTTTCCTAAGGGAATTCCCCTACCGTAATCGCGAACCGTTACTTTTCTATCTTTAATCTTAACCTCAATCACTTTTCCATTCCCCATCACAAACTCATCGATAGAGTTGTCGATTACCTCTTTCAATAGAATATAGATACCATCATCGGCAGCAGAACCATCGCCCAACTTACCAATGTACATACCTGGCCTCATACGCATATGCTCCTTCCAATCGAGGGAGCGTATGTTGTCTTCGTTATATTCTGTTTCTTCTGCCATGTTTATTGAGTGGGCTAAAAATACATTTAAGAAAGGTGGCTATATATATAAGGTCGCACTTTTTATTAACACGACTTAGTGAAACAACATTTTAAAAAATGCTTCGTTTCAAAATCATGAAACAAATTATTCTCCTATTTCTACTCTGCATCTTTGTAATTGAAGAAAGCGGTTGCGCCTCTAAAAAATACTGCAGAGGAGGCCGACAATATTACAAAAAAATGAAAAGAGACAGCCCCTCAATGGTCTTCTAGGAGGTGAAAGTCCGTGCTTTTTTTCTCTTATCATTTTCTCAAAAACATTCATCATTATTTCTTTCCTACCTTCTTAAAACCCCACCAAATAAGGATTTTGTAAAAATGTAAAGCGGGTAAACAGAAAATGTAAAGGTTTTTTTTGCTGACTAAATGTAAATTCACTGAAACCAAAACCACAAAAAATGAATGCACATAATTTACTTATTGCTGGATCATTAATCTGCCTGCCATTTATAGGGCAAGCACAAACGCATGATTATGCAGAAGCTCAGCACTTATCAACCTATTTTTTAGGCGCTCAGCGCTGCGGCGACACCAAATCATGGATACATGGCGCCTGTCACTTAACAGATGGTCAGTCGGTGAGCAAAGACTTAACAGGTGGATGGCATGATTGCGGTGACTACATTAAGTTTCACCATACCGCACCTTATGCCGCATTAATGTTTTTATATGGTTACGAAAATTTTCCTGAGGCTTATGCCGACAATTACGCTCAAGATCATTCGGCTGGCAGTCCGAACGGAATTCCCGATATTTTAGACGAAGTGAAAATTGAAACCGATTACTTAATTAAATGCGTGCAGAACGGAACAGCCTATTGGCAGGTTGGAGGCACAGAAGACCACAACAGCTTTGCTGAACCTGTAAGTAACTCCGAAGAAAAACTATACAATAACTCTAAAATCCGACCGGTACTATCCGCCACCTCTGGCCACTCAAATGCTATTGGTAACGCAGCTTCTGCGCTAGCTTTAATGGCGATAATCTACGAGTCATTCGATCCTACTTACGCAGCAACATGCGAGCAAAAAGCAATTGAATACTACAATATAGCTAAAACAAATGCTGCCAGCACAGCCGACCCCGATGACTTCTACGGTTGGTTAGCTACTGCTCAATACCACGACGAAATGGGCTTAGCAGCATCATTACTAAAACGCAGAACCGGTGCAGCATCTTACCAAACACAAGCTGTGACTTACGCCAATGGATACACTGGCAAATGGGATAATTTCGACTACGGAAACGTTGGGCCACTTATGTATCTTGAATTATACAAACTTACCAGTACAGCTACTTACTTAAACCACGTAAAGGATATCGTTACGGGCTATAGCACTGCTGGCTGCGGATACATTCACCTTACCAATTGGGGAAGTTTACGTGAAGCTGGATGCGCTGCTTTTCTAGCCGCATTATACCACAAACATAGCGGAAACGCTAGCGCCTACACTTTCGCCAAAAAAAATGTTGATTATATTTTAGGGAGTCATGCCGCTAATGGAAATATTCCTGCTAATTACTCTTTTTTAATTGGTTACAATGCAATGGGCGGCGGATATCCGCAACACCCTCATCACGCGCCTGCTTTTGGCTATCCATCAAATACTGCATGGACAAAATACACGAATGAATCAAATAGCACAGGATCGGTTACTTTCAATGCTAAAAACCAACTCACCAATCAACCGACCAAATTAGTAGGAGGTTTAGCAGGCGGACCAGAGGTTTCTTGCAATAACTTCTATGATGTTATTGACAATTACGTATCTAGCGAATACTGCACCTATTACGGAGCAGGATTTACTGGCGCTGTGGCCTACATCAACAAAATTGAAAACAACATCATTACAGGATTGGAAGAGCAAAAGATTTTATCTGAAATCAACATCTACCCAAACCCTAGCAACAATGGCTTTGTTACTGTAGATATTTTGGCGGAAAAGCAAATTGTTATCACGAATGAAATTGGACAAATAATTATTTCTCAGCTTGTAAATAGAACCGCAACAATCGACATTTCAAAATTAGCTCCAGGTATTTACTTTGTGAATAGCACAGACAAAATTGTAAATGCCACGCTAGCTGTTGAATAAAAATTTCCTTCGTCTCCCTTGGTAGTTTAAATCTTGTACGCACCCTAACCCAGCATAGCACAATTTCAATATGTATTGCAATTCTCCAGAAGGTGGAACCTATCAATTAAACATCACCGATGCGAATGGGATGAGTGTTTACCACGCTCAAATTCCAACCATGATTGGCGATAACAAATTCTTACTTCCTTTAAGTTCTTACGCTAACGGAACTTACTTCATCACATTGAGCGACCCTTCAAACAACAAATCTACTGTTCAATTTGTGAAGCAGGATTAATGTTAAAACCTTGTTGATTAAAATATGAAAGGAGGTAAATTACCTCCTTTTTTTTATCCTACATTTACCTCAAACTTTATACATTAAACTTTAAACTTTATACCAAAATGAAATTCTTCATCGATACTGCCAACCTTGCCCAAATTAAAGAAGCTGCCGACTTAGGCGTTTTAGATGGTGTTACTACCAATCCGTCATTGATGGCAAAAGAAGGCATTAAAGGTGATGCTGCTGTTTTAGAACATTACAAAAAGATTTGTGAGCTAGTAGATGGAGATATCAGCGCCGAAGTAATTGCGACCGACTACGAAGGAATGATTAAAGAAGGAAAACAATTGGCTGCTTTACACAAAAATATCGTGGTTAAAGTGCCTATGATTAAAGAAGGGATTAAAGCCATCAAATATTTTTCTGATAACGGAATTAGAACAAATTGTACTTTGATTTTTTCATCGGGACAAGCATTATTAGCTGCTAAAGCCGGCGCTACTTATGTTTCTCCTTTCATTGGAAGATTAGATGATATCTCGCAAGATGGTTTGGCGCTAATTGAAGAAATTAGATTGATTTTTGATAACTACAACTACCCTACTGAAATTTTAGCTGCATCTGTTCGTCATACTCAACACTTGTTACAATGCGCACAAATTGGTGCTGATGTAGTGACTTGTCCGTTAAACGTTATCACAGCTTTGTTAAAGCACCCCTTAACCGATTCTGGCTTGCAACAATTCTTAGCCGATCACGCAAAAGTAAACGCATAAAGACAGTTCAAAGTTTAATGTTTAAGGTAAGCTAACTTTGAACCTTGAACATTAAACTTTGAACATTGAACAACTATGTTATTAAATATACACCCTGAGAATCCTCAGCAAAAACATATTCAAACAGTGATAGATTGCCTCCGTAAAGGGGGCATTATCATTTATCCTACCGACACAGTGTATGCTTTTGGCTGTGATATTCAGAACAAAAATGCCGTTGAGAAAATCTGTCAGCTTAGAGGAATTAAACCCGAAAAAGCTAATTTCTCCTTTGTATGTAATGATTTGAGTCAGTTAAGTAAATACGCTAAACACGTCGACAACTCGGTGTTTCGTATGATGAAGAAATCACTTCCCGGACCTTACACCTACATTCTCGAATCTAGTGGCGAGGTTCCAAAAATATTCAAAGCCAATAAAAAAACAATCGGTATTCGAGTTCCTAACAACAACATTTGTTTGGCAATAACTGAACTTTTAGGAAATCCCATTATGAGTGCTTCGCTTAAGATTGAAGACGACATTACAGAGTACCTC
>CAMBXP010000133.1 GCA_945871895.1 Chryseobacterium gleum | reverse complement strand
CTGATCAACAAAAGCATCTGCTGTTGCCGATAGAGTTAATGTGGTTTGTGCATTACCACTAAAACCTACTGCAAACAACACAAGTATAAACAGCAAACGAGTACAATAACCCTTGCCCTTAACTCCTAATTCAATTTCATTCTTGGTCTTCATCTTCAATTTTTTCTTCAATACTTTTATTTCTAAGCAATAGGTCTATTGACCATCAGTAACCTTCTGCTCAATGCTATAAGTGAAACCTCCCCTCTAATCAAAATAGAGCACTTGTCTCTATTTATTAAGTAAATTATCCTATCAGACTAAAGACCAACATTCTTTGATTCTGTCTGCAATTTCTCCACTCCACTTTAGCAATAATATCAATCAACCAATAACATTACTTAATCACAGCCGCTTTAAATCTCCTGTTCAATAATCCACCTCCCGCAGCAATGAAAAAATTACCATTTTCGGTGGTAAAGAATTTTTGATTTTCAAATTCCACATCGTGCAATTTGGTAGTTTCTATTGCTTGCTCTTCCTTAAAAGTTAAATTACTTAGATCAATGCTTCCCATAATTAATTTGAAATCATTTCCCTTTCTAACATTGTATAACAACATCAATTTATTCCCATTAATGTAGCCATTACTAATACCCAATTTCGGGTTTGCTGCATCAGCCGATTTTTCTTCTATAGTAATCAATAAGCTATTGGTGTTGGTTCCATCGGTTTTTAAAACAATAGCATCGGCTTCATAAAATTCATATCGAATGCTAGTTGATGTACTAGTACCACTTTGTGTGCTATTGGCCACTTCATATAACTCTTGTCGCTGCATTACATTCACCACTTCTTTTCCATTCACCAAAAACAATTTCTTGTTCACCAAATTCTTCACTCCATTCTTTCCTTTTTCGGTAAAATACTTCGCGTCAATTTTATATGTAGTAGAAAAATCTAAGGCATTTGTAGAATTATTGAACAAATAAATCATTGATTCTTCAGCATAGGTCTTATTGTTTTTTGTCCAGCCACTTAATGCTGAGACAGCAAGTTTGTTATCCTTTTCAAAGAATTCGAAGTTCAAGCCATACACAGGCTTATTCATTAACGTAGTTTTTACTGCACTTTTTAACCCCTTGTACAAGTAGTATGTTCCTGCGGCTTTACCCAAGTAAAAAGCATCGCCAGCATTACTCACAATTAGCTCTGAAACACAATTTAAGGCTTCAACATTCACTTCCTCTTTCAATTGAGCATTCCCTTTATCCAAGCTGTAGCTAGTTAGATTTTTAATCACCGGAACATCTGCATGATCATCTCCTACGGGATACCCACAAGCAGCAATAATCATTTGTGACTTGTTGGGAGAAAACGTTAGATAAGTAATCGTCCATTTTGTATTAAATGCTATTTCCTGTTTTTTCTCCGATACCCCTTTCATCGAAAGAGTCTCTATAATAATTTTCGATTCCTGTTTGCCCACGCTACCTGAATATACTAGGTAAATATGATCATCTTGCACAAAAGCCTCATAAAGAAGTTGCAATGGATATGAAAGCGTTAATTCAGTCACTTCCGATTTTTTAAAATCGGCACCAAGGTTAACAATCCCTACTTTAACATCTCCTTTAACTTCAAAATGAATGCCCGAACCACCTCTATGCTCAAACCTTCTTGCCAAAGAATTATACCTAAGACTTGTTGCCGACTTCAAAGCGAAATGTTCGCCCTTATTTATTCCTAAATATTCTAAACATCCGGCAGATTTTATTTTAAGCAAATTTCCCCAAGTAATTTCCTGAGCCGACACTAATGATGCAGTAAACAATAATGCGAAAACTAAAAAAATATTTTTCATTTGTATCTATATTCTATTTTTAAGGTAGATAAACATTCGTTTTTGAGAACTCAGAAAAGCTCATGAAAACTACCTCTATCTTTTATTAATCTCTTTTTTCACTTTTTTATTCACGTCTGTCACTCATTTTCACAATACATTTCTTTTAATATGGTCGCTGTCCCCAATTATTACCAATTGAAACACGACCCCCTAGTCCCAAATATTACTTTCAGAATATTTGCCATTCTTCAAAGCATCTATTAATGATGCTTTATTATCTACCTTTTGTAAGATAAAAAAATCAGATACTTCAATTACTTTACTCTTTTCAATTCTAGCTAAAATACAATGTACTGTTGATGCTCTCCCCCCCTGATTATATACTAAAACCCATTTATTTCCATAATTTGCAACAAAACACAATTGCTTATTGGGTAAAAACGGATTGCGAACAACATCTGTTTTTCTATATGCTTTTTGAGGGTTAACTAATCTGAACCTTTGATGATTTAATTTTGATAGTTTAATTTTCAAAGAAATTGGAATATGCCTTTTGTTATCATATTCTACAAAACTATCACTATTATCAATAAAAAAATTCATCATGCCCATTGAGTCCAATGATTTACTATTTTTTAATCGAAAAGAAAATGACATCATCAAACTCAATAAAGTCATAATTATTATAAAATGTTTTGTCATAAAACTCAGTTTACTGTCTCATTCTTTTATTATTTTTTCTTTGCTGGTGTTGTTGATGTTGAATTTTCAGTTTTGAGAGCTATTCCACTGTGATTCTTTCTAACCCCTTCACCTAAAATCTTTGCTGCTGGAGTTTCAATTAAATCTATTACATATTTTTCCTCTAAATCATCATATTGTGCATCTTCTGGATTAAGTTCTCCCTCTAATGCTTCTTTCTCTATAGGCTCCCATAACATATCTATATAGGCATGTCCGAATTCATGTAACAAACCTAATGCAGCTGTCTGTACTCCTCCTGTTTCTTCAGTTATCTCTTTACCAGCTTCATCTGTTTTAATATCTACAATTTTTAAACCTGATTGAGGATTATATTCTATTACGCCTTTTCCATGCTTATAGTGGTCGTCACCAATTTTCCCCTTCTTGACTTTTAACACATCATCAGCACACACCAATTTATCTATTATTTTATTTACATCTCCCTCTCTAACATAATTTAATGCAGCAACCGTTTCTTTAACAAATTCATTAGTACCAGTATATTCTTCCCCAGGGGTATATGTATAATACTTTGTTTTTTCAAACAATCTACCTAGCATTGTGGTAGATTCCTTATAACCAATTTTTACTACGTCACCATTAGGGTCGTTATACCAAATAGGACTATTACCCAAACAAGCATAATCACTAATACCTACAAATGGTTTAGGGTCTAAATTCCATCTTCTACATAATCTCGCATCATATTCCCAATACAAAGCTGTAGTATGTCCAGCACCCAATTCGTCTGTCTTTTCCTGACCATTGAATCCGTATCGATAATCCCCCGTCAGCCTTCTTCCGACCATACTAGATCCAAACGGATAATAATCATTAGCACTCATGATATCAGCTGTAAACTCATCTACATTCAGACCATCACTGGTACTTGCTATCAGCCTGTCACTTACAACAACCAATACGTTACCTAAATGATTCGCTAATTCATAAGACTTAGCTCCTCTCTCATGCGTAAAGTTCGTTACATCTGCTTGCGGATTCGTGGCCGCGTTAACCTGCGTTTTAGCTTCGAATAAGCCACTAATTATACTTGCCGTAAACTCCCATTCACTTATATCATTATCTGTTCTCGCATACAATCCCAATCGCTTGCTTCCATAAATATCCTGTTCTGATATTTTCAACTTCTCTTTGTATTTGCTGCTTGTGACTTTGTCGTAAGTCTTGCTGTAAATCGCCATCGTATTGCCCGATGCATCACGCTCATAGTAAGTGTAAATCCAACTACTCTCGTCTTTCGGGCCGCTGCCGTCTGACTTTCTTGGTTTCTCTATCTTAACTACTCGGTTGCCCATAGCGTCATACTGGAATTCTAAATCGGGTTTGGTAGATGTGCTGGTTCTGGTTACTTTTCTCACCTTGCCATTCACATGCCATTCAATATTTGCAATTTGTTCGGATACGTCTTTCGTTAAGTTTCCGATACCGTCATAGTCGTAGTTTCCAGAAGTTTGGTTGTCGATGTCATCGTTATAGTTGGTAGATGTTACTGCGTCGGTAACATAACTCAATCTGTTTGAATTCTTCGCAAAGCCTGCACTGATCTCTTCATACTTGTAGGCGAAAACATCCATATCTTCACTTACTGCTCCTGCCGCTGTAGATCCTTTTCTGGTGAGTGATTTGATATTTCCATTGGCATCATATGTATAATCCTCTTCATACTCTGTTTTTGCCGATAAGCCCAACCAATCGTTACTGGTTTTAAGTCCGGTTTGCTGGTATGCTGTTGAATGAACAATTCTGTTGAGTTGATCATATTTATAAAGCATTGCCTGAGGCCCCACTTCTTCACCCAATGAATTTTTCATAAACGGTTCTATGGCTGTTACCATTGAAGAAATATTTCCGTTGTACAAACCTTCGTAAGCCGGATTGGTATTACCATTAAAATACTTCGTGTTCTGCGCAGAATAAATAGCCTCTTCCTTCGCTAAGAAATGGGTTGCATCATTGCTATGATTGATGGCTTTGTAGTCACCTGCAAAATATTTCAAGCTGAAACCATAAACGTCTTTCGCTGTTTGCGTTCCTCCATCATTTCCTATGTCTCTCGTTTTATCTAAAGTTTCTGAATTTACTCCTTTCAACCAACCTTGGATGGTGTAAGCGTAATCTTCACCCTGCACTTGTTCTTCTCCAAGAACGGTGCGTTTAAGAACTGAATGACGATAGTATTCTTGTGATGCATCTTTATCCCAAATAACTCCATCAGTGCTGGTAAATGCATCTGTTAACCTGTTGTCTTCATCGTAAACATATTTATGGAAGAACTGATCTTTGTCTCCTTTTTGGTAAGCCACTTCATTTACATTTCCGCTGATTAAATCATAGGTATAATCCACTCGTTTGAAATCTTCTTTCAAGTTTTTCAATTGTGTGTTTTCATTGATTAATGTTTTCACATTACCGTGCTCATCATAGCTATAATGCGCTGCAAAATCGTAAGCAACAGTAGTGATGTCTGTGCTTCCGCTTACATTGCCATCAATATAGAAAGTACTTGCTACTCTTGGTCTTAAGTTTTCCTGCTCAAAAGTTGAATACTGAGTGGTACTCCAATCTTTACTTGCAATATCGTACTGCGTTCTTGAGATTTGATGTTTGCTTCCTGTAGCCAGCCAATCTATAAAATCAGCGTAATCTACTCTTGAGGCAACAGCAAAGTTAGCTTTGGTACTAATTGATGTTGTGTTGGTGATTTCCCCTGCTTCTACAATTCTATTGAACTCATCGTACACAGAATAAGAGAATGCGTTGATTGGGAATTGACGAGCATCTTGTTTTGCAATTACTCTTCCCAATTCATCATAATACATTTTTACAGAATACATATCTGCCTGATCATTTATGAACGATACCGTACTACCTACACCTCCTACATAGAAATTATTTCTGTCGATTGCTGCAATAAAGTTTAATGTACTGGTGCTACTTAAACCACCTTCTAAAACCCATGTTTGTGCACCATTGATGGTTTTGTAAACTTTACCACCCGTACCTACAATATAACCTGTCTGGTAATCTACAAAATACACATCGTTGTAAGAATTCGCAGTTGAAATTCCGCTGTTTTCTGATGTCCAAGTATAAGTTGTACCCGATGTTTGTTCAGC
>CAMBXP010000132.1 GCA_945871895.1 Chryseobacterium gleum | reverse complement strand
ATAAAAGACTCTAAATCAGTGTATAAAATTAAGTTGATTAAGGAATAACATGAAGTCATTTTTTTCAATCTTTATTTTTGTTGTTTTTACCTATTCTTGTAAGGTAGATAATACGCAAAAGGTATTCGATTCCATTGAATTGAGTAATGAGAACCATTCTTTTGTTTTTATGCTTGCCAGCAATCATAATTTCATTAGCGCCTTGGCGCAAGAAAAGCATTTTAATGCCGTTTTTTCTGGCAATGTATCAGGAGTTTCAGCATCAAAAGTTGATGGTTTTGTTGTTTTTCCAGATGGCGATGCAGGGTTAAGTAATTCTACTGCGACAGGTTTTAAATCGTTGTACGATGCGAATGGAAACAACACTTTTGCTTTCTATCCCGAGATGTATGAAAACATGAATAGGTTTGATGTACAGTACACGAATTGGAAAAATGCCATTAAAAGCACTCTCGCCTCCCCTTCTGTTTGCTCGATTGGCACCAAAACAGATGTTTTTGGTAAAAGTCTCAATATCTATGTTAAAACGAAATTAACTACTCCCGTTGATTCAGCGATCAATGTAGCGGTTTACTTGGTAAACGAGACTATAACAGCATCGCAAGACACTAATATCAACGACAGTGATCCAAAATATGTACATTATAATGTTTTGAAATCGAGTATAAATACTAGCGATTTTGGAGATTTGCTTGGCGCAAACAACAACAATGCATTTAGCTACACTATTACTGAAGGTGTTAATGTTGATGCTTTAAAATTTGTAGTAGTGATTTTCGAGATGCATTCGGGCTTGCCCAAGAGAGTGCTTAATTGCAGAACAATTAAGATATAAAAAAAGTCCCTTCATTATTTCTTAGAAAAAAAGCACCCCACTTCAAGCAGCGAATAGCTTTTTTTAGAGCATTTTCAAAACCCAATAAGGTGAGTAAAGAAAATTTGGCTAGCGTTTATAATATGCCGCGAAATGACATTGCAGAAAAAGATCAATTGGTGGGTATTTGTATACTTGATCTCGATTTGCGGGGGCAATCAGCTGTTTATAAAAGTGTTTCAACTAACTTGCATCAAGAGAAATTTGATAAGCTAAAAAGAGATTTCGTGTAGACTTTATCGAGGTGATGTTAAAAAATCACTGTTCATAATTCACAGTTACTCATGAAAAAACTACGTATACATATATATACCTTACAACTTATGCGTTTTAAATTCTTCTTTTTACTAATGCTTGTAGTGATGCTATTATCTCTTCGTCTTGGCGAGGATGACTCATCTTTAGATGCTTTAAAAAGAGAACCTGCTGCTCCATTTTTTGAAAACGCTCCCAAATATGAATTGCGTGCTGCTTGGGTAACAACGTTTACCAATTTAGATTGGCCTTCGCAACGAGGACTCTCATCTGAAGAGCAAAAAGCAGAGTTTTGCAGGTTGCTTGATGAATTTCAAATGAACAAAATTAATTGCGTTATTGTTCAAATTCGAGCGTCGGGCGACGCCTTCTACCCTAGTAAATATGCTCCTTGGTCGGAATTCTTAACAGGAACGCAAGGCAAATCTCCAGGCTATGATCCGCTACAATACATGGTGCAAGAATGCCACAAAAGAAACATGGAATTCCATGCGTGGCTCAATCCTTTTAGAGCGGTTTCAAGCATTAAATTCAGTAATGTGAGCGACGGCAACGTTTATAAAAAACATCCCGATTGGTTTTTTACTTACGGGCAAAGCATTTACTTTAACCCAGGCATCAAAGAGGTGCGGCAGCATATTCTTAATATTATTGGCGAGGTAGTGCACAATTACGATATAGATGCCATTCACTTCGATGATTACTTCTATCCCTATACCCTAGAAGGCGAAAACATTGGCGACGCCAAAACCTATGAAAAAAACAAGAAAGGATTTTTAAGTATTAACGACTGGAGAAGAAACAACATCAATGAATTAATTCGCGAAACCGCCAAGTTCATTAAGTTTACTAAATCGCATGTTAAATTTGGCGTGAGTCCGCTCGCCATATGGAGAAATATCAAACAAGATCCATTAGGTTCACAAACGGCAAGTGCACAAACTTCTTACGACAATCTATATTGCGATACCAAAATGTGGATCGATAAAGGATGGGTTGACTATGTTGTGCCACAATTGTACTGGAGTATTAAGAGTGAATATACGGGGTATAGCAAATTGCTGCAATGGTGGACTTCTCATTCTTATAAAGGGCATATATATATTGGGCAAGCCTTGTACCGATTAGAAGACACCAATGTTAAGCATCGATTTAGTGTGAACGAAGTGCTCGATCAAATTAAACTTAATCGAAAACAAGAAGCGGTGCATGGCAACATATTTTTTAGAGCTAAAATATTTAGAAATAACCCTCAAAATATTCAAGATTCTTTACAAAACGGACTGTACAAGCACTTTGCCTTAATTCCGCCCATGAAGTGGATAGACAGTATCCCTCCTTGTTCGCCCATTGATTTAAAGCTGAAAAATACTGGCAATGGTATGTTTTTAAGATGGAAAGAACCCGAAGCTAAAAACAGCGAAGACAAAGTTGCTTATTATGTAGTGTATCGATTCAAACGTGAGGAAGCTATTGAAATGATATCAGCTAACAACATCATTAGTATTGTAAGACAACCTATGTTTTTCGATCAAGATATTAAAGAAGGACAAAAATACAAGTACATTGTAACAGCAGTAGACAGAATGCATAACGAAAGCGAGGAATACGCTATGTCGGAAGAAAATTATTAGTGTTTAGGATACTTTTTGCAAGTGCAAATTACCTCACAAATGCATTGTACAAAGACACAAGGATCAATACTAGAAAGCTTGACTGAAAAAGTTCTTAATGCAAATGCCCTGCCTCAGTAACATAAACATCTTTCTCTACAACAACTCCATCTTTACCAATCTTAACATATAAACCTCCAGTAACTAAATCTTCTGGTGCCACTAAATCATCATCTATACCTGTTGCGTAAATATAATAATCGCCACATTTCAATCCGCTTATACTGTAAGAAGCATCGGCTCCAGCTGTTACCGATTGGTTGTACACAGAAACATCAGTAGAAGGCAAATCTTTAGCATCGTATTTAACATACACCTTTGCATTGGCAATTGGTTTAGCATGGTGATACACTTTTCCGCTTACCACCGAACTGCCGCCAGCTTCACCTGTGCAACAAGAACTTATGGCAAGTATTGTGGCAAACAATATTTTTACAAAATGCTTCATCATAATTTTATACTTTAGTTGAGGTTTATTTATCTAAAATAATGATTTCTTTTTTAAATCGCATAGCGCAACATATATTTCAACATTACCCACAATCTACTCAAAAGATATGTGTGGTGTTGCCTACCAAACGTGCTGGTTTGTTCCTTAAAAAAGAAATCGCCAAGGTGTTTAACAAAACCATTTGGGCTCCACAAATCATCTCAATGGATGATTTTATGAGTGAACTCAGTAGCAGTAATACGGTGTCGTCTTTTGAATTGACCTTGCATTTTTACAAGGTTTATGTTGCCTCTACCCCTGCTGAAGACAGAGATGATTTCAACGACTTTTTAAACTGGGCTCCTGCTCTTTTGGCCGATTTCGATGCGGTAGACCGACATTTAGTGAACCCCGAAAAGTTCTTCAATTATATTAATGAAACAAGGGCTTTGGAGGTTTGGAATGTAGACGGACAACCCATTAGCGATTTTCAAAAGGAGTATTTGCGTTTCTGGCAAAACTTAAAATTATATTACTCGGCGCTGAATGAATCTTTGGCAAAAGATAATTTGGTGAGTAGCGGACAAGCCTACCGAAAAGCCAGTGAATTCAATGATTTTGAGAATAGGAAATGGAGTAAGGTTATCTTTGCCGGACTCAACGCACTTACTCCATCGGAAGAAAAGATAATTCAAAAAAGTATTAAAGCAGGTTGGGCCGAAATACTGTGGGATAGCGATGAATATTATTTGCACAATAGAAATCAGGAAGCCGGATTTTTCTTGCGAAAATATCTTAATTCGTGGAGCAACGATTTTTCTTTCAAAGAGGATTTACTCTCCAAAGAAAACAAAAACATTCATTTGATTGGCTGTCCGCAAAACGTTTTACAAGCCCACGTCGCCGCCGAATTGATACAAACTAAAATACCAGCCAACTCTCCCAACTCGGCAGTTATATTAGGCGATGAAAACTTATTGATTCCTCTGTTGAATCAATTGCCCAATGAAACAAAAGCAGCCAACATTACCATGGGTTTGCCTATCAAGCAAATTGATTTGTACCCAATGTTGTTGCAATTGTTTGTGATGCATGAAACAGCGAAGAAATCTTCGAAAGATTACGTGTTTTACCACAAAGATTTATTGCTCTTTTTAGCACACGAAAAAATTCAGTTTTTGCTGGCCGACAAAAAGAAGAGCATTGAACTCAGCAACTATATCACTAAGAACAATCGCGTTTACATTACAGTAGAAAAATGCTTGAGTATATTGGGCGAAGAACTACGATTCATCTTCGAAAGTGGCAATAAAAATGGCGCTATTTTGTTGCAAAACATGTTGCGTCTCATCACTGTTTTAAAAGATAAATACAGCGAAACATCAAGCCTAGAAAACGAATATCTGTTTGCTTTTTACACCTTCTTGCAAAAGCTTAACAACCTTCAAAAAAAGTACGAACTAACAGAACTAGAACAACTTAAAGCACTTAAAAAAGTATTTATTAAACTCATCCGCCAAGAAAAACTATCCTTCTACGGAGAACCACTACAAGGCCTGCAAATAATGGGAATGCTAGAAAGCAGAGCTTTGGACTTTGAGAATATAATTTTGCTGTCGATGAATGAAGGCGTGATACCCAAAAACAAACATCAGCAATCTTTTATTCCTCATGATATTAAAATAGAATTTAAATTGCATACTTACCAAGAGAACGATGCTATTTTTGCTTATCACTTTTACCGCTTGATACAACGTGCAAAAAATGTGTACTTTTTGTATACATCGGCGAGCGACAATTTGGGCGGACAAAACGAGAAGAGTCGCTTTTTGAGTCAGCTTGAAATGGAATACGCACCGCTCAACAAAAACGTGAATTTCACCAGCGAGTTTGCCTCATTACCCAACAGCGAAATGAAGGTTAGCAGTCCGATTTTAAGAAATTCTCCCGACATCATCGACCGCTTAAAAAAGAGAGCTGCCAAAGGATTCTCCCCTTCTGCAATCAATAAATTTTTGGAGTGTCCGAGCGATTTTTACTACCGCTACATTCTTGGTTTAGGTGAGATGGATGAAGTAGAAGAAGATATTCAGGCGAGCAGTTTGGGTACGGCCATTCACAGCGTTTTAGAAAATTTGTATCAACATTATGTAGGCAAAGTCTTACAAATAAAAGATGTAGAATCAATGCTTCCACAGGTTGATTCTTTATTGGAAAAAGCTTTTCAAGAGCAAGAAATAAACGAACTAAATGTGGGTAAAAATCATCTTACCTACAACGTTGCTATTGATGTTATTAAGCAATTTTTGCAGAATGAAATCTCAACCTTAAAAGAATTGGAGATCAGCAATCAATCGCTCACCATTTTGAAATTAGAATATCAAATGGAGAGCGAAATAGAGATTGAAGTTGATGGAGAACCTTTAAAAATAAAGCTTACAGGCATTGCCGATAGAATAGATAAAATAGGCAATGAGATACGATTGGTAGATTATAAAACTGGAAAAGTGAGAAATGAAGACCTTACCATTTCAAATCTCGACACTATTGTAAACGGCAAAAAAAGCAAACTTTTACAGTTATTGTGGTACAGCCTTTTGTATTTAGAAAGCAACAAAGAAGCAGATTCTATTACTCCTGGCTTGTTGTCGTTTAGAGCATTGAGTCAGG
>CAMBXP010000131.1 GCA_945871895.1 Chryseobacterium gleum | reverse complement strand
TTGCTTTAGCTGTCTTCGTTGTAGTTGTCGTAACCCTCATCATCGCTATA
The DNA here is from genome assembly GCA_945871895.1 of Chryseobacterium gleum. Classification (GTDB taxonomy): domain Bacteria; phylum Bacteroidota; class Bacteroidia; order Flavobacteriales_C; genus JAHEZL01. Next base: position 5,974 of record CAMBXP010000131.1, on the reverse strand, counting down.
ATCCCACCACCATCTCCATTCAATTTCATAAATCTCCACTTTCAATTTTTTGCGCGAAACAGGCTTGTTGTTTTCATCTAGCGAAGCAACATTTACCGTGTTTGGTTTATCAGAAAATATAGCGCCATTCCATCCTTTTCCTTCGGGAACTTTAACGCCCACGTACGATTCAAAAGGAGAGTAGGCCACCTTAAATTGATCGCTGCTGAAGTCGCCACCGCTTTCGAATGCTCTTGTTTTGAAGAAGCAATTTAACATACCTGGTGCCTGACCATTAACATGAATTTCGGGGTCGATGCTGGCTTTGCCATCGTTATCGAGTTTACCTTTAAAAATCATTTTCTGTTCCGATTCAAAAGTGATCGTTGGGTCGTCGAACGAGTAACCTTCAAAACCTTTAAAAGCTGTTGAACCACGTTTTAAAGTCATTTCAACATCAGCTTTCAATCCGCGTGCTTTCGCCCCTGTAAGCCATTTTACTTCCAGATTTCCTGCGTTGGTTTTCTTAGATTTTAATAGCTCGGTACCAAAGCCCATGTTTATTTTTAAACGGTTTGGTTTCACCGTTTCTATCTTCATAATCTTGCTAAATTCAGTTCCGCCCACTTTAATTTTAACGGTCCAGTTTCCAGTTGGGTCGTCTTCATTGGTAGCAAATCTAAAGTCGTACAATCCTTTAACAGAGGAGTTTTTCATCCATTTTTTGTAGAGTTGATCGCGAGAGTTATACACTTCACAAACCACAGGATGATCTGCAGGAATAACATCATTTTTATCTTCCAACATGAAGTTCACGTACAGTGAATCGCCCGGACGCCAAACACCTCTTTCGGCATAGATATATCCTTTCACACCTTTCTTGTTTTCCGAACCAGAAACATCGAACATACTTAAGGAAAGAGAAGAGCCTTCATCAATTTTTAAATAACCTCTTTCTTCACCTTTTTTAGCCACCAAAAGGAAAGCTTTTTTCTTCGATTTGATACTTACAAATCCGTTTTCATCGGTAAGGCCTTTGCTAATTAATTCGTTTTGGTAATTGTACAATTCAATCTCCACTCCGGGCAGTGGCTCTGTGCTTCTTAGGTCGGTTACGGCAACCAACAATTCATCGGTATTTCCGCCTTTGGCAATGATACCAAAGTTAGAGGCGAAGATGGTTCTTACATTTTTATTCTGACGAGAAATATAGTAGGAAATATTGCAAGGATTGTCTTTCTCATTTTCATCGTAATTTTCGTAAAAATCGAAATCTCTAAAATCATAATCATCCCAGTAGTAGCTGGCCGGAGTATCAAAAAATTCTTCTTCGGCCTCCTCAAATTTTTTCCAATATTCATTATCAATTTCTTCTTCGCAAGGATAAAAAGATTGCTGAGGTTTAAAGCTTAAATAGATGCGGTAAATGGCGCCGGGTTCGCTTTGAATATATTTGGCTAAGTCGAGAGAAAAAGTATTCCAACTGTGGTAATCAATAGGTTTTTCGGGGATGATAGGAATTTCGCCTCTAAATACAATTCTACCAACGCGTTTCAATTCGTGCAATTCATCGAACTGATTTTTTTGAAAAAACTGATGCACATTTTTCTCTGCTACTTTTAAAATTTTAAGTTCAACAGCTTTTAGATTCACCGCGCGAAAAGGAAGAACGAGTCCTTTGGTAGTAGGTAAAATAACGCCGTTACCAATAATTTCTACGTTGGGCAACAACTCTTGAAACAATATTTTTTTCTTGAAATCTTCTTTCAAGCAAATGCCTAAATTGCTGCAAATTCCTTTGGCAACAATGAGTTCAACTTCGCCAACGATGCGAGAGCTAGGATATACTTTAACCTGACTCCCCTTAATGCTCAAGCGCACTTGCACGCTGTTTTTGATGTAGATTAATCCCACTAAATCCAAAGAATCTTTAATAGGATCAGAGAAATTTAAAGTGATTATTTGTTCGGGCTCGTTAACGTGTTTGCAACTAAAAACGGTGAACTCATCGAGCGATGGAATTTCAACAGTTTTCTCTGCATTTTCCTCAGCACCAACTTCTGTCATTTTGCAGTGCAGTTCTACTTTTTCTCTTTCTTTTGTTCGGCGAACACCGCTAATGTTGTAGGTGTGGGTTCTGCCATCTTTGGCGTGTTCCCATTGTGCCGACAAAGCTTTTCCGTTTTGTTCTGCAGTAAATAATTTTTCTAAAACATCTGCTTTCACGAAATCGGCAGTGGTAAGAGTCCCGCGCAATCGTATGTTCGAGCGTTCGGCAGGATTTGGAGTGCTTATAGATTCTTCTTCAATGAAACCTACTTGAGCGATCACTTGAAATTTAAATTCTAAATCTTCAAGGTGGTCGGGCACCTCTTTCACAATGTCGGAAAGATGAAATGCGGCTTCAAATTTTTCGCCTGAGGGCAGTAAATCTTTCGGACGAAATTCGATGGTTTGTTTGTCGAGCCAATAGGCTTTACCTTCAATAGCGGGAGAAAATTCAATGAGTTCTTCCTTCACCTCTTCGCCGGCCTTAGCCTCCGCAACTTCTTGTACCAACTGCACTTTAATGGTAGTTTGGTTAGATACCACGCCGTAAGTAAAAGCGCTAATGTATTTAGCAAACTCGGGATTAACCGCAAAGCCATTGTCATCTTTACAAGAGCTAAGCGTTAGTAAAAACAGAAGAAAGAAAGCACCAAATTTTCTCATATGTGTAGATTAATTATTTCGCAAGGTAAAGGTATAGTGATTAGCTTGGCAGCTGATATCAAAATATTATCCGACGGGTATTGTTGATTAAGTGTTGGGAGTGGGGTATTTTTTGAAGTTAAATTTAGTTCATCAATCGTAGGGGCGTACCCTTGCGGTCGCCCAAAAGTATCTTAGGTTCAATATAAAACGAGAAAGTGTTCATGGCGCCAGTTTCTGTCGGTTGATGGATGACTTTGCTACTCCGCCAATTGCATTGTCCATTTTTTAAGTTAGCACTTCCATAGGGCCGCCCGTCAACTGCCGGCCGCCCGTGAAGATAAAATTCAAAAAAAAGAAAGCAAGCGAAATGCTTTTTATTTTAAAAACTTAAAATATTATCTTCGATTCAATGCAAAACGCACAACAAAATATTTTTTCATTTGTCCTTTTCTTCATCGCGAAAAAGGATGTGATAGTTCTTTGATAAAATAGTAATATACCTACGCTACACATTATCATGAATTTGGTATGGAGATGGCAGGCCGCGGCTTCTCAGGTTCATATCGCTTCGGCTACCAAGGTTCAGAGAAGGATAATGAGGTTAGTGGTGATGGAAACAGCTACACGACTGAATTTAGACAGCTTGACCCACGACTTGGTAGATGGTTTAGTGTTGACCCTGTTTTCCAACCTTGGCAGAGTCCGTATACGAGTATGGATAATAATCCGATTTGTTTGAATGACCCTCTTGGACTTGACCCTGACCCTGTAGAGGGACAAACCAGAACTGGGAATGTTGGGCAAACTGAAACTTATACGAATGGAGAATGGGCGTATATTTTACGTCCAATTACTATTATAGCTAAAAAGAAAAATACAAAAAATGAAGAAGAGGGCTTTTGGTCAAGTATTGGAAATGGATTCAAGCGATTAGGAAAATGGTTAGATAATGCTTTAAAATCATTAGAAGGTGAAACTGACCAAGATGATTTTTTACAAGGTAATTCTGAAAATAAACCGCTTGGTAATTCAAAACAAGAAGGTAAATACACATCTGTCGATGCCGAGAAAGGAGCTGGAAATGGTGGAGACCCTTCAGTACAGAAGGCTGCGAATAATGCTGAAAAAGTTGATATTACCGATTTTGTTACTGGAATGTCCGCAATGTTATCAAAAAGTCCAAATAGAGCGGATGCGGTTCGAAACAGAAAGCCCATTGCTCGAAACAATTATGACCCCAACAGAAAATACTATAATGGTAAATTTTTGGGAGCTAAATACAGAAAAGTTTTGGACGCTGAGAATGTAATAATTGACAAGTACAATTCGATGATTTCAAAACAAAGTTTATCAGATTTTGAATTGGAGGCGATAAATAAAATTCTTAGTCAAAATAGTGATGTGACTCCTGTTCAAGCACCTAAAAATTCAGTTTCACTTGACTTGAAGGTTTCAAAATTAGCGAAGGAAAAACAAAACGTTAATTATTTAACTCCAGAGCAACAAGCTGTTTTAGAAAAATATGATGTTAAAATAGAGGAGGAAGGAGCTGAAACAGGTAATTATCATATAGATAATGCTACTCAATATAATGGAATTTATGTGCGAACAAATAATTCTTCTGTTTACACGTTTTTTGGTGCGGACTCCGAAGAATATAAGGCATTAATCCAATTTGCTAAATAATATCTAAATTTAAGTCATGAAAAAATTAGCTTTAATTACAATATCCTTTTTGATTTTTGGATGCAGTAACCCAGAGAAGGAATTTTACCCAAACGGTAATGTGAAAAAAGAATATTATTCCAATGACAAAGGTGAATACGATGGAGAATACACTAAATATTATGAAAATGGTGTGATTGAAATGACTTGCGTTTATGAAAAAGGTAAGAGGGTTGGAATAGCTAAATGGTATTATGAAAATGGAAATTTAGCAAAGGAGTGTTCGTATGCTAATGGATTGGAAAATGGTATATATAGAGATTACTATGAAGATGGCAAGACAATTAAAGTTGAATGCCAGATGGTAGATGGAATGTCAGAAGGTGTAATGAAGGGGTATTATCCAAGTGGAAAAATTCAAAGTATTTCAAATAGAAAGCATAATAAGGATGAAGGTGAGTTTAAAGAGTTTTTTGAAAGTGGAAAGTTGAGACAAACTGTTTTTTTTGAAAATGATGAACCTATCTATTTATTTAATTTTAATGAAAAGGGAGATACTACTGAAATCAATAGATTAAATCAAGTTAAAAGAGTGGACGGACTGCCGATTGACACTATTTACACTGGCGACACATTAAAATTAAAAGCATATACGCCAGGTATAAAATTGGTGTCTCAGCATATAGGTGAATATGGTGTGTTGATTTTTAATACAGAGACAGAAGATTCAAAAAAACAACCTCTTAGATTTAAGAATCCTCAAAACGATACATGTTATTTTGATTTCTCACCAACTTCTGCAGGTACTTATAGAATAGAGGTTGTCGCATTTATTAAAGGAACTAACGGTATTTACCCAGATGGTTTCGAGGTTGTTTTTGTAAAAGATAGAAAGTAGGGTAGAAGGTAATCAGGGACGGAGGGTATTTGTTTGAAAAATCTCCGAAAACTTTTTCTGTTTCGAAGCCAATTCAATCATTCTAAAGATGGCTGTTTTGTCTTCATCGGGAAGTTCATCAACCAATTTCATTTTTTCGAAAAGCGACTTGTCTTTAATGTTGGTATTGTCAATAGGATTTATATTTCCATTAATAATGACTTCTATACCCACTTTTAGTGCTTTTGCTGCTCTTTCGAGTGTAAGTATGGTTGGCACTGTTTTTCCTGCTTCTAGTTTATGATATTGAGAAGCATCCATTTGCATGGCAGCAGCAAGCTCCTTTTGCGTAAGGTTAATTAGGGACAGCGCCCAAGTTTCACATGATTACTTAGCGCCAGCTCCTCGTTTAATTCTCAATAGGGTGCCAGCGACCTAATTAAATATTTCGTTTCAACTTTTTTATTCGCTGATCAATTCATACTTTAGTTTTATCGTTTTTTGAAAGCAAATTGATACATTTCAAGTGAGCCGTAGGCAGTGGTAGTAAATGGCCCTACTACTACTCAAAATCAATAGCAGAAAGGACTTTCGAGTAGTAGTTTTCAATAGTAAAAGGAATATTTTCTGTTTTAAGCCAGATGCAATACTGGCTCTACGAAGACCAAAACCGAATGTGGAGTAGTTCAATGGTTCCTTGTGGGGGTGCTACCACTCAAAATCAATAGCTGCATGGGTTTGACGCCAGTGGTTCCAAAA
>CAMBXP010000130.1 GCA_945871895.1 Chryseobacterium gleum | reverse complement strand
AGTTTATCACCGGACAAGTAAATAACTATTTGTCTCAAATTACTGGCGATGCCTTAAACGTTGGTTTTGATTACAATGGCGCATCAGATAGTTTATCCACCTTAAGTATGAACGTAAGTAAAAATTTATACAACGACAAAGTAGTGGTGTCGGGAACCTTCGATTTGGGTAAAGATGCCTCAGATATGGAAGTGCAGTACAAAATAACAAGAGATGTTACCGTTAAGGCTTTTCGTAAATCACAACAAAATCAAAAAGACCAAGAGGGCTCTGTACCAACTCAAGGTGCCAGTATTTTCATTCGCAAAGAATTCGATTCTTTAAAAGAATTGTTTACCAGAAAGAAAAAAGAGAAATAAAGAGGTATGTCACTTTTTAGTTTTTCTGCGTTATGCCAGAAAATAGCGTATGAAAAAGGGAGCTGAAAACAAATTCGAAATCATTTTTTTATTGGGTATAGGTGTGGCAATCGTAGTGCTGTCATTTTGTTAGTGTTATTGAAAACACTCTATTTATACCTACCTTTGATAGATGCAAAAGGTATTGTTTATTGGGGCTGTGTGGCCCGAACCCAAATCATCGGCAGGCGGTATTCGTATGATGCAATTGTTGCAAATGTTTTTGCGCAACGATTGGCAAATTACCTTTGCTTCCTCGGCTGCCGATAGCGATTTTGCAGAAGATATTACTTCACTTGGTATCGACAAAGTGAGCATTGAATTGAACAACTCTTCTTTCGATGAATTTGTAAAGGAACTAAATCCGCAAGTAGTGGTTTTCGATCGTTTTATGAGCGAAGAACAATATGGCTGGCGAGTGGCCGAAAGTGTGCCCAATGCTTTGCGGATGATAGAAACTATCGACTTGCATTGTTTAAGAACTTCCCGACAGGAGATGCTGAAGTCGGGAGAGAATTTAACTGCCACTCTTTTAAAAAACGATACCGCAAAAAGAGAGTTGGCTTGTTATTTCAGAAGCGATTTGAATTTAATTATATCCGATGAGGAGATTCCCATCTTACAAAATGTATTTCATTTTCCTTTAGAACAACTTTACTATTTACCTTATAAAATACCTTCTTTAAGCATTGAAGAAAAAAGCACTCTTCCTTCATTTGAAGAACGTGAACATTTTGTAACCATTGGTAATTTTAAACACGAACCCAATTGGGATTCTGTGCGCTATTTAAAAGAAACTATTTGGCCGCAAATACGCGCTAAAATGCCACAAGCACAATTGCATGTTTATGGCTCTTACGCTGGTGCAAAGGTTTTGCAATTGCATAAACCCGCCGAAGGTTTTCATGTTTTAGGTAGGGCAGAAGATGCATTAACGGTGATGAAAAATGCGCGCGTTTGTTTGGCTCCTCTTCGTTTTGGTGCCGGCATTAAAGGTAAGTTGGCCGAGGCTATGTTGTGCGGAACGCCAAGTGTTACAACGGCCATAGGAGCTGAAGGTTTGCGCGGTGAGATGCCCTGGAATGGAGCTGTTACCGAAGATCTATCGATATTTGTAAATGCTGCCGTACAACTTTATCAAGATAAAAATAAATTTATGGAGGCGCAGCAAAACGGATTTTCAATCATAGAAAAACGATTTGAAACACTTGATAAAGAGCAAAACTTCATACAGCGCATCAATAATTTACTGCAAAATTTACAAGAACACCGCAGCAAGAATTTCGTGGGTTCAATGTTGATGCATCATAGCTTGCAAAGCACCAAATATTTATCAAAATGGATAGAGGAGAAGAATAAATTATAGCTTATTCACCTTCATCCACACAGCAAAACTAATTAGTTTAAATATTCGCCTGTTTTCTGCGCGGTGACGTTGATCGAAAAATTTATCGTAATTTTTTTGAAGGTATTTCACGTCGATATATTCATCGAGGTCGCTGTTGAAGTAAGAACGCAGATCATCCTTCATATCGTAAATCCATTGGTTGTTGGGGGTGGTGTAGCCTAACTTGTCTTTACGCAATCTAACTTCCTCGGGAATATAACCTTTGATGTTTTCCTTCAAAAAATACTTCAAAGTGTTTTGGTGAATTTTATAAGCTCCAGGTATAGAAAAAAGCAATTCTGTTAACTCATTGTCATCTGCAAAAGGAACTCTAGATTCTACAGAAAACCACATAGAGCAGCGGTCTTCACATTTGAGGTACGATTTCAAACTGCTGTTGTAAAATTCGCTCGATAACCTGTCATTCAAACCACGCTGCCGGTCTTTTTTAAAATCGATAAAAGCTTGCTCACTATAGTTGTGGTATAAGTCGCTGCTTATCATTTTAAAATCTTGAAACTTGCTGCGGTACAATTTTTTAAGCACTTTGGTTGGTACCAATTTTAAACCATCGCGCTTCATCCATTCTTTGCTCAACTCGGCTTTGTGTTCGTCCTTTTTGGCATAGTAGCGATGGTGCTCATAGCCCGCAAATAGCTCGTCGCCTCCTTGTCCGTCGAGCACTACTTTAATTCCACTTTCCTTTACTTTCTTCATCACACGCCATTGGGCGTAGGTGCTGGTGGAGAAAAGCGGTATATCCTGACAATAAGTAAGTTCTTCCAAATCTTTCAACAATTCGGTGCTGCTAGGCTGAACAGTGTGCCATGTGCCTTTGCAATAATCAACCACAGCCTTTGCCCATTTGCTTTCATCAATATCTTTTTCTTTGTTGGTTGAAGTATATAAATGTAGTTTTTGTTGGGGCAATAAATGATGCATTAGTCCTACAATTGAAGAGCTATCTAAGCCGCCACTTAAGCAAGAGCCCACTTCTACATCGGCGCGCAAGCGAAGTTTTACTGCGTTAACGATTTTCTCAAAAACCTCTTCGTTGTATATTTTCAATTGCTTTGCATCAACTGTTGCAGCTTCAAGGTTAACTTGCAAAGAATAATATTGCTGAACCGAAATTTGTGCCGAACTAATATTTACAATAAGTTGATGAGCAGGAGGGAGTTCTATAATTCCCTCGATCATTCCTTGCGGATGATGCTCTGTTTCATTAAAACTTAGGTAATCGAAAGCGGCCTGTTTATTTATTTTTTTAGCAATCAATTGAGAATGTAAAATGGCTTTTTGTTCTGAGGCGAATAAAAATTTATTTTCGTCTTTGTAGTAGTAAAAAGGTTTAACGCCCACTCGGTCTCTGCTGCAAAATAAAATCTCATTGCTGGTATCGTATATTACGAAAGCCCACATGCCATTGAGTTTCTTAGAGCAATCTGTTCCCCATTCGCGGTAAGCGGCCAATATTACTTCGGTATCTGAGTTGGATAAAAATTGATGTCCTTTGGCTTGTAAAATATCTCTTAATTCAATGTAGTTGTATATTTCACCGTTGAAGGTAATCCATAGTTGTTGGTCGGCGCTGCACATGGGCTGATGGCCAGAAGGCGTAAGATCTAGAATTGACAAACGGCGATGAGCCAGCGCTATTTCAAAATTATTTTGCGCCGACGAAAGGTGATGTTTAGGAGAAAAAGCAAAACTACTTTCGCGTACATTTTGAGGCGTTACTTCGCTAAAAAAACATTGGGGAGTAGTATTGTTGAAAAGGGTAAAACCTTCGTCATCGGGTCCGCGATGCGCCATCAATTCATTCATCTTTCTTACTGCTTCAGCGGTGTTGAAAGTGTTTTTAAATTGCACTATGCCCGAAATGCCACACATTATTTCATCCAGTGATTTAAGTTTCTATCAATTAGTTTTTCTGTTGCTTTAATATCTTCAACGAAAAATTGAGTGAGTTTATTCCTCAACTCAGTCGACATGGTTTTCTTTACCGTTTTTTTTATATTGGCTTGGTATATTTTATTTAAGAATCGCTCACGAATTTTCTTCGATGGAATGAGTAAACGAATTAAATTTTTCTCCCATTTTTTTGCCGATTTAAATTTTTGATGCAAGCCCAGCGATGCAAAATCTTTGGCCTCGTTTTGAACCTCGTTGTTTAGTTCTGGTAATTCGTTGAGTCCCAAAAACTCGAGCGCTTTGTTGGTGCTGTCTAATGCATTTTTATGCAAATCGTCTAACAATATAATTAGTACGTTTTCTTTACCAAAGGCTTCTTGCCAGCGTTGTATGTGCGTGCTATACAATCCGTTCTCTTTATACAACAAACATTGAATGAAAGTAGCAGAAGAAGGAATGTTTAATCCCGATTTTCTGCCATATTCTAAAGTCAGTGCTTTCTCAAAATCGCTTTCAGTTTCGTAGCCATTGTAAATTGTTTCTCCGTGTAAAGAGTAAATCATATCCACCGGATTGCGCAAGCAAATAATGATTTTAGCATCGCCCGCCAAAGATTTAATTTCTTGAGGAGCACTTTGCGAATACAAATACCAAACAGAAGCTTCTCCTTTTGCTTTTTGCTTAGCTGCAGAGAAGTAGCTTTTGTATTTTTCTATATCGTTAAAATGATTTTTGATTTTTAAATCTTCACCAAAAAAATGCAATTCTTTGGGCGCAAAAAATACATCGTGATGTTGTTCCAAATAATATTGCAGGGAAGTAGTGCCGCATTTAGGTGCGCCTATGATGAAGAAGTTGGGGAGAGATTGTTTCATTAAAATAATTCTATGGGGTTTATTTTAATGAATTCTTGCCAAGGTAACCCTGAGTTGCCTATCAATAATATTTTATTGGGTTTGAATTGCTTCTGAAAAGCAATCATTCCAGAGGCTTTTTGAGTATTTCCACTTTTGATTTCAAGTGCAATAACTTTTTCTTTATGTACTACAACAAAATCTATTTCGTCGTTTACATGTCGCCAGTAATATAATTTTATGTCTTCTGTTTTCGAAAAATTCAAGAGATGAGCACCAACAACAGATTCTACCCATCTTCCCCATTTTTCAGGATTTTTTTTAATTTCAACAAAAGAATGTGGGACTTGTGCGCTTAGAAGGGCGGTGTTGCTTATTTGAAATTTCGGACTAGAAGATCTTTGTCTAACCTTCTCTGTGTAGTATTTTTCAAGTCCTTCAAGTAGGCCCGAAATACTTAATAATTCGAGATAATGAGAAAGAGTAGTGGTGTTTCCTGCATCCTGAAGTTGGCCAAGTATTTTTGAATACGATAAGACTTGTCCAGAATACTGACTTCCAATCTCAAACAAATTTTTAAGTAAAGCTGGTTTATCCACCCTCGTCATCATCAAAATATCTTGAGAGATCGTACTTTCAATGAGTGAATTTTTTATATAGTCTTTCCATCTTTTTTCATTACTAATAAGTCCGGCAGAGCCCGGATAACCTCCGAAATATGTAAATTCATCAGCAGTATAACCGAAAGCATTTTCCATTTCAGAAAAAGTCCAGTGGCCTAAATAAATTGTTTCAAATCTTCCTGCTAATGATTCGCCTGGTCCTTTTTGAATCAATAATCGAGAAGACCCTAACAAAATCACTTTAATGTTAATGGAGTTGTTCGTATCGAAATCCCATTCTTCCTTTACAAATTCACTCCATTGACTGATCTTTTGAATTTCATCAATTACAAGAAGAAACTCTTTTGATTGTGATATTTTTAATTGAATCCTAGCTGTCTCCCATTGCTGTTTAATCCATGCTGTATTTGAGCTGCCAACACCATCGGTCGATAAGAATAGATGAGGAGTTTTCACACTTTCTAAAACTTGCTTAACCATAGTGGTTTTCCCAACTTGCCTTGGCCCAACAACGGTTTGAATAAATTTCCTTTTCTCGGAAATTCTCTTTTTTAAAGTGTTTAATTTAATTCTTTCAAACATAATTTAAATTTATTGAGTAAAATTACTCAATACGTTGAGTAAAATTACTCAAAATTATTTCAGAATCAAATTTCGATGTCACCAATTCACTTAGAACAATATTCATCTTCACAGTAACACCCTTTCCAATGAAGAGTATTTTTCGTTTTTGCTAATAAATAAGGGCGCTGTCTCTAAATAAATTATTGTTTTATGAAAATCAATGTAGAATTGACCGCCCTGCAGGCGATTCTAAGTTTATTAAGAAAATAGAAAAACTTATAGGAAAAACCTTTAATTTCAACAAA
>CAMBXP010000129.1 GCA_945871895.1 Chryseobacterium gleum | reverse complement strand
CTGATAAGCATTTTTAAAAATGCACTGATTACCCGGTATATAGTTGAATTGTAAATATTGGTAAAGCGAAGTAAAGTTGATGTCTTTCTTGATGTCGAAAGCCATGATTGATTTTAGTTCACTGCCAAACAAAATCTTTTGTTCATCTTGATAAACATAGAGCGGTTTAATGCCAAATCTATCTCTTGCAATAAACACCGAGCCGTCTCTTTTATCTACAATAGCAAAGGCGAAAAAGCCAACGAATTTCTCAATACATTTCTCTTTCTCTTTTTTATATAATTCTAATAAAACTTCGGTATCAGAGTGTGTTCGAAATGTAATTCCTTCTTTTTCTAAGGGCTCGCGCAGTTCTTTGAAATTGTAAATTTCGCCGTTGAAAACCAATACATGATTTCCGTCTTCGTGCACAAAGGGTTGGCTCGCAGCAGAACTAGTGTCCATGATGGATAAGCGCGCATGACCTAAGCCCACCTTATCATGAACAAAGGTCCCTTGGCTATCGGGACCTCTCTTGTTCATTGCTTTTACCGATGCGCTCAACTGAGCAATATCGTTTTGAGATAAAGTTTTTTTGCTTATTATGCCGCTAATTCCACACATCTATACTTTTGTAAAATATCTAAAATCTTGGTTGTTCTTAATCGTTTTAACCGATTCCAAAATCAGCTTAATTACGTTTTCTACATCGTCTTTATGTGATGCTTCCACCGTGGTGTGCATGTATCTCAATGGAATAGAAATCAATGCCGATGGAACGCCACCGATAGAGTAGGCAAATGCATCGGTATCTGTTCCCGTAGCGCGTGATGCAGCTAATCTTTGGAATGGTATTTTGTTTTTCTCAGCAACGTCTTTAATTAATTTTAAAAGGTTGTTGTGTACTGCAGGGCCAGTGGTTAAAACCGGACCTTTACCGCATCTTGTGTCACCCTGCTCTTTAATGTTGATTAATGGTGTTCCTGTGTCGTGACAAACGTCGGTAACAATCGCTACATTCGGACGAATAGTCTCTGTAATCATTTGTGCCCCGCGCAAGCCTACTTCCTCTTGAACCGCGTTTACAATGTACAATCCGAAAGGTAATTTAGTTTTTTGCTCTTTCAACAATCTAGCAACTTCTGCAATGATAAAGCCGCCCAGTCTGTTGTCTAAAGCACGACCCACAAAATATTTTTTATTCAAGATGATGAACTCGTCTTCATAAGTTACCACGTCACCAACATTGATTCCTAATTTCTCTACTTCTTCTTTCGATTCTGCTCCGCAATCCAACCAGATATTGGTGGATTTAGGTGTTTCCTCTTTTCCATCAATTCTGGTGTGAATTGCTGGCCATCCGAAAACTGCTTTTACTATTCCTTTCTCGGTGTGAATATTTACTCTTTTCGAAGGCGCAATTTGATGATCACTGCCCCCATTTCTTCTCAAATAGATAAATCCTTCTTTGGTGATTAAATGTACAAACCATGAAATCTCATCGGCATGCGCTTCAATCACAACTTTGTATTTTGCTTCAGGATTGATAATCGCCGCAACAGAACCGTAATTGTCAACGGTGTAAGTATCAACATAAGGCTTAATGTACTTCAACCACAATTTTTGTCCCTCGGCCTCAAAGCCTGTAGGAGAGGGGTTGTTGATATAGGCCTCTAAGAAATCAATCGATTTCTGAGTTAAAATTGTTTTTGGTTTTTTTTCTGCTTTAGCTTTTGCCATAAGTCTGATTTTAAGCAAAAATAACCAACTGTGTAAAAAAGGAAAGTAAAAAGATAAAAACTTCTTACCGTGCGGCTGTTAACTTCTTTGGTGATAGAAATGTTTATCTATCTTTACACCTCAAGTATCAATTTTTCATGAATATTTTAATTGTCGATAATGGTAAAATTCCTGCTGTAAACTACGGAGGAACAGAACGCGTGATTTGGTATTTAGGAAAGGAGCTGTTGAAGTTGGGGCATCAAGTGTCGTACTTGGTTAAAGAAGGTTCGACCTGCGATTTTGCTAAAGTGATCATTAGAGAAAATACTAAAACTATTTCATCTCAAATTCCTTCAAATATTGATGTGGTTCATTTTAATTTTTCTCCTAAAGAGGAAATAAATATTCCGCACATTATTACAGTACATGGCAACAGCAACGATAAAAATGAGTTTGATAAAAATTCGGTTTTTGTTTCAAAAAATCATGCCGAGAGATTTGGCTCTACTTCCTACGTTTACAATGGTTTAGATTGGAGTGATTACGGTAAAGTAGATTTGAATAACGACAGAAAATATTTTCATTTTTTAGCCAAAGCTGCTTGGCGAGTGAAAAATGTGAAAGGTGCAATTGCTGCGGTGGAACAAACATCTCAAGAGAAATTGCATGTTGTAGGTGGAACGCGATTGAATATATCGATGGGATTTCGCTTTACCACAAGTGCGCGAGTTCGCTTTCATGGGATGTTGGGCGGACAAGATAAACTCAATGTTTTACAGAAATCAAAAGGTTTAATTTTTCCCGTTTTGTGGAATGAACCTTTTGGTTTGTCTATCGTGGAAAGTTTGTATTTCGGTTGTCCGGTTTTTGCAACACCTTACGGCTCTTTGCCCGAAATAGTGAATAAAGAAGTGGGTTTTCTTTCTGCGCATTCATCAGAGTTGGCCGAAGCTATTCAGCACTCTTCTCAATACGATAGAAAAAAATGCCACGACTACGCTATTGAGTTTTTCAACTCGGCAACGATGGCAAAAAATTATTTACAGAAATATGAATTGGTGCTGAACGGCAAAAAATTAAATGAGCAAAAGCCTCAACTGAAATTGATACAAAACGAGAGATTTCTAACTTGGCATTAAACGCCAATGGCCTCTATACTTTTTACCTCTGGAACGTCTCTTTTGATGTTTTCCTCAATACCGGCTTTAAAGGTCATTCTGTTCATTGAGCAGTCTTTGCAAGCGCCAATGAATTCTAGCTTTAAACTATAGTCGCTGGTGAATTCAGCTACTTTAACATCGCCACCATCGGCGTTTAAAAACGGACGAATTTTCGTTAACGAATCTTCAACTTTTTGTAAAACTTCATTATAGCTCATAGTTCGAATTTTAATGATGTTGTCCGTGTGTAATTTTTAAGGTCTTTGTTGGCTCAGCCTCTGTATTTCTTTTTTCTACAGCAGCTTCAACACTACTCACCAATTCTTTAAATGCTAAGGCTTGCGGAGTGTCTTCTTGTAAAACAGCTGGTCTTCCTGCTTCTCCCGATTCACAAATACTTTGCACCAAAGGAATTTGAGCCAACAGAGGCAAGCCCATTTTCTCTGCCAAAGCCACACCACCTTCTTTTCCAAAGATGTAGTATTTGTTGTTTGGCAATTCGGCAGGAGTGAAGTAAGCCATATTTTCAACTATCCCTAAAACAGGGACATTGATAGAATCCATTTTAAACATAGCCACACCTTTGCGTACATCGGCTAAAGCGATGCCTTGCGGAGTGGTAATAATCACAGCCCCTGTAACAGGAACAGTTTGTACTAATGACAAATGAATGTCGCCTGTGCCAGGAGGTAAATCGATTAACATGAAATCCAATTCTCCCCAGTAAGCTTCGGTAAACATTTGTCCGAGAGCACGTGAAGCCATCGGACCCCTCCAAGCAATGGCCTGATCGGCATTGGCGAAGAAACCGATGGATAACATTTTAACGCCATAACTGGTCACCGGACGAATCCATGTTTTACCATCTTTTTCAAAAGCTTCTGGTTTTTCGTCGAGGCAGTCGAACATTAACGGCATACTCGGACCATAAATATCTGCGTCAACTAATCCGACTTTATATCCTTTTTGAGCCAAACCTACCGCTAAGTTTGCTGTAACGGTAGATTTACCAACACCGCCTTTTCCAGAAGAAATAGCAATGATGTTTTTTACATTTGGCAATACTTTTCTCAATTCATTTGGTCTATCAACCGGCAAAGGAATTACATTAACCATTGTACTGTATTCCTTACCCAAAAAACGCTCAATCGCAAAGGCACAAGCTTCTTCAATTTTCTTTTTGTTGTGCAGCGCTGGGTTGTGTACTTTAAGTGTAAAAGAGATTTTGTTCTCTTGAATTTGAATGTCGCTAACTAAATTCAGTTCAACGATACTCTTCTTTAAATCGGGCTCTTGTACCGATTCTAAAGCTTTTAATATTTGCTCATTACTAATTGCCATAAGGCAAATTTAGTAAAAGAGAATCATTATTTAGAATAATTCTTAAGAAGCTTTACAGAGCCAATTCTACAGAAGGGTCCCAAAATACTTTATCGAAATTTTGCACCTGATCTTTCTTCACTTTCACGCCTTCTTTCTCTAGTTTTTCTTGCATTTCGGTGGGAGAATGAAAATGATGCTTCCCTGTAAGTAAACCATTTCTATTTACCACACGATGAGCCGGAACACCAGGTTTTTGGTTATGCGCTGCATTCATGGCATAGCCAACAGAACGCGATGCACGAGGAGAAGAAAGGTATTTTGCTATGGCGCCGTAGGAGGTAACACGTCCTTTGGGAATGAGGCGGGCTACTTGATAAACCTGTAGAAAGAAATCGTTTTCCATTCTTAAGGAATGAAAGAAATAAACTTAATTTTTTTTCCTTCGCTCAGCCATCTGCTTTCGTAATAGGTGCGAATCATCAAGTCTTTAGCCAGTGGCGCTTCACCTAAAGAGGGAATCAATTCCTCATAAACATTGGCAGAATTAACTTTTACTTCTAATTTGTTTTCATTCACTACTTCGTTGGTGTATTCGTAGAAAAAAGTACTATCTGTTTTTAAATTAACCGTTCCACCTTTTTTCATTAGCCGACGGTATCTTTCTAAAAACATTTCTCCTGTAAGTCTCTTTCTCGCTCGGTTTTTTGGCTTCTGCGGATCGGGAAAAGTAATCCATATTTCGCTCACTTCATCGGGTCCGAAAAGATTGGTAATGAAATCGATTCTTGTTTTAACGAAACCAACATTAGTCATTTTGTTTTGCAGCGCGTATTTTGCGCCATTCCACAAACGATTTCCTTTGATGTCAATACCAATAAAATTTTTGTTAGCATAGTTCTTCGCTAATCCAATGGTGTATTCGCCTTTACCGCAAGCCAATTCTAGAACTATAGGGTTGTCGTTATTAAAAAAATCTTTGTGCCATTTCCCTTTCAAAGGAAAAGAATCGTTCATCGCTTCTTCAATAGTTGGTTTAGCAACATTGTCGAATGTTTCAACTTCTGCAAATCTTTGTAGCTTTCTCTTCGCCATGATAAATGTTCAATGTTTAAGGTTCAAAGTTTAATGTTAGCCAACTTTAAACTTTATAAGTAAGTTTGCAAAAGTAGAAAAGCTTTGAACATAAAAAATAAAATACTCGTTGCGCCATTGAATTGGGGGTTGGGACACGCTACCCGTTGTATGCCCATCATTGAGCGCTTGTTGCATGAGGGGAATGAAGTTCTCATCGCTGCAGATGGCGCACCTTTAGTGCTTTTAAAAGCGAGATTTCCAAAATGTAAATTCATAGACTGGAAAGGGGTAAGTATTCATTATTCGGGCAATATGATTTTTTCTATGTTGTTTCAAGTGCCAAAAATTTTGTGGTCTATTTATAATGAACATCAACAATTAAAGAAAATAGTTGAGGAGCATAAAATTGAGATGGTGATTTCGGATAATCGTTTTGGTTTATGGAATAAGAATGTTCATTCTGTTTTCATCACCCATCAGGTAAATATTATTAGTCCGTTTGCAGAAAAATTACTCTTCAAAATCAACAAATGGTTCATCGAGAAATACGATGAATGTTGGGTGCCCGATTACGAAGGAGAAAATAATTTGTCGGGAGATTTATCGCATCCTAAAGACGAATATTACAAAAAGCATTTTCCAAGGAATTTGAAATACATTGGTCCGCAATCACGCTTCACTAAAGGGAAATCTGATGTAGAGAAAAAAATCGAAGTCGTTGGAATTGTCTCCGGACCAGAACCACAACGCACCTTATTTTTTGAAAAATTGAAAAGTGATTTTGAGAAGATAGATGGAAAAACATTGCTGATATCAGGTCTTCCAACATTGAACATTGAACATTCAACATTGAACAAGCACGAAATCGTTCCTCA
>CAMBXP010000128.1 GCA_945871895.1 Chryseobacterium gleum | reverse complement strand
TAAGTGGTTTGTGGACGGACTCATCGATGGATCGTTGGGATTTGTGGGGGAGGAGAGTGCCGGTGCGTCGTTCTTAAGAAAGGATGGTTCGGTATGGACTACCGATAAAGATGGAATTATTCCAGCTTTATTATCTGCAGAAATCACTGCTAAAACAGGCAATGATCCTTCACAAATTTACAATCAATTTACCAAGGAATTTGGTTCACCTGTTTACGATAGAATTGATGCGCCAGCAACGCCCGAACAAAAATCGGCGTTAGCGAAGTTGTCGCCATCACAAGTTAAATCAACTGAATTGGCAGGAGATAAAATTGATTTAATGTTGACTGAAGCTCCTGGAAATGGTGCTGCTTTAGGCGGGTTAAAAGTTGTTTCTAAAAATGGATGGTTTGCTGCCCGACCAAGCGGTACGGAAAATATTTATAAAATTTATGCTGAGAGTTTCTTAGGAGAAAGTCATTTGCGAAGCATTCAAGAAGAAGCCAAAGTGATAGTAGGTAAAGCGGTAGGGGAGTAATTATTTGTTTTTTTTATTCGTTGCAGAATTTGTCTAATTGCAATTATTCCTGCATTTTTTTTAGTTCATCGTCAATGAACTGAGGTGTTTTAAATTCAACACCTTCGGGCAAGGTAAATTCTTTTGCGTCTTGCGCCAAGTTCTTCACTTCTTTAGCGGTGAAACGCATGATAACATCAAACTTTTCAATTTGATATTCCATTAAAGTACCAGGTATATCTTTAAAAGGTGTGCACCAGTTGGGTTCTGTTAAAGAGATATCTGTAGTGTAATACACGTCGAAAGAGTAAGCTGTTTTACCTGTAACGCTAACTACTGCTTTTTTACATTTGAATCCGGCTATTTCTTTGGTTTCGCCATCTATCAATTTAACGGTATGCGCAGGAACATCTTTCAGTAAAGAAGGTAAAGTTGATTCATTGATTTTAGCTGCGTAGCGATGTTTACCAATTTTAGCAACTTCAATCAGTTCTCGTTTTTGATTGTCTACAACGTAATCAATATTAACGTAGCCAAAAGCAATTGAAAGATTATTAATGTATTTGTCGTCTTTAAACTGAAATTCCATTTCTGAAGGCATGATGGCCTGAGTAGAATTGTCGGCATGTGGCTTTGGATAAGTGATATCGTATATAATTACACCTTCTGATTTACCACCTAACACGTCGCAACCAACCTGACCTATGCAAAGGAAGACAATAACGAAAATCGTTGAAATGATGCTAATTCTCTTGAAAATATTCAAAGTGCTGTATTATAAACTCGGCTAAAAGTAGAATATTTTTTAATTAAACGCAATACTACTTAGTAGTTGATTTTTTGTAAACTGAAGAAGGTAGAAAAATTTGAAAACCAAGCATAGCATATACATTTACAAAGCTTGAATTGTCGATATTAACTCCAGCCGAAGCCTCTAAAGCAACGCTACTCGTTAAAAAATAATCAAATCCCAATCCTCCAGAAGCAAAAATAACGCCTGCACCCGAGCTTACACCTAATTTGCCTTGCACAAAAACTGGTAGTTTAGGAGAAGTTTTTCCTTCTTCGATTTTGGCAAAATAATATCTTCCCAAAGCAGATAAAGCAATAAATGAACTGTTTCCTTTGTCGGCTCTAGTTACAGTTAAATCTAAAGCGCCGCCTAAAGCAAGATTGTTTTTGAAGAAATAGGCACAAGAAGGATAGAGTCCGAAATGAGAAACCCCATTTCCAATAGATGTAGAAATTAAGCCACCCACCATTAAATTACCTTTGTTCAACTGGGCATTACAAAAAGAAGAAAAAATAAGAACGACAGAGATGCTGAGAAAGTAGATGTTTAATTTTTTCATGACTAGCATGTTAGTAGTTTGGTGAAGGTATCATTTTTTAAATTTATCGCAAACTCGTAACTTGCCACTGTGGAAGAAAAATTACGCCCCTTAATAGATTGGTTACCCATTTCGAAAAAAGAAATGCGCAAAAGAGAATGGGAAGAACTCGATGTGATTATCATTTCGGGAGATGCCTATGTTGATCATCCTGCCTTCGGGTCGGCGGTTATTGCTCGTATTATAGAAAGTGAAGGATTGCGCGTAGGTATAGTTCCGCAGCCCAATTGGAGAGATAATTTACAAGATTTTCAAAAGCTGGGTAAGCCCAAATTATTTTTTGGCGTCACCGCTGGTTGCATGGATTCTATGGTGAATCATTATACAGCCTCTAAAAGAAAACGATCTTCTGATTCCTATACTCCAGGCGGTGAAGCTGGTTACCGTCCCGATTACGCATGCACAGTGTACACCAAAATACTTAAACAGCTTTTTCCTGATGTACCTGTTTTATTAGGAGGTATTGAAGCATCGTTAAGAAGAGTAACACATTACGATTATTGGAGCGACCAGTTGATGCCTTCAATTTTAGAAAGCAGCGGCGCCGATATGTTGGTTTATGGCATGGGTGAGCAGCCTTTGCGTCACATAGTTGATTTATTAAAGAAAGGTGTTCCTTTCGAATCATTGAAAACAGTACCTCAAACTTCTATCATTGTTCAAGAAGATGAGGAACTGCCCAAAAACAAAAGATGGGATGATGTTGAGTTGGTTTCTCATGATGAATGTTTAACAGACAAGAAAAGATATAGTTCGAATTTTAAGATTGTAGAACAAGAATCGAATAAGCTTAATGCTCGACGAATACTTCAAAAGATTGGCTCTAAAACCCTGTTAATCAATCCACCATTTAAAACAATGACGGAGAAAGAAATGGATCATTCTTTTGATTTACCTTATACTAGATTGCCGCATCCTAAGTACAAAACGCGCGGACCGATTCCGGCTTTTGATATGATTAAGTTCTCTATCAATATGCATAGAGGTTGCTTTGGGGGTTGTAGTTTTTGTACCATTTCGGCGCATCAAGGTAAGTTTATTGCCAGTCGCTCAGAGAAATCTATCTTGAAAGAAGTTGAAGAAGTAGTGAATATGCCTGATTTCAAAGGGTACATTAGTGATTTAGGCGGTCCGTCGGCCAACATGTACAAGATGAAAGGTATCGATGAAGCTATTTGCGAAAGATGTGTGAGTCCGTCGTGCATTCATCCAGTAGTTTGCTCAAACTTAGATACAAGTCATCAACCCATGATTGACTTATATAAAAAGGTGGATGCACATCCTTTGGTGAAGAAAGCGTTTGTTGGAAGCGGAATTCGTTACGACTTGTTAACGCCAAGTTACAACAAGAATGCTGACGATAGTATTGATGCTTATATGGATCAGTTGGTTCGGAGACATATTAGTGGTCGACTTAAAGTTGCGCCTGAGCATACGGCAGATAACACTCTGAAAATCATGCGTAAACCTTCCTTTAAACATTTTAAAGAGTTTAAGAAGAAATACGATGCCATCAATAAAAAACATGGATTAGATCAGCCTTTGATTCCGTATTTTATATCGAGTCATCCTGGCAGCACCGAAGAAGATATGGCTGAGTTGGCTGCAGAAACAAAAGAATTAGGATTCAAATTAGAGCAAGTTCAGGATTTTACGCCAACGCCAATGACAGTGGCTACAGAAATATTTTACTCAGGATATCATCCATACACATTGCAAAAGGTTGATGCAGCCATAGCGCGTGACGAAAAGAAAGACCAAAACATTTTCTTTTTCTGGTACAAACCCGAGAATAAACCTAAGATAGCTCAAAGATTGAAAGCTTTGAAGCGCGAAGACTTATTGGATAAGTTGTTGGAGTCGGATTCTAGAAAAGGATTTCAGTCGGCCGGACAAACGGTTCAAGACAGTATTCCAAAATGGTTGAAAGAACGCAGAGAAAAAGAAGCGAAATTTCAATCGGGAAAAAAGCCTAAGAATAAGCGAAAAAGATAATTCATTTATCAAGAACCTATATTTCACGGGCCTTTCGATAAATACTACTGTCTTATAATTAATATTATGTTAAATAGGAATTTAGAGAAAACCAAAGGCAAATAACTAAGGATCTATCTCCTCTCCATCACAATTCAAACTGAATTTACTCCACTTAAGGAATGAATATCCTATTACTAAATACTCCTTCGCGATTTACCAATCACTTGGTGGATGATATTTAAATCATCCCCGATTTCTTGAGTCCAGATTTTATATCTCTTAGCACGGCCATGTCTCTTACTATAGCTAATACAAAAGTGATGATAACTGAAGCTATCAAATAGTAAATCAACAATTTTAGCCATTTAACTTCATCACTTACCCATTTACCTGTTTTATCGAAACCGTAAAAGACCTTGACATCATAAAACTCATTGTTTTTTTCTAGATACTGATTTAGCTGCAACATTAAATCAACTCTTCTTTGGCGTAAAGATTCATAATACTCGGTATTTTTATTGTTAAAGGAATTGAGTATTGAATCAACGCGTTGTATTTCGTTTTGTAAAATCTGCTTATTGTCGGCAAGTGCTTTCATTTTTTGCGCACTCTTGGTAACTAAAAAAGTATTCTTTTTTAAGAATCCAAGAAGAGCTTGCTCTAGTTTGTGACTACCCAAAGTATCTTCTCTGAAGATTGCAACTAAGGTGAATTCGTAACGAATATCAGCTTCTTCAACAACTTGATTTATATGGTCAACAATAATAGCATCTACATAACGCAAATCACTTTCTTTTAATTCTAAACATTTGGCAGCGATGTCTTTTCTGCCCGTTTTCATTCCGGTTAAAATTGGACCGTAATAATCAAACATCGATTGAAAATTCAATAAAGTGGTACATCCGTAGATGTGGGCCTCGTATTTTTTAGGTTGTTTTTGAAAGAAGGTGACAGCTGCAAGAGCCATCGACAACACTAACGACAGCATTAAAATCCATCTACCTTTAATCAACCAATTGTGAAATATCCTCTGTAAAATACCCATGTTATTGGTTAGAGAGTATGGCTTTAATTTCAGCTGCTTTCTCAGTCATGCCAAGGTTATTGTAAATTTGGTATAAGGCCCTAAGTGTATCACTGTCCTTAGGTGCCAGTTGGCGAGCTATTTCAAGTTCAAGAATTGCTTCTTTTAATTTAGCTTTCTGTTTTTCGCCCGACAATCTATTGGCCTCAATTACTAGCAATGCACCCAGTCCGTAATGAGAATCAGCTTTGCCATCATCTAATTTAAGCACTTCAGTGTAGAATTGTTTAGATAATTCATACTCATCCATTTGCTGATAGATCTTAGCGATATTTTCGTAAATAATTGGATCGTTCAATTTTTTGTCCACCAAAATTTGCATTCTTGTTAAAGCCTCTTTTTGTTTGTTTTGAGCCAATAAGATGGAAACTTCCTCTTTCAAAAACTCTACTACTGTGTCGCCTTCATTGTATTTATTAAGCTTGCTAAGTGCAGCAGTGGTGTCGCCTAACTCAAGATTAACCCTAACGATGCTTCTTTTGTATTCAATTAAACTTTTTTGTTTAGTGTAGTTAGAATCTACTAAGGTATTTAAATAAGGCAAAGACATTTTGTACTCTTTAGCATACAATGAAGCAAAGGCAGCATTATGGTAAGCCGACAAATCATTTATGTTTGGTTGAACAGATTTTTGCAATTCAATAACGTTTGCAAAAGCTTTGAAAGCCTGCGCGTATTCTTCCTTTTGATAATAAAATACGCCTATGTTTTGGTAGTAATAAGTAAGTTGAAGCATTCCATCTTTTACTTCTGCATCGTAGTATTTAGAAGCATCTACTTTATAATATTCATAAGCTGCATTCTGCGCAGTATCGGCATATACTAAGGCCGAATCTTGTTTGTTGTTTAAGTCGGCTAAACGAACATAAACCTGCACTTTTAGTTTGTAGTATTTGTTAAGATCTTTTACTTTTTCGCCTAAAGCTTGCTTTTGAAGAATAGCATCCCACGCTTTGTTTAGCGATTTTTGCGCACCAGTAAAATCACTTGCACTGTAAGCCAGAGCTGCGTCGGTAATGAATTTGCCTTGAGCATTCACAGATAAAGCTGCTGAAATAAAAAGTAAAATAAAAGTAATTTTTCTCATAATCTTCTAGTTAAATTTCACACCAATAATACAAACGTCATCAACTTGCTCGTGAGCGCCTTTCCATGTTTCAAAAGTCTCTTCAATAATTTCTTTTTGTTTTTTTAGTGGCTCGTTTTCTACCGATTTCAACAATTCTCTAAAGCGCTTGTATTTATATTTTTTACCTTGTTCGCCACCAAATTGATCGGCATAACCATCTGTAAAAGTATATATTACATCTCCTTTTTGAAGCGGAATTTCGTGCATTGTAAACGGGTGCGACTCCTCCTCAATTAGATAAC
>CAMBXP010000127.1 GCA_945871895.1 Chryseobacterium gleum | reverse complement strand
CTAATCATTTAAAGAAAAAGGCGTTGCAAACGCCAATTAGAAAGTCACTCGTCTGGAGACGAGCGCCAGGGGAGACGTACTAAGTTTATCTTACTTCTTCGGCGCCATCAACGTATTCATCGCCATCATCTGCTGCATAGTTTTCTGCATATTATCGGTAGAACCATCCAAGAAAATAACATTTCCTTCACCGTTTTCAGAGAATTGTTTGATCGCCTCAGTCCACATAGAGAACAAAATCACAGAAGTATCTAAGTTGGCTTGTTGCATTTCTTTTGCTGCTTCGGTCATACCTTTAGCTACTTCCTGGCGGAACAAAGCCACCCCTTGTCCGCGTAACTGCGCCGCCAATTTCTCAGCCTCAGCAGAAATTTTAATGGCGTTACCCTCTGCTTCAGCAGCTTTGGTTTTGGTGATTAGTAAAGCCTGACCTTCATTCTCCGCCGCAGCTTTCAAGTTGTTAGATGCCACCACTTGCGCCATCGATTTCATAATGGCATCGTCGAAAGTGATGTCGTTCAATTGTAAGTCGATTAAGTGGTATCCCCAACCTTCCAAAGTATTGTCGATTTGTTCTTTTACATCTTGCACAATTTCATTTCTTAACGACAAAACTTCAGCTTGTTTTTTAGTAGCAACAAAGCCTCTGATAGAGCCTTCAATCGTACGAATTAGAGCTTGCATTAAACTTCTATCGTCAACGAATTTGAAAGCAACATTTTTAATAGTTTCTTCATTAGGGTTGAATACTGCATACAACAACATTGCTTTGAAATATACATTCGCCTGATCTATCGTAGTAGCTTGAAATTCTAATTCTACCGAGCGGTTTTGTACCGATACTCTTTTAAACACTGTTTCAATAAAAGGGATTTTAAAATTCAATCCGGCAGTCATTATTCTTCTGTATTTACCAAACACAGTGATTACTGCAACAGTTCCTTGCTGAACCGTGATGAATGATAAAAATAAAGTAACGGCGATAACAACAGCAATTACAATTAATGGAATAGTCATGGTTTAAAATTTTGTTTGGATAAATGTAAAACAAAAATTTGAAGAAGCCTCATCCCCGGCCCTTCTCCAAAAGAGAAGGGAGCCACTACTTAAAAAGGAATTTTACACACAGTCACCCTTCTCTTTTGGAGAAGGGCCGGGGATGAGGCCATTTAAATCCCCTTCGGAATAGATTCAATTAAAGTTTTTGTGTACTCGGTTTGCGGATTTTCATAAACAACATCGGCATCATCCATTTGTTCAATTTTTCCCGATTTGTTCATCACTATCATTCTATCGCACATGAATTTTACTACCGATAAATCGTGCGAAATAAAGATGTAAGTGAGGCCAAATTCTCTTTTCAAATCATTCAACAAATTGAGCACTTGTGCTTGTACAGAAACATCTAAAGACGATACAGATTCATCGCAAATCACAAACTCGGGTTGCACCGCTAGCGCACGTGCAATGCAAATTCTCTGACGCTGTCCGCCTGAAAATTCGTGTGGATATCTGTAAAAATGCTCGGCTTTTAAACTCACTTTTTCCAACAGATTAATAACATATTCTTCGCGCTGTTTATCGTTATCAAGAATCTTGTGAACTTGCATGGGTTCCATGATGGCTTTGCCAATTGGAATTCGTGGATTGAGAGATGAATATGGATCTTGAAAAATGATTTGTATTTTTTTTCTAAGCGGACGCAATTCACTACTGCTTAAAGAAAGCAAATCGGTGCCTTGGTATTTTATTTTTCCCGCAGTTGCATTTACCAGCTGAACAATGCTTCGTCCGATAGTAGTTTTACCACAACCCGATTCGCCCACCAATCCTAAAGTTTCGCCTTTATATACATTGAAAGAAACATCATCTACAGCCTTCACCCAATCGGTAGTTTTTCCCAACCAATTTTTCTTTAGCGGAAACCAAGTTTTTAAATTTTCTACTTCTAAAACGGGAGTAGTTGAATATAATTTTTCGTGATTCTTTTTGCGTTCTTCTTTGGTAATTTCTACTGCTTGAAATGGATGCGCGATATCTAAAAAATCGGCAACAGTAGGTAAATGAATATAGCGTTTATTCAATGGCGGACGGCAAGCCAACAAGCCTTTGGTGTAAGGATGTGTAGCGTTTTTAAATAGGGCTTTAACGTCGCCTTCTTCCACAATTTTTCCGCTTTGCATTACAATCGCTCTATCTGCAATTTCGGCTACAACACCTAAATCGTGCGTGATGAAAATAATCCCCATTTGTCGTTTTTGCTGAATCTCTTTCAATAACAACAAAATGGTTTTTTGTACAGTAACATCAAGGGCGGTGGTTGGCTCGTCGGCAATTAAAACCGATGGTTCGCATGACAAAGCCATGGCAATCATCACGCGTTGTTTTTGTCCGCCCGACAGTTGATGTGGATACGATTCAAATATACTTTCTGGTCGAGGTAATTTCACCTCATTAAACAACTCAATGGCTTTTTCTTTCGCTTCTTTTTTAGTGCATTTTTGGTGCAATAAAACAGCTTCTACTATTTGATCTCCGCAAGTGAAAACGGGGTTTAGAGAAGTCATGGGCTCTTGAAAAATCATGGCAATATCTTTACCACGATATGCGCGCATTTCGTCTTCTTTCAGCGACAATAAATTTACCGCTTTTTCTCTTCCGTAGTAAATTATTTCACCAGCAGTAATTTTTCCTGGAGGTGAAGGGATCAATTGCATGATAGAGAGTGAAGTCACCGATTTGCCCGAACCCGATTCACCAACAACGCTTATTGTTTCTCCTTTGTGCAAAGAAAAACTGATATTTTTTACAGCAATAAATTCTTCTTTACCTGAAGAAAATTTTACTTCTAAATTTTTAATATCTAAGAGCAGCGATTTCATTTCGAACGAAGATAATGAACTTGAAACTAATTTTATATTTTAGTCCCATCAATTCAAATAAACCATGGGATTAAAAGCCGCTTTAAGCAAACCTTTTGCAAGATATATTTCGAAAAAAGTTTACAAGGAAGCCGCACGTGCAGTGGAATTGCAGGATGCTACCATGAAGATGCTGGTTGATAAAGCCAAGAATACTGCCTTTGGTAAAGACCACAATTTCGCTTCTATCAAGAACTACGAAGATTTTAAAAAGGCCATTCCTGTTAAAGATTACGAGGGAATTAAACATTACATAGAACGCATTAAACACGACGAAGAAAATGTGTTGTGGCCAGGTTTACCCATGTATTTTAGCAAAACATCGGGAACTACTTCAGGCGTAAAATATATTCCAATTTCTAAAGAGTCAATGCCGCATCATATTACTGCTGCGCGTAATGCCATTTTGTTGTACATCGCCGAAACAGGTAAAGCAGAATTTGTAGATGGCAAAATGATTTTCTTGCAGGGGAGTCCGGAATTGGATAACACCTACAAAACACCCACCGGAAGACTATCGGGAATAACAGCGCACCACATTCCAAGGTATTTGCAAAAAAACAGAAAGCCATCTTACGAGACCAATTGCATTGGCGATTGGGAGACAAAATTGGATGCCATCATTGAAGAGACAGTGAACGAAGACATGCGCGTTATCTCAGGTATTCCGCCATGGGTACAAATGTATTTCGAAAGAATTCAGGCAAAAACGGGCAAGCAAATCAAAGATGTTTTTCCTAACTTTTCGTTGTTCGTTCAGGGCGGCGTAAACTACCGTCCGTACCAACCCATCATGGAAAAAATTATTGGTAAGTCAATTCCTACCGTGGAGGTTTATCCGGCATCAGAAGGATTTATTGCCTACCAAGATTCACAAAAACACGACGGATTATTGCTGAATACCAACGCTGGAATTTTCTTCGAATTTATTCCTGCTGATGAATTTTTTAATGACAATCCTACGCGTATTTCTTTGAAAGATGTGAAGTTGGGTGTGAACTATGCCATCATCATGAACACCAACGCTGGCTTGTTTGGTTATAACATTGGTGATACCATAAAATTCGTTTCATTGAATCCCTATCGTATTGTGGTTTCTGGTAGAATTAAACATTTCATTTCTGCTTTTGGTGAGCACGTTATTGGTGAAGAAGTAGATAGAGCGATGATTGCAGCGTGTGAGAAATTCGGAGTGGAAGTAACTGAGTTTACTGTAGCTCCGCAAGTAGCGCCAACAGATGGTTTGCCATATCACGAATGGTTTGTGGAATTCAATAAAAGACCAAGTGATTTAACTGCTTTTGTGAAATTCTTAGATGAAGAAATGGTACGCCAAAATGTGTACTACAAGGATTTGATTACAGGAAGCATTTTGCGCAATTTAGTGCTGACCGAACTACCTAAAGATGGCTTTATCAATTATATGAAAAGTGAAGGTAAGTTGGGCGGACAAAACAAAGTTCCTCGTTTGGGTAACGATAGAAAAATTGCTGATGCCTTGACGGCGATGATCAAGTAATTTTATTTCTCAATCGATTCGAAATTCGCTTCATCGCTATTGCCAAATTCATCTACTACAGTTAGTTTATGTTTGCCACTTGTTGGACGAAGCGATAGGCGATGTAATCCTTTGGTGTTCCCTAAAAACACTCCATCAAGATGCCAATACACCAAAGCGTTGTTTTGATTGTGCACTGCTTCAAAAATTAATTGTCCGTGCTCACCCTGCAAATTTCGCGGAATAAAAACTTTGGTGTGGTTCACTGGATACACCAAGTTCACTCCAATTTTTCCCGAAAGGCAGCCAGGCATGTTGGGCGGTAATTCTTCATATTCGGTAGTGTGACCTTTATAATACCAAGCTTGCAACGATGGTAGAACAAACCATGTTTTGCTGGTCATTTTTTCTACCGGATAGCAAGTGCTATTCACCAAATATTTTCCTTTTTCATCTAGAAATATTTGCTGATGGTACATGCAAATTTTCGATTCCATTCCCTTCGCATGAATTTTTTGCATGTAGGTTTCTCCGCAGTTTGCACTGGCGCGAAAACCACTTTTTTTGCACACTTTTACCGCCATTAATTTTGGAGGTTCTTTGAACCATGTGGTGGATGGAAGTTGTTTGAAAAGGCGAAATAAAACCGGACCAGCATAATTTAATCCAGTAAGATCAGGACGCCCTTCGCCCGATGCATTACCCACCCAAACGCCCACTACATATTCGGGTGTTACGCCAATTGCCCAAGCATCGCGGTGACCGAAACTAGTGCCTGTTTTCCATGCTACTTTTCTGCCGCCTAAAAATTCTTGCCAGCCGTCTTCGGTGCGTGGCCTTGCAACGTTGCTCATCGTTTCGAAAGTATGCCATATCGCGGCTTTCGAGAAGTCGATGTTTTTATTTTCGCCGTTGTTTTGAATTTTATTTTTTAAATATTGAATGTCATTCATCTTGCGCGAATCGTATTGCAAATCGAAAGCTTGTTTTCTGTAAGCAGATACCAAATCGATCAACTTCACTTCACCACCTCCTAAGATTAAGGAGAGTCCGTAATTTTGCGCCGTTCTGTTCAATGAAGCAAATCCCAATTGATGCAATTTATCTAAAAATCTTTTGCTGCCATATTCTTGCAAAGCGAACACAAAAGGAACATTGAGTGAACGAGTAAGTGCATTTGACATCGGCACAACGCCATCGTATTTGTCTTCGAAATTTTGTGGCGAATAACCCGAAAATCCGAAGGGCACATCGTTCATCAAAGCATCGGGTAATCGCAAACCTTCATCTACCATAGAGGCATATAAAAAGGGTTTTAAAATACTGCCCGAACTTCGCGGTGCTTGAGCCAAATCAACTTCTTCTCCTTTGTTTTTTTTCTCGCCTTCGATGTTGCCAACGTAGGCCATGATTTTTCCACTTTTTACTTCCATAACAACTGCTGCAATACTATTTACTTCATTGCCCGAATAGGCAGTTTGAAAGCGCTTGAGTTGTTGCATTACTTTGTTTTGCAATTCATAGTTTAAAGTGCTGATGATGCGTTCTCCCTTCAATCCATTTTTTTCTTGAAGAGCCATTAAATGTGTGGCCAATTCGGGTAAATCTTTTGGTTTTCCGGGCAGAGGTTCGGCAATGGCGAGCTCGTAATTTTCTTGAGAAATATCGCCAGCCAATCTTAATTTGTTGAGCAACCAATTTCTTTTGTGCAATAGTTTGTCGTGATTTTTTCCAGGAAAAATGAGTGCTGGTGCATTGGGTAAAACTGCGATAGATGCCATCTCACCCCACGATAATTTTGATAAATCTCGTCCGTAATATCTCCACGATGCAGCACTTAATCCCACTACATTTCCGCCAAAGGGAGCGTTGGATGCATAGAGTTGTAATATTTCTTCTTTCGA
>CAMBXP010000126.1 GCA_945871895.1 Chryseobacterium gleum | reverse complement strand
CAACACCTAAGCGTCCAATTTTTACAGAAGGATAATCCATTCTGTGTTTAACTCTTGGAAACTTTTTCTTTATCTTTTTTTGAGTGGAATTGCTAACTGGGTCAAGCTTCAATCCGTCATTAGAAATAGTAAAGAAACTTAAAATGTCGTGAGGTTTTTCTTTAAGAATAAAAAGATAAGTGACGCCCAGTAACTCCTGTTGAAAAGGAATAGCATCATTTTTCAGAAAATCATTTAAGTCATCGTTTGTGCAACTAAATTGCTCAAGATTAATCTCTGGTGATAGTCGGAATAATTTGGCTTGGTCTAAAAGGCTCAAGGATTTAGATATTAGCGTTCTTTAATATTTCTAGGGTTCTCTTTCTGATAATAGCTCTCTTTGACTTAGAAATAGATTTCTTAGGTGTGCTAATTAACTTCAGAAATCTTTCCGCATCCTGACCTTCTAATACCGGTGTAATTTTAATTTCTAATGCCATAACCAATGATTATTTCAAACAAATGTACGGCATATAGATTTGAAATGAAAGAAAAGGTTTAAATTTAAGATAATACCTATCGTCCCTATATATTGATGGGGTTGAATTAATAAGGTTATAACATTATTTGCTTTGTTATAACATTGTTTGTACATTTGAAGTATTGATTGTTTAAATCAGATAAATAGAAAAGCTATGGAAAAGAGATTAGTAAAAATAGGAAACTCAATGGGGTTTGTAATTCCGAAGAGTTATTTGAAGTCATTTGGCGAGAGTGTAATCATTGAAAAAACACTTACAGGTTTATTGATTAAGCCAAGTGCACCGCAGAAGCTTAGTTTAAGCGATTTGTTAGCTTCTACTGATTTGGATGCGATGTATAAACAAATGAAGATGGATGCTGATTCGGCTAAGACACAGAAATACTATAAAAGTAAAGAGGTTCGAGATTTAGATAACTCAAATGATGTTGTAGATGAATATTAATCAATGGGAAATATGGATGGTAGATTTTAATCCTACCAGAGGACAAGAAATAAGTAAGTTACGTCCTGCTATAGTTGTAAACGACCAACGATTGGGTAAGCTGAATTTAAGAGTGGCAGTTCCAATCACTGATGTTAAGTTTACTAATGTTTGGCATCATGAGATAACTCCAAATAAAGGTAACGGATTAAGTAAAAACAGTTCTGCTGATTGCTTTCAATTGAAATCTCTTTCTTGCGATAGGTTTGTAAAGAAAATAGGTTCATTAGATGCAAATCATAGACCTAATTTGCAGTTAAAGATGATGTTGGTGTTGGGAATAAAAGTGTAAGAAAATAAAAATAAATCCAAGCCTGAAGCAGGGGAGGCAATCTCTTTTTCTAATGCTATTTCAAGGGCAATATTTAACAATGTAATTATTGCTACTTTTGTAAAAGATGCTGAGAGTGCTAAGCTTATAATAGATAGTTATTCATTTAAGGATGGAGGTGATGAGAAAACTTATAGTAAGATGAGTGAATGGGCGTCTTTTGGTAAAATGCAATTCTTTATAGTCTCAAGGACTAATTTTCTAAATCATTTTATAAAATTGGGCAGCGAAGATAAGTCGATTCTCTAACTACTTATTTATCATCGCTTAACCAAAGATTCTTCTTTGCCAATCCTCAGTAATTCCTTATTTTCTTGCCCCACCCTCCTGATTGGCAAAACTAAGACTTAACAGCGACCTAAGTTATCGAATGGTGCACAGTCGCTGGCAATTACTGAATTCGTTTTATTTACCTACCTCCCTCCAAAAATAGAAGAACCAACTCGTACCATCGTGCTACCTTCTTGAATGGCCAATAAATAATCTCCCGACATCCCCATCGATATTTCATTAAATCGCTCCTTCTCGCTGAAGTGAGCGTTTTTGAGTTGAGTGAAATAGGCTTTAAGTTGTTTGAATTCCTTTTTTATTTGCTCTTGGTTTTCGGTGAAAGTGGCCATTCCCATTACTCCGCACACTTCAATATTTTTGAGTTCTTTGTAAGCACTAGAATGCAAAAGCTCTTCTACTTCTTCCATTGAGAAGCCAAATTTTGTTTCTTCTTCGGCAATATGAAATTGAAGTAAAACGCCAATGATTCTGTTGTTTTTTAGGGCTTGCTTGTTTATTTCTTCGAGTAAACTTAAACTATCGACAGAGTGAATTAAAGCCACAAAAGGTGCAATGTATTTCACCTTATTGCTTTGCATGTGACCTATCATGTGCCACTCAATATCACTCGGTAAATCTTTTTGTTTGGCCGCCAATTCTTGCGCTTTGTTTTCTCCAAAAATTCTTTGTCCGCTTTGATATGCCTCTATAATTGCCTGGTTTGGTTTCGTTTTAGAAACTGCAATTAACTTCACTCCCAAAGGAATGGTGGCTAGTATGTTTTTAAGATTTTGTGAAATGCTCATGGGTAAAGGTAAAAAAGATTGGCACTGTTCTAAAATGAAAGAGAATTATAGTTTGATGATTAGGGCAATAGTTCCTTCGGGGTACCTCAGGATGACAAACTGTTTGAATTTCATGCCCTGGTTGTCATCCTGAGGTACCCCGAAGGAACTATTGCCCTATTTGTAAATCATACAGCACCAAGCCTGTTTTTAATTTAGGTAAAATCCATGTCGATTTTGGAGGCAGCACTTCTCCTTTTTGGGTGATGCTTTTTATCTCTTGAAAAGTGTACTTTTTTTCTCCTGTTTTGTATGGTTCAATATCGATATTGTCTTCATCTAGCAAGATGCTCATGAAATAGGGTTCACTTTTATTTTCTTGATAATTGCGCCACGAACTTTTGATGCGATGGTGTCCGTCGGCCAACAATAAATAATTTACTTTTTCGAATTCATTTTGCAGCTGGGTAATGATTTTTTTATTGCTTATTTCCCACAGTTCGTGCTGCTCATTTTTGGCATCTTTATACTTTAAAAAGGCCGACTTTTCACTTTCCTTTTCAATGATGTTTTGAATGGCAATATTTCTATCGTAAACCAAAGCTACAGGCTCGGCATTTAACTTAACTTCTTTGATATACTGAGCTAAAATATTCTCTCTTTTTTCGATGGTTTTTTCGTGCAAATGAATGGTGTTGTTTTCTAGGTCGCGTAAATCAGATAAAGCGATAACTCCATAATAAGAACGCGTGGAACTTGTTTTTTTGTACAACACAAAAGATGGTTTTTCACTAGCCAAAAGCCACTTTTTTTGCACGAAGTGGGCGAAGCGTTTGCGCACTAAAGCATAAAAATCGCTGCGGTGCATATTGGCTTCGTTGTGAATTACATTGATAAAAGAAAGTTCGTGGTTGTGCATGATTTCATGGACTTGCTCTTTCGAATAGGAATCATAAGAATCTATAGCGATATCCATTGCCAATTCGCTTGGTGGAGAAAAGAATATGAAAGGGTTGAGCTTTGCCATGCTGCTGTTATACTTCCAAAGGAGGGCTAATAGTTTCTTTTGAAATCATTTTAATAAGCTATTTCAAAAACTTACCTTCGCCTAAATTATTTTTAAAAATACTTATGAAGATTAAAAAAAACTCAGTAGTGGCGATCACTTATACACTGAAGAATGATGAAGGCGTTGTCCTTGATTCGAGTGTAGGTAAAGAGAGCCTGTATTATTTGCATGGCAATGGTAATTTGGTGATCGGACTCGAGAACGAGTTAGAAGATAAAGCCAAAGGAGATAAATTTTCGGTTTCTATTCCAGCTGAAAAAGGCTACGGAAATCCTGATGCTAAATTGGTGCAACAAGTACCTCTTTCTGCTTTTGGTACAAATAAAGTTGAAGTGGGTATGCAGTTTCATGCAGAAGGGCAACACGGACAAGTGGTTGTTACTGTAACAGATATTACTGGAGATCAAGTAACGGTAGATGGAAACCATCCATTGGCCGGTTCTACTTTGCACTTTGATGTAGTTGTAGATGAAGTTAGAGAAGCTACAGCTGAGGAAATAGCTCACGGACATGTTCACGGTCCGGGTGGACACCACCACTAAAAATTAAAAGCCCTTGTCACTCGAACAAGGGCTTTTTTATTTTTTGCAATATAAAAACTATCTCTTACTTTTACCGCATGATTAAAAATACATATACATGGCGTTGGCAAGTTTCACTCTGGTAAAGGTTGATGCTTCAGCGCTTTTATACTATATATTGTAAAAAGCCCTCGTCAGCCGACGGGGGCTTTTTTGTTTTCCAACTTTTTAATTAATATTTGTCCGCGGGTTAAACGGACTCCAAACAATAAAACGATGACACAGTTCAAAATAACAACAAAATACAAGAAGCTCTTGGCCGATACCATTACGCCGGTAAGCATCTATCTCAATATTCGCAAGCAGTTTAAAAATAGCTTCTTGCTGGAAAGTAGCGATTACCATGGCAATAAAGATAGTTTCTCTTTCATCTGCTTTAATCCAATGGCTTCTTTTAAGGTGGAGGATCAAAAGATTAGCACTGTTTTCCCTGATGGTACTTTTAAAGTGAAAAGTGCAGAAGAAAACGACGTGATCACGGAGATGAAGGCTTTTGCCGATTCTTTTGTGCCAGATGCAAGTGTTAATGATTTTAAATTCATTACCAACGGACTCTTCGGTTTCACCAGTTTTGAGGCGGTTCGTCATTTCGAAGATATCGATTTTACCTACCCAGAGAAGGAAGAGAAAAAAGTGCCTGATATGCACTATTTCGTTTTTCAAAATATCATTGCCATCAATCATTTTAAAAATGAATTGTATCTGTTCGAGCATCAATGTGAAGGATCGGGAAATAGTGTAGTTCCTATAGAACAGTTGATGGATTTAGTGAAGGCTACTGCTACTTCTTCAGCTTCATTTAAAAGAGTGGGCGAGGAGCAAAGCAACTTTACAGATGAATCTTTCTTGGAAGTAATTGCCAAAGCAAAAGCGCATTGCCGCAGAGGTGATGTTTTTCAATTGGTTTTGGGAAGAGAGTTTTCTCAGAAGTTTGAAGGCGACGATTTCACTTTGTACCGCGCCTTAAGAAGTGTGAATCCTTCTCCTTACTTGTTTTACTTCGATTACGGTACATTCAAAATATTTGGTTCATCGCCCGAAGCGCAAATTGTTATTCATAAAGATCAAGCTACCATTTTCCCTATTGCAGGTACTTTCCGCAGAACGGGTGATGACGAGAAAGATGCTGAATTGGCGCGTCAGTTAATGAACGACCCTAAGGAGAATAGCGAGCATGTGATGTTGGTGGATTTGGCGAGAAACGATTTGAGCAGAAGCTCAGAGCACGTTAAAGTAGAGACTTATAAAGAGATTCAGTTTTATTCTCACGTGATTCATTTGGTGTCTAAGGTGAGCGGCAAAATTCAAGAAGGCATGAACAAGCTAAGAATTGTGGCTGATACTTTTCCTGCGGGGACTCTGTCGGGAGCACCAAAACACATGGCGATGAAGCTCATCAATAAATACGAGAAAAATCAGCGTGCCATTTATGGCGGATGCATTGGTTATGTTGGTTTTAATGGCGACTTCAATCATGCCATTATCATTCGTTCATTCTTGAGTAAAAACAATCAATTGTTTTATCAAGCAGGAGCCGGCATCGTTGATTTATCTGTTGATGAAAGCGAAAAACAAGAAGTATATAACAAGCTAGCTGCGCAGCATAGAGCGCTAGAATTAGCAGAAGATTTAATATAATATGAAGATTTTAGTATTCGATAATTACGATTCATTTACCTACAATTTGGTTCATTATGTGAAACAGTTGGGATATCATGATGTGGATGTTTTTCGCAACGATAAAATTGCGTTGGAAGACATTAAAAAATACGACAAGATTTTGCTGTCTCCTGGTCCGGGCATACCAAGTGAAGCTGGTATATTACATGCTGTCATCAAAGAGTATTCTCCAACGAAATCGATATTAGGTGTGTGTTTAGGTCACCAAGCCATAGGAGAGGTTTTTGGCTGTGATTTAGAAAACATGGAAAAGGTATTGCATGGTATTGCCACTCCTTTAACAGTGGTGAAAGACGATATTATTTACAAGGGTTTACCAGCATCGTTTATGGTGGGGCGTTACCATTCATGGCAGATTAAATCTGATTCTGTTAGTCCAGAAATCATTGTTACAGGAATTGATGATAAAGGAGGGATTCAATCGATTTGTCATGTGAAGTATGATGTGGTTGGCGTTCAGTATCATCCAGAATCGGTGTTGACGGAGAATGGGTTGATGATTATGAAAAACTGGTTGGAGAGTTGAAAAAAATAAATAATATTTACACGCAGTACTTCAAACACAGTTCGTCATTGCGAGGTACTCCGAAGCAAACATATGACGGTTGA
>CAMBXP010000125.1 GCA_945871895.1 Chryseobacterium gleum | reverse complement strand
CACTTTATAGCCAGCGGAGAACTGCATGGGTATCTATAAAACTTTGGTGTTGCATAGAAAACAAATCGCTGAAAAACAAGATTAAAAAAGATACGACGCCATTAAATAAACTCCCTGATTAGAAAACTGTTTTGGAGCAACAAATCCCAACACATCGGATGCTCCAATTTTCAATTGCAAATATTTGCAATCGGCAGAGAAATTGGCGCCTAAGTGATAAGTGCCATAACCACCATAACCCCCATTTATTTCGGCTGCTAAAGATTGATTAAATCTTCTTCCATAAGCTACAATTAACTTAGGCACATAAGTCCCCCAGTTTTTGTAAGTAATATCTCCTTCTACATAATTTTTAGCATTTAAATAATGACGGTAATTGGCGTGAAGAGTTAATGGAAGTAACATCCAACTTGCTCTCTTTTCTGTTTTCAAACCATCACCTGCAATACTTTGCGCATTGATGTTTTCAAAGGTAGAATCTTGAATAGCGAAAATATTATCTATTTCGATTCCCTCGAAACGAAGTGTGGTATCCATTTCATTGTGAATAGTATTGCTGTTCCAATACATATAGCCTACATTCTTTACCTCAAATAGAATTCTATAAGCCGTATCTTTTTTAATCTCATATTTAAAATTTAATCCTGCCCCTAATCCATTAAAGGCATCTAAACCAAAATTATTGGTATCCGATTGATACATATCGCCTTTGATGGTGATGTCGACATACTCGCCAATTTGCTCTGTGAAAACGCTTCCGCTATTTATGGTGAGGTCGTACATATTCTCACCCTTAATTAAACTCATTCCCAAATCCATTCTGTGTTTAACTTTCAAACTATCTTTCCATTCTTTAGAAAAACCAAATTGCACAGACTGAGATTGCATATACTTCACTTGAGCACCTTGTAAATCGGCTGTTTTGCCTACATATTCTTTATTGCCAAAAAACGCTAAATTGAAAAGATCATCGGTAAATTGAACGCCTAAATCGATGTTGTAGCCAACTCCTGCATAGAAAAAAGTTCTGGGTGCTATTTTATGAAAATACAATGCGGCAGCATCAACATCTGCTCCCATAAGATTATAAGCTCCTAATTTATTTTGAGCGGAGTTCTTTAAATCAGTATCAATAAATTTCCCTGTGTAAATGCTTTTAAAGAAATTGGAATTAATAGCGGTGCTGGTTACAGAGTAATTTCCTGCAAATTCGATTTTTCTTCGAGGAGGCATTTTATCCAAATCCTGCGCCTCCGCCATCAAACACAAAAAACCTAAACAAATCAACAATATATTTTTCTTCATTTTTTCAATTTATTTGGCCTCACCCCAGCCCTCTCCAAAGGAGAGGGAGGCGGGAGAAGCACTGGGTACTAATCTTTCCCTGCTCCCTCTCCTTTGGAGAGGGCTGGGGTGAGGCCTATTTCAATTTCACTTTAAAGTCAAAATCCCCAATTAACTTACAATCTATACTATAATCGCTATACACCTTAACGTAATCGGGATTTTTAGCTGTATTAAACTTCGATATAATTAATATTT
Source organism: Chryseobacterium gleum (assembly GCA_945871895.1). GTDB lineage: Bacteria > Bacteroidota > Bacteroidia > Flavobacteriales_C > JAHEZL01. The sequence goes on along the minus strand of CAMBXP010000125.1, from coordinate 4,858 downwards.
TACTAGAGTTAAAAAGATGCTCCATCTTAGCAGCCGAGACATCGAAAGTAATGATAGAATGTGTTTTAGAGCTTACCTTCCACTCGCCATTGCTTTGCACCATGTTGGCTGCCGAAACGCTTCCATTTTTAAATAACGAATCTATTTTATTTCCGCTGTTGTCTAGCAAATAAATTGAAACATCGGCTGTAAAAGGGAAACCGTTGTCGCACACCAACGAAAAAGTACCTTCTGTAAAAGCCTCGGTAGCATTAGATTTTTGCAAATTAAAATCACTTGTGCTCGATAAAGTCAAATCGGCAGTAGCCATAGCCAAAGGAATTTCAATATTCATATTCACATCTACCGAAGTACCTTCATACACAAAGTTGGGCGATGAAGCCATCACCTGCTGATAGGTAGGAATAGGTAAATTCTTATTTAAGTTCACATTTAAGCCATAGCCCAAAGAATCGGGAAAAAAAGAAATCAACTGATCGATATTGGAGTTTCCTTTGTTAAATCCTAAGGCCACCGTGCTTAAAGTAACGGGAGAATTTCCGCTGGGCACATCTAAGGCGGCGGGCACATTTACTGGAGAAGAAATCAAGCCACTACTTAGCACTTCATTGTGATTAAACTTAGTGTTTTTTGAAGATAAATTAAGCACATCTATACTCATTTCTGCGCCTAAGCCATTGGCAATTTCTAAATCAACTTTTACATCTTCTAAATCTAAAGAACCCGAAACATAGTTTTTAAAGGCATCAAGTTTTGAAGAGGTTGGACCAACCTTCATTACAGGATTACCTAAATACCCAGTAGCGGCAGATATAACCACATCTTTCAATCCGGCATCTACATAAAAAGTATCTCCCAAAGTAAGCGTTACCATTTGGTTCTTCGATTTGATACTACCAATGATTTGCTGTATAAAAGTGTTGATGGTATCGGCATCGGGATAAATACTATTCTTGTTTAAATCTTGCATAACGCCTGGGTCATCTTCCACACCATAGCCATGCAATTTCATTTCGTAACCAGTAAAAGGAAAAATAAATGTAGAAGAAACAACGGTATTGGGCGGTGCTGGTGTTACAAAGGTATCCACCAAAAAGGGCACTCCTCCCAATGTGGCATTTGGAATAAAATATTTAAAATAAATGGTATCTCTAATACTGCTATTTACCTTCACCTCTACATTTCCTTGTTTCACTTTAATGGTATTCAGCATCATATTGTTGGCTGTAAACACTGTAATATCTTCTACTACATTAAACACATCTTGATCGGGAAAATAAGCCTGTGCGGTTTTGGGTTTAAGATTTCTGATTTTTACAATCGTTGTAACAGCGTTATTGGTATCAACTACTTTTTTACCTATTGATGCATCGGTATTCATAGTTAATATTTTCGCCACCATTTTACCATATACTGTTTGACCCGACAAATCGAAACTTAATGTAGCAGATGTGCCGCTAGGAATAACAGGGAAAGATCCCGAAGCTATGGTGCTACCACCGTGAATAGGGTCGTTCTTCAACAAAAAATCTAACACACTAATATCTACAGGCAAGGTATTCTCAATACGAATATCCATAAAGCCCGATAGCACCTCCATCGACTGAAAGAAAGTACTACCATCTAAATTTATATCGTTGGTTGAAATATTTGAAAAGGCTTTAAAATCAATCGGATTACCTTGATTGCCAATAATAAATCCCTCGGTAAATGCATCTTGGTCGCGCGCTATTTTGCCTAAAGTTACAGGGTAAACCACCGAGTCGTTGGATAAAACCAAAGATTGCAAGCTGGTGCCGTACGTGTAAGTGCTATCAGGAAATTTAAGCAAAGAATCAGAAGTAACGCTGTACAACTTCTCTTTATACACCACCTTTATAGAATTATCGTTATTCTTTTGCATGACATCACTGCCTACTAAATCGTTAATCGACATAGATGACTTGATGAGGGGTGCCACCGCACGCGAATTCCACGAAGCGCTTTCTATGTCTCTGCGACAAGAACTAACAAAAACCACGAATACCAAGAAAGGCAAGAGAAATCTCTTCATAAAATAAGTCGAAAAATTAAATATAGTAAAAAGCAAAAACTCCCCGTCTATAGAAAGGACGCAAAAGTTCAAAAAAGTTGCCTGCGTAAAAAAGTTGAAAAAAAAAGCTATGAATTTTCGAGATTTAAAAGAATGTCGTATGTTTGCGGCGGAGAAGTGGCAGAGCGGTCGATTGCAACAGTCTTGAAAACTGTCGTACTGCAAGGTACCGGGGGTTCGAATCCCTCCTTCTCCGCGGTGGTAGCAAATTCTGAATAGAAGGAAACTACCAAACTTATTAAAACGCCTTGATTATCAAGGCGTTTTTTGTTTTACCCCAACGCTGGGTGAAATAAAAAATTCACTGGTTCATCAAAAATGTTTCGCAATTGCTTCGCATGAAAAATATCATGCAGCTTTTTGTTTCGCAATTTATAACATTTTAAACCCAAGAGTATGAAAACCTCTATTAAAGCCTTTCTCCGAGCAGATAAACCCAAAAGAGACGGTTCTGCCCCCATTTATTTAAGATGTATTATTGATAGAAGAAAAATTGATGTCCCTGTGGGAAAAGACCTTATGTTAAAAAACGGTATTTCCTTTGAGTATTTAACTACATTACCCAATTCAAGAAAAATCGAATGCTACCATTGGAACAATCAAATTGGAAAAGTTAGCTCAGGAAATGGGCTTTCTGAATCATTAAATGCATTTATATTTTCCGAACGAGCAAGAGCAGAAAAAATCATATTGGAAGCTAGTTTAAAAGGAAAAAAAATAACCACTACTCTCTTCAAAGAAGAATTTCTCAAAAAATCATCTTCGAAATTTACAGCTTCTAGTTATTTCATTCAGGAAATTGAAAAACGAAAAGGTGTTTATTCGAAAGAAACTATTAAATCTTATAAATCCATTGTTACTAAAATGGATCGATTTAAACCTAGCATATCTCTAGACGATATCACTCGAGAATTTTTGGTGAAATACGAAAACGACATGCTAAATAATTCAGAAGAAAATGGTATTTCAAATCAAAAATCAACAGTGGCAAATAATTTAAAAGTGATAAAAACGCTCATAAATATTGCCATATCAAATGGCGATATGCACAAAGACAACAATCCATTTAACGATTACTCTATCAAAAAATCAAAAAGCAATAGCAGAAGAGAATTCATTGAGCCTTTGGAATTAGAAAATTTAGAAAAACTACTGTACGAATACATACCACTCAACAAGCCTATTCAACAAGTTTCTGTAGAAGAGTGGAAAGAAAGAGAAGAGAAAAAAATACTTACCCCATCTGAGCATAATATTCTTAAAATATTTTTATTCGCTTGTTATACTGGGCTTCGATATACCGACATTAAAGAGCTTAAACACTCCAACATTAAAAAGAAAATGGTACGCTCTTCCACAATAGGTAAACTAGAAGAAAAACACTGTATTGATATCGACATGCATAAAACAGGTTTCCCTGTAACCATTCCTCTCATCGAGAGAGCCTCTTGTTTAATTGACATCAATAAAACAGAAGGAAGTGTATTCAGAATGATTAGTAATCAAAAATCAAATATGTTTCTAAAGCAAGTAATAAAAAAGGCAAGTATAAAAAAGAAAATTACTTTTCATTGTGCCCGACACACCTTTGCTACTGTAAGTTTAATGAATGATTTACCTGAAAAATTTGTTCAAAAAATTCTCGGACACAGAAGCAGTAAAATGACCGAAATATATACTCACTTAATTGATGATTATCTTTTCACACAGGCAGCTAAATTCGAAGAAAGGCTTTCTGAAAAAAATATAAAAAGACAAGAAAAAGACGAAAAGAAAAACACTCTTTTAGATAAACTTTCTGCTTTAGATGAAGAGAAAATGAAAAAATTAGAAAAGTTACTGGATATTTTGTGAAGAAAATTTGATGAAATTTCAATGATGGCATGGTAAGCATCCTGCCAACCACATATTGCCTTCAGTATAGATTTCCTGTTTTTGTTGAATTCATCGTAAACTGAATACGAATATTTATCAAGGAACTGATTTTCCCCACCATTATCTCTGTCCCAGTACATGATAATATTCTTCATATATTTTCATTCTTTCTTTAAAAGATAAACGTGCCACATAGTTACATATACTGAAGTTAATATCCGTGACTATACCCGTAGATAATTCTTCTAATGATTCAGAAACATACACACCGTTTATTAAAACGGGTTTCAATTGCACATATCTTTCAATAATTGGTTTTAAACTATCAATCTCATATAATATTCCCTGATTAGAACTCGACACATATTGCCAACTATTAAATAATACTAATGAAGAATTACACCAATTAGAAATTAAGTTTATATGCTTAACTACCTCAATCTTAGAGCCCATTTCCTGTATTCTACAAATCATGTTTTCTTTTTCATCAGAGGAAAGAGAATATAAAGCCATTCTTCTATCAAAAAAACCTTTAACTGATTTGAGTTTAGCAGGGAGAATAGATTCAAATTCTGCTAAACTCACTATCGCATACAAAACATGTAGTGTATCTGTAGCTGAAAAAAGATTAACTAATTCAGCACTAGTATCACATTTCTCCTTAGTTGCAGCTACTTGCTTAGATTGATTCTGTGCAAGAATATTAAGCGACATAAAAAAAATAAAAAAACATAAATTATTTTTTTTCATATTATTTATTATTTAGTTGTTGTCCCTCCGTTAGCAGGAGCAGCGGATTCCTTTTTACATTGTAAATAATCTTTAAACGCTTGAGGATAATCACCGTACATATTTTTATACATTCCAGCAGCAATAACCATTCCCAATTCA
>CAMBXP010000124.1 GCA_945871895.1 Chryseobacterium gleum | reverse complement strand
AGGTGGAACTGGTGCTATCGTTGAATATTTTGGTGAAGGTGCTGTTTCTTTATCATGCACTGGTAAAGGAACCATTTGTAACATGGGTGCCGAGATTGGCGCTACTACTTCTACTTTCGGGTACGATGAATCAATGGAGCGTTACTTGCGTTCTACAAGTCGTAATGATGTTGCTGATGCTGCCAATGCAGTGAAAGAACACTTGAATGCTGATGTTGAGGTTTATGCAAATCCAGAAAAATATTTCGATCAAGTGATCGAAATCGATTTAAATACTTTAGAGCCTCATTTGAACGGTCCGTTTACCCCAGATTTAGCTACGCCTGTTTCTAAAATGAAAGAGGAAATGCAAAAGAATGGATGGCCTTCTAAGGTAGAATGGGGATTGATTGGTTCTTGCACCAACTCTTCTTACGAAGATTTAGCGCGTGCTGCTTCTATCGTGAAACAAGCTGCTGCTAAAGGTTTAGTGAAAAAGGCTGAGTTCGGTATCAATCCGGGTTCTGAGCAAGTGCGCTACACTGCAGAAAGAGATGGTTTGTTAGAAGATTTCAAAGCAATGAATACAACGGTGTTTACCAACGCTTGCGGACCATGTATTGGTATGTGGGATCGTGTTGGTGCTGAGAAAAAAGAAAAAAATACTATCGTGCACTCGTTCAATAGAAACTTCGCTAAACGTGCCGATGGTAATCCAAATACTTACGCTTTCGTAGCTTCTCCAGAAATGGTAGCTGCAATTGCAATCGCTGGTGACTTAGGTTTCAACCCTTTAACAGATACTTTAACCAACGATAAAGGTGAGCAAGTAAAATTAGACGGTCCGCACGGAGACGAGCTTCCTGCAAAAGGATTCGCTGTTGAAGATGCAGGTTTCCAGGCTCCTGCTGCCGATGGTAGCGGTGTTACTATTGCTGTTTCTCCAACTTCTGATCGTTTACAATTGTTAGATCCTTTCGCTGCTTGGGAAGGTACCGACTTATCTGGCTTGAAATTATTGATCAAAGCAAAAGGAAAATGTACTACCGATCATATCTCTATGGCCGGCCCGTGGTTGAAATACAGAGGTCACTTAGACAACATCTCTAACAATATGTTGATTGGTGCGGTTAACTTCTTCAACGAAAAAACCGATGAGGTTAAAAATCAATTAACAGGTGCTTACGGTGCTGTTCCTGCCACTCAAAGAGCTTACAAAGCTGCTGGTTTAGGTTCAATCGTTGTAGGTGATGAAAACTATGGTGAGGGTTCTTCTAGAGAGCACGCAGCCATGGAGCCTCGTCACTTAGGTGTTCGTGCGGTATTGGTGAAATCTTTCGCTCGTATCCACGAAACGAACTTGAAAAAACAAGGTATGCTGGCTTTAACTTTCAATGATAAAGCTGATTATGAAAAAATTCAAGAAGATGATGTTATTGATATCGTTGGCTTGACTTCTTTCGCTCCCAATACTCCTCTTACTTTGATTCTTACTCGTAAAGACGGAAGCAAACAAGAGATTAAAGTAAACCATACTTACAATGAACAACAAATCGAGTGGTTCAAAGCTGGTGGTGCTTTAAATATCATTAGAGCTAGCGTTAAAGCGTAATTCAAATCACAATGAATAAAAAAACCGACTCAAGAAATTGAGTCGGTTTTTTTGTAGGGGCGTCCGTCAGCTGACGGATAGTCATGGTCGGAAGAAATTGTACTGCATTGGTGTTGATGAGCAAAGCTTACTTTTTCTGTTCTTGAATCAATTTCTTAACTGCTTCAAAATCGGCTTGTACTCCGTCTTTATATTCTGTATTTGAAACAAAAGTATTGGTTTCTTTATCATACATTAATTCATCTACCGATCTATCGAAAGTAATAGCAGAAGAGTCGTTAGGTAAAGACAGCATCTCAAAATTATATTGGTGGGTCATCTCACTTTCCGACACGCCGAAGAGCATGGTTCGTAACTTCACCGTTTGCGTTAGGTATCCTTTTTTCTCAAATCCCACTTTCACCAGCTTGCCAAAATTTAGTTTTAGCTTGTATCTGCCGTCGGCACCCGTTGTGCATTTTGCTATAGCGCCGCCATCAATTAAAATAGATACTAGAACGCCTTCTATTGGCTTAGTATTTTCTGCACAGATTCCTGTAATGGTGAACAAGGGCCTATCGGGTGTAAGAGATAGAAAGAACAGACTTACTAAACTAAGTGTTGCGATTTTGAAAAAACGTAGAATTGAAGTTTTACTTTTTGTAGCTTTCATGCAGAATAATTTTAGGATTAATGCTTCAGTAAAAATAGGCGGGATAATGACTTGGCGCTACTGACAAAGTACTGACATGTGAACTTTTTTAAAAAAGAGAGAGCGACCATTGTTAGTCGCTCTCTCTTTTAGATTTCTACTTTTCTACTTTTCTACTTTTAAATTTTTTGAATTTAGAGCGAAGCTTAATCCTAATGAAAAGTTTAGAACTTGGGCAGGTAATTCCACATTGCTTAAATTACAAGATAAGCCACTTTGAATTTTGATATTTTTGAATCCTGCTGCAAACATAATTCCTGGCTCAAAAAACACGAATGATTTAAGGTGCGGATCGTATTTGTCTTGGGGAAAATTACTTTCTATGCCATTGTATCTTAGGGTTCTTTGGTAATATCCTAAACTACTTATTTTAGCGCTTATCGCGGCTTCAAAATTTTTTCTTTTATAGCCTATGTTCGATTGCAAAGAAAGAATAGAAAAGTTGTGTTGTTGGGTGAAGTTCGCTGGGGATCCAGCATGGTTTTCGCGAGCTTGAAAGGCCGCAGTAGATTGTCCTGTTCCAATTCTACCATAGGTTTCAAAAATCCAATCGGTTTTTTGTATAGGTGTAAAATAGCCAATGCCCAATGCACCCGAATAGCCTTTGTTATAGTTGTTTTCGTCGTATTGAACTTCTACTCTATGGTAGTCGCCAATTATTGCCCAGTGATTAGAAAAAGCGTAGGCTCCCTGTATTTCCACACCGGGGGTGTCCACATCTTCGCTGATAGAGGCGGCGGCATTAAATTTAAGATCTCCTTTTTCTTTTAAGAGGGGCGTGTTGTGCATGTTTGTAGAATAGTACTGCGGACCGCAACTTGCGATGCTTACAGCCGTTGTTAGTGCCAAGAATAGTTTAGAATAGTTAGTTTTCATGTGTTTATTTTTTTTCAAAAGTAGATTTTGGAAGGGAGCGCTTTGAATTGATAAATAATACAGAAGGAAATGTGTTTTGCGAAAAATGCAAAAGAGGCCTTTGTGAGATTAAATGCAGTTTACTTTTATTTACATGAACTGCAAATATTGCAGAGCTTTGTAATTCATTTATTATCTTCAACTAATGTCTCTTAGAATAGATAAATATATATGGTGTGTTCGCTTGGCGAAAACACGGTCGCAGGCTTCTGAATTGGTTTCTAAAGGAAAAATTAAACTCAATAAAGTAAGTGTTAAAGCGGCTCTATTCGTTTTCGCATAGAGCCGTTTTCATTTGACTATAATCAGTTTTTCTTCGTTTAGAAAATAAAAAATAGAAATTTCTATATAAAACACTTATCAGCGTTATTTATTTGCCTACTTTTGCAGCCACTCATAAAAGAATCAAATGACTGCTGTTAAAGAGATTAAAGACGTTGTTACCATCCTGTTTGCAGGAGATTCGGGCGACGGTATTCAGTTAACAGGCGGCCAGTTCACAGATACTGCCGCTTTACTGGGTAATGATATTAGTACTTTCCCTAACTTCCCTGCCGAAATACGTGCCCCAATAGGCACTGTTGCTGGGGTGTCGGGATTCCAGTTGAACTTCGGTAGCGTGGAGATTTTCACTCCCGGAGATCAGTGCGATGTGTTAGTGGTGATGAATGCCGCTGCATTGAAAGTGAACATTAAGAACTTAAAGCAAGGTGGTGTGATCATCGCCAATACTGCTGGTTTCGATAAAAAGAATCTTCGTTTGGCTAAAATGGACGAAGAGTATACCATTCAAAACGACAAAAAATTAGACGGTTATAAAGTTCACGAAGTTGATGTTACCAAACTAACTCGTGAGACTTTAGAAAGTTCTGGTTTAGGTACCAAGGCTGTCGATCGTTCTAAAAATATGTTCGTTCTTGGTTTCTTGTACTGGATGTACGACCGTCCGATGACTGCTACTATTGAGTTCATCGAATCTAAGTTCAAAGGAAAACAAGATTTAATTGATACCAATATCAAGGTGTTGAAAGCAGGTTACCACTACGGTGAAACTTGTGAGGCTTTTCCAACGCAAATTGTGGTTAAGGCTGCCGACATTGAAAAGGGTGTTTACAGAAATGTTATTGGTAACCAAGCTGCAGCGATAGGTTTAATTGCTGCTGCGCAAAAAGCCGGATTGGAATTGTTCTACGGAACTTATCCTATTACACCTGCTTCTGATATTTTACATACGCTTTCTCGGCACAAAAATTTCGACGTTAAAACATACCAAGCTGAAGACGAAATTGCTGCTATTTGTTCTGCTATTGGTGCTTCTTATGCTGGTGCCTTAGGCGTAACTGCATCATCTGGTCCGGGTATCGCTCTTAAAGGTGAAGCCATCGGTTTGGCTGTTTCGTTAGAATTGCCTTTGGTGATTGTGAATGTGCAGCGTGGCGGACCGTCAACTGGTTTGCCAACCAAAACTGAGCAATCAGATTTAATGCAAGCGATGTATGGCAGAAACGGGGAAGCTCCTGTACCTATCATTGCTGCTCAATCTCCAACAGATTGTTTCGACGCTGCTTTTGAAGCTTGTAGAATTGCTGTTGAACACAATACTCCGGTTTTCTTCTTGTCGGATGGATACATCGCCAATGGTTCTGAACCTTGGAAAGTATTAACCAGCGAAGACTTACCAGAAATTAAAACTGAATTTGCTGCTCCGCGCGAAGAAACTGATGCTCCTTTCTTGCCTTACCAAAGAAACGAGAAAGGTGCTCGTCCGTGGGCTATACCTGGCACAAAAGGGTTAGCACATAGAATTGGTGGTATCGAGAAAGACAGCGTAACTGGAAATATTTCTTACGACCCAGATAACCACGAATTGATGACGAAATTGCGTCAGGCTAAAGTGGATAAAATTGCCGATTATATTCCTGAGCAAAAACTCGACAATGGTTCTGAAGAAGATAAAATGTTGATTTTAAGCTGGGGTTCTACTTACGGTGTGGTGAAAACTGCAGTGAGAAATTTAAGAGCTGAAGGTTTATCTGTAGCGCACGCACACGTTCGTTACATGAATCCGCTTCCTAAAAACTTAGGTGATTTGTTGAAGAAATACGACAAGATTTTAATGCCTGAGATGAATAACGGACAGTTTGTAAAAATCATTCGCGACAAGTATTTGGTGCCAGCAATTCCTTTCAATAAAATTCAAGGATTGCCATTCTTCACCAAAGAAGTGGTTGATAAAGTTAAAGAAGTGTATAACGCATAATATACCGAAGATGACACAAGAAACTATTATAAAAACAAAGCCGAAAGCGCAAGATTACGCTACCGATCAAGATGCGAGATGGTGCCCAGGTTGTGGTGACTACTCTATTTTGAAACAAGTACAAAGTGTATTTGCCGAGTTGGAAGTAGATAGAGACAATACTGTTTTCATTTCTGGAATCGGTTGTTCTTCTCGTTTTCCTTACTATATGAATACCTATGGTATGCATAGTATCCACGGTCGTGCACCAGCATTTGCTGCAGGCTTAAGATCTATTAAACCTGAGTTGAATACTTGGCTTATTTCTGGTGATGGTGATTCATTATCTATTGGTGGAAATCACTTTATTCATGCTTTAAGAAGAAATTTCAACATCAATTATTTGTTGTTCAACAACGAGATTTACGGTTTAACGAAAGGACAATATTCACCAACTTCTGAAAAAGGAAAAGTGACTAAATCAACACCTTTTGGTTCTGTTGATCATCCATTCAATCCTTTGGCATTGAGTATGGGGGCTGATGCTACTTTTGTTGCTCGTTCTATGGACCGCGACCCTAAGCACATGCGTGCTGTGTTGATGCGTGCACAAGAGCATGTTGGAACATCGTTGGTAGAGATTTACCAAAACTGTAATATTTTCAACGACGGCGCTTTCTTCACATTTACTGAGAAAGAAACCAAAGGAAATACTGTTCTTTTTTTAGAACAAGGTAAACCATTGATTTTTGGTGCCAATAATGAAAAAGGAATTGTTTTAGATGGCTTTACACCAAAAGTGGTGAATGTTGCAGATGTTGCTGCCGCTGACTTGTGGGTGCACGATGAAACAGATAGAGTGAAAGCGGGAATCTTAGCACGTTTCTTCGATGATCCTTCTAAAGAAGGCGCTTTACCGCGTCCGTTTGGAATTTTCTATGTAGAGAAAAGAGCTACTTATGAATCGGAAATGATTGAGCAAGTAAACAAAACTAAAGTTGCGAAAGTTGCTAAGTTAGATGACTTGTTGAGAGGTAGCAATACTTGGGAGATTAAGTAAGAGAATTTATATAAATAGAAAAGCCGAGGTGAATTTTACCTCGGCTTTTTTGTTTTTGCTTATGTTCATTA
>CAMBXP010000123.1 GCA_945871895.1 Chryseobacterium gleum | reverse complement strand
TTTAAAAATCGAGCAGGTATAATTTGATCGGTATCGATGTTTTCAATTGAAACAGGAACCGCTGTAGATATTAAGGATTGAAATTTTTCCATGTTGTGCAAAATTAAATAAGTTCTCTAACGTCAGTAATGTAACCGTTGATAGCTGTTGCTGCTGCTGTTGCCGGACTAGCCAATAATGTTCTAGCGCCTTGTCCTTGACGGCCTTCAAAGTTTCTGTTTGATGTTGACACGCAATATTCACCAGCAGGAACTTTATCGTCGTTCATCGCCAAACATGCTGAACATCCTGGTTGACGAATTTGGAATCCAGCGGCTTCCAACACTTTATCGATACCTTCATCGTAAATTTGTTTCTCTACTTGCTTAGAGCCTGGAACGATGTAAGCTTTTACATTGTCGGCTTTCTTTCTTCCTCTTACTACATCTGCTACAATTCTAAAGTCTTCAATTCTTGCATTGGTACAACTTCCAACAAATACGTAGTTGATTGGTTTTCCAATTAATTTTTCTCCAGAAGCAAAGCCCATGTATTCTAATGCCTTATTGAAAGATTCTCTTTCTTTTACATCTTCAATAGCATTGGCAGAAGGAACATTTTCAGCAATTCCAACGCCCATTCCGGGATTGGTACCGTAGGTGATCATTGGCGCAATATCAGCTGCATCGTATGAAAATTCAGCATCAAATACAGCGTCTGCATCTGAATATAATTTTTTCCATTCAGCCACAGCAGCATCAAATTCAGCACCTTGTGGAGCGAATTTTCTTCCTTTAACATAGTTGAATGTTGTTTCGTCAGGAGCAATTAATCCACCACGCGCACCCATCTCAATACTCATGTTGCAAATGGTCATTCTTGCTTCCATGCTTAGGCTTCTTATTGCCGATCCTGCGAACTCAATAAAGTATCCAGTTCCACCACCAGCAGTTAATTTAGCGATTAAGTATAAAATAATATCTTTTGAATAAACACCTTTGTTTAATGTACCATCGATATTGATGCGCATTCTTTTAGGCTTATTTTGTAATAAACACTGAGTAGCCAATACTTGCTCAACTTCACTTGTTCCAATACCAAAAGCGATACATCCAAATGCTCCGTGAGTAGAAGTGTGACTATCGCCACAAACCATTGTCATACCAGGTTTTGTTATGCCTAGTTCCGGACCAACAACGTGCACAATACCTTGGTAAGGGTGGTTTAATCCATAAAGTTCTATACCGAAATCGGCGCAGTTTTTAATCAATTGATCAACTTGCTTTCTCGATAAATCATTCTTGATAGGTAGGTGTTGTTCTAAAGTTGGTACGTTGTGATCGGGTGTAGCAACAATTTGTTTGGTGTTGAAAACCGGAATTCCTCTTTTTCTCAAACCATCGAAAGCCTGAGGAGAAGTTACTTCGTGAATGTATTGAACATCAATGTAAAATACTTCTGGTCCGTCGGGAATTGTTGTTACAACGTGCTTGTCCCAAATCTTATCAAATAAGGTTTTTCCGCTCATATATAAATGTCTAAAATTTTAATTTCTCGATTAATATAAAATGTTATCCTTTCAAGATGCTTAGCAAATCTTCATCACTAACGAATTTTTGTCCGTCGGCAACTTTAATAAAGCGATCGTAAATAACATTTAACTCATCTTTAGTTGGCTCATAGCCCAATAGTTTTGCTTTGTAAGCAACTGCAGCTCTACCGCTTCTTGCTGTTAAAACAATTGAACTGTGATCAACTCCTACATCCAATGGATTGATGATTTCGTAGTTTTCGCGGTGTTTAATAACGCCGTCTTGGTGAATTCCTGATGAATGAGCAAAAGCATTGTCGCCTACAATGGCTTTGTTTGCTTGCACTGGCATATGCATCGTTTCAGAAACCAACTTACTTGTTTGAGCAAGTAATTTTGTATTGATGTTGGTGGTGTAGCCTAAATCTCCGTGTTGTTTCAAAATCATCACCACTTCTTCTAATGAAGTGTTTCCAGCTCTTTCGCCAATACCATTGATAGTACATTCTACCTGACGAGCGCCATTGAATACACCCATAATTGAGTTGGCAGTTGCTAAACCTAAGTCATCGTGGCAATGCGTAGATAAAGTACATTTCTCAATGCCTTTTACATTTTCCACCAAGTATTTGATTTTTGCTCCGTATTGCTCTGGTAAGCAGTATCCAGTAGTATCTGGAATATTTAATACAGTAGCTCCTGCGTTCACAACAGCTTGAATGACTTTCGCTAAGTATACATTGTCAGTTCTTCCCGCATCTTCTGCATAAAACTCAACATCTTCAACAAATGTTTTAGCGTATTTAACACAGAAAACAGCTTTTTCTAACAACTGATCTTCTGTTAATCTTAATTTGTGCACACGATGCATTTCTGATGTAGCGATACCAGTATGTATTCTGCCTCTTTTAGCATAAGCCAATGCCTCACCAGCTGCTTTAATGTCTTTATCTACTGCTCTTGAAAGAGCGCAAATAATAGTGTTTTGAACCGCTTTAGAAATATCAACTACCGATTGGAAATCGCCTGGAGAGGACACAGGAAAGCCTGCTTCTATAATATCAACGCCTAATTCTTCTAATTTTCTAGCGATGATAATTTTTTCGTGAGTGTTTAATTTACAGCCTGGAACTTGCTCTCCGTCGCGCAAGGTGGTATCGAATATGTCAACTTTTTTAGTCATAACTGTCTGGTTTGTTTTTTCCTCTTAAAATCAAAGCTATATCATTTGAGTTTCGTTTTTATGTTTTTTATCAATCTTATTACTATATTTAATGATGTTTAAGTTGTGTTTAAGTTTAAATATATATTTTAAAGTTTTGAATATAAAGTATTTATGTTGAAATATTGATACTATGTCTATTAAGAATTCCGACCAATTATTCCAGCTCATAAAGTCGCTTTCGAAAGGCGAGAAGAGACATTTTAAATTATTTGCCACCCGACATAAAGGAGGGGAGAATGCGAAATTTTTAAAGCTATTTGATGCTATTGACGCTCTTGCCGATTATAACGAAGACAAGATTTTAAAGAAGGTTAAAAGTATTGATCCTGCTCAGTTACCAAACATTAAACAACATTTGTACAAGCAAATAATGCAAGGCTTAAGAATGCTGCACACAGCAAATGATATTGATTTGAAAATTCGCGAACAGATTGATTATGCTGTCATCTTGTACAATAAATGTTTGTATCAACAAAGCGCAAAAGTATTAGATAAGGCAAAAGAAATGTCGAAAAAGTTTGGCAAAACCGTGTTCTTGCTAGATATTCATGAAATGGAGAAGAGGCAGGTGATAAAGTTTGTGAGAAGAAATATTCAAGGTAAAGTAGAGCAGTTGATTCCTGAAGGAGAGATAGTACAAAAGCAGTTGAACAACATTAATACTTTCTCCAATTTATCACTGAAATTGTATGCTTTCTATTTAAAAATTGGCTTTATACGTAATAGTACAGATTTCGAATTAGCCAATAGTTTTTTGTATTCAACTTTACCTGTTTTTCAAGAAGAATCTTTATCGGCTGAAGAAAGAATTCATTTGTATGATTCATTGGTTGGTTATTATTTCTTTACCCAAGATTACGCGAGAGGATATGATTATGCGAAAAAATGGGTAGCGTTGTTCGATAAGAATCCGAGTTTAATTGCTTCTAAAACAGAGCTGTATGTAAAAGGAGTAAATAACTTTTTGAAGGCTCAATCGAAATTAAGTTTGTATGATGATTTCCTAAAAACCACCGAGAAATTTGAAGAGTTAAAGCATATTCCAGATGTGTATTTGCCAGAAAATATAGGTATTCAAATATTTCGGTATTCTTCTAAACACAAAATAGAGCGTTATTTCATGTTAGGGGAGTTTGATAAAGGATCGAAAGAGGTTGATAAAATTACTAAGGAATTAAAGCATTATAAGGACAAGCTGAATCAGTATGATTTGCTTTTGTTTCATTACAAATTTGCCTGCATGTACTTTGGTAATGCGCAATACAAAGAGACCATACTTTGGCTTAATGAAATTATAAATACAAAAGATGTTGATTTAAGGGCTGATATTTTAAGTTTTGCGAGGATTTTGAATTTGATTTCACATTACGAATTAAATCATACTGACTTGGTGGATTATTATATAAAATCGACTTATCGCTTTTTAAGCAAGAAAGAAGATTTACATTTATTTCAAACGAAAATCATTAAGTTTTTGAAGAAGTTAAATATGGTCCGTACCGACAAGGAATTGCGCTTTGCATTTAAAGATCTAAGGGATCAACTCGTGCCGTTGGCAAACAATCCTTACGAAAAAAGAGCATTCATGTATTTCGATATTTTATCTTGGTTAGAATCTAAAATCTTTGGTAAACCAGTGCAAGAAATCATTCAATCGAAGGTGTTGAAAAAAGTTGTGAATGAAAATGTGCAGAATTATTAAGAACTTTCATTCATTATTTGCGTAGTAGCATTGAAATTCAAAAAGCATTTTATGTTGTTATCATCTCTTGTAATTCCTGTTGTACTTGCTGGCGCTGCAGCAATAGCTGCTGTTGTGCTATCGCAAAATAAAACCAAGCCAGCTTTGGTTCCGGTAAAAAAATCTTCAACTAAGAAGCAAAAAAATCCTTTGGCATAAGTATTGGCTTTGACTATCGCGTCAAAAAACAAAACATGAAAAACCTTAACACAACTCGAAAAATCGCTTTAAGCTTAATGTTGAGCTGCTCATCAATTTTAAGTGCTCAAGTGCAGTCGCAAGGTCAAATTTCTAAATCAAAGGAGGTAATAGATACTTCTTCAGTTAATTCAATCGAATGTGCAGTCCAAATGAATTCAACTGATTTTCAAACAGTAATTGCTTCTATGGAAGCAAAGCCAATGAGTCAGGCAAAATTAAATATCGTTAAGCAGGTAATTAAAAACAATTGTTTAAGTGTTTCTCAAGTCAGAGAATTGGCCATGTTGTTCAGTATTGAAGATGATAAATTAGAAGTGGCAAAGCTATGTTATGGCAAAACAGTTGACTTTAAGGATTACGGCAAATTGAACGACATTTTTACTTTTGCCGCAAGCGGTGAAGACTTAAGCGTGTATATCCGATCATTTAAAAGATAATTTTCATCTCATTTGTTTATTAAAACACCTCATTATCAGGGGTGTTTTTTGTTTTTACGAAATTCCTTGCCGGAAAATTGATAAATAATTGTTGATTCTCTTTTGAAGCATTATATTTGCAGCCAGCCTTTTGAGAGTCGCAAGATTTTCACTAGAATATTTTATTGGAGAGGTGGGTGAGTGGCTTATACCAACAGTTTGCTAAACTGTCGTAGGAGCAATCCTACCGGGGGTTCGAATCCCCCCCTCTCCGCGCTAAAAGTTAAAAGTCGTCTTCATTTCAGACGACTTTTTTCTTTTTCTTCAGTGTGTTGCTAACAGTGCTTTAATCAAGATTCAGAAATAATAATTGCGTAGTAAGAAAAAAGTTGAAAATCACAACCATTCTGTAAATCTTAAGTACAACGATTAAATCTAATTATCATGAGCATTCACCCCAACGCAGGAAAATTCCCTTCTCATCGCAGATTAGTCAATATTCCTAAATTAATTTCATCTTATTATTCAGGTATTCCTGATGCGGCAAATAGAGAGCAAAGAATTTCGTTTGGTACATCCGGCCATCGTGGCTCTTCGGTGCACAATAGCTTTAATGAGAATCATATTTTGGCGGTGAGTCAGGCTGTAGTGTTGTATCGCAAAGAATTTAAAATTGATGGTCCGCTATTTATAGGTATAGATACTCACGCTTTATCAACTCCAGCTTTTCGTTCTACAGTAGAAGTAATGGCAGGAAATGAAGTGCGTATTTTCATTTCAAAAGATGATGATTATACGCCAACTCCTGCGGTTTCGCATGCCATATTGACTTTCAATAAAGGAAGAAAAACAAATTTAGCAGATGGTATAGTGATTACGCCATCGCACAATCCGCCAGAAGATGGTGGCTTTAAATACAATCCTCCACATGGCGGTCCTGCTGGCTCTGACGCCACTTCCTGGATAGAAAAAAAGGCCAACGCCATCTTAGAAAACAATCTTAAAGAAGTCAAGAAAGTCACTTTCGAAAAAGCTTTAAAAGCACCAACAACACATCGCTACGATTACATATCTTCTTATGTAAATGATTTGTCGAATGTGTTAGATACCGATTTGCTGCGCGATTCTCATATTAAAATGGGTGTTCACCCATTGGGTGGTGCGGGAGTGAAATATTGGGATGCTATCGCAGAAAAATACAAACTCAATTTAAATGTGATTAGCGATGAAGTTGATTTCACCTTTCGATTTATGACTTTAGATTGGGATGGCAAAGTGCGCATGGATCCATCTTCACCTTATGCCATGCAGAGTTTGATTGATTTGAAATCGAAATACGATATTGCTTTTGCATGCGATACCGACCATGACCGACATGGGATTGTAACCAAAAGTGGAGGCTTGATGCAGCCCAATCATTACTTGGCGGTGATGATTGATTACTTGTTTCAGCACCGCACGAACTGGAGTAAAAATGCAGCTATTGGTAAAACTTTAGTGAGTAGTAATATGATAGATTTGATTGCCGCTAAGTTGGGAAGAAAAGTGATGGAAGTACCTGTTGGATTTAAGTGGTTTGTGGACGGACTCATCG
>CAMBXP010000122.1 GCA_945871895.1 Chryseobacterium gleum | reverse complement strand
ACATCAAATCTTCGCCAGAACCAGTTTTAGGATAAGCCATCACTTCACGAATAGAAACTTTTCTTTCGAGGATCATCATCAAACGATCTAAGCCCCAAGCGATGCCGCCGTGCGGTGGTGCGCCAAATTGGAAAGCCTCGTACATGTGTCCCACGCTTTTTTTCATTTCGTCTTTGTTGTAGCCCATGTTGCGGTAAGTGGCTTCTAGTATTTCTGCTTTGTGTGCACGCACGGAACCGCCGCCGATTTCGTAACCGTTCAACACCAAGTCGTATTGTTGTGCAATGATATCGCCAACGTTTTCGCCGCTCATGTGTTTGTCTAAATCGCGCACTTTCGGCATAGAGAATGGGTTGTGCGTGAACGTCCATCTTCCTTCATCGGTTTTTTCGAAGAATGGAAAATCTACTACCCATACCGGCGCCAATTCTTTTGGATTGATGAGGTTGAGCATGCGGCCCAATTCCTGCCGAACCTGATCCAATGCTTTGTTTGCCACAGCGAAAGTTGCTGCAGAGAAGAACACCACATCGCCTACTTTAGCGTTGGTTGTTTTGATGATGTTGGCTGCAATTTCTTCACCCAAGAATTTGATGATAGGCGATTGTAAATCGTTTTCGTTTACGATGATGTAAGCCAATCCGCCTAAGCCATTTTCTTGTGCAATGGCGGTTAATTTTTCTATCTGACCTTTAGATAATCTTTTCTGCTGGTATTCGGCATTTACCTTAATACATTTCAC
Source organism: Chryseobacterium gleum (assembly GCA_945871895.1). Taxonomy (GTDB): domain Bacteria; phylum Bacteroidota; class Bacteroidia; order Flavobacteriales_C; genus JAHEZL01. The sequence continues at coordinate 6,442 of CAMBXP010000122.1, read as the reverse complement.
CACTCCGCCTTCTTCAATAGGTTTAGAGAACACTTGGAAAGTAGTGTCTTTCACGATGTCGGTGATGGTTTGTAATTCCAATCCGTATCGCATATCGGGACGGTCACAACCGTATTTCTCCATCGAATCCCAATACTTAATCACTTGAAAGGGCTTCATCTTCCATTTGTCTTTGTACAAATCTTGCACAACGGTAGTGAGTAATTTCGTGTTCAAATCCATGATGTCTTGTTCGCCCAAAAAGGCCATTTCCATATCGAGTTGCGTGAACTCGGGCTGACGGTCGCCGCGTGAGTCTTCATCACGGAAACATCTTGCTACCTGAAAATATTTTTGGAATCCACCCACCATCAACAATTGTTTAAACTGCTGCGGCGCCTGCGGAAGCGTGTAAAAAGAACCAGCAAATTTTCTGCTTGGAACAATAAATTCACGCGCACCTTCTTCGGTACCTGCCGTTAAAATCGGGGTTTCAATTTCAAGAAATTCTTCTCTGTCGAGAATATCGCGCAATAACTTAATCACTTTGTGACGGTTGATAATTGCACTTCTGTTTTCTGCACTTCTGTGATCTAAAAATTTGTATTTCAATCGTGTTGCTTCGTTGGTTTTTGCAGCACGTTTTATTTCGAAAGGAAGCGTTTTAGCTAAGTTTAAAATATCAATTTCTTTCACTTCCATTTCTAATTTACCGGTGCGAATGCTGCTGTTGTAATCGTCTTCTTTACGCGCGATTAATTTTCCGGTGACCATGATGACTGACTCTGGTTTGAGTTTGGCATATTGATCTAATTGAGGGAAAGTTTCGCGTTTTAAACTTAGTTGTAATACTTCGTATGATGAATCTCTAAAATCGATGAATACTAGGTCGCCATGGTCGCGAAGGCTGCTTACCCAACCGCTTAAGGTGATGGAGGACATTTGGGACACTGAGGACGCGGGGGACGTTGAGGGGAGGACGGACGGCAATTGCGAGATAACATGCGTGCGGTATTGATCTTTAATGATTACGGGAACGGCGCGCACTGCTTCTTCATCATCACGCTGTTGTGCTGCAGAAATTCTCACTTCTCCATTTTCTGCTTCGCTCTCGCTCTCACTCTTCGTCGCTGCTCCAGCTAATTGCTGGAGTATGGTTTCACGAACTAATTTTCCGTTAGCTCCTTTACCAACCTTAGCTAAAACTTTACCTACTAAAATTCCCGATTTACCAGCGTTACCGCCTTTGATTTCATCGGCTAATGCTTGGTTTTCTGCAATTGCTTCTGCAATGCTTTTGTGCAATTGCTCTTCGCTAATAGAGTTTTCTTTGAAGTACGTTTGGTAGTCGAATGAAGCATTTTTAATTAATTCTTCAATCGCTTTTTGCAATAAAATAATGGTGATTTTTTCTTCCTTGAACAAAGAGAAAATCTCTACCAAAACTTCTAATTTTATTTTAGGATAATCTTCTGCTTTTAAGCTGTTAGATAATGCTTTGGCAACGAACAAAGGATCGTTTAGTTTTTCGTTGATGCCCAAAAATAAGTGTGAACGAATGGCATCGGCAGTGAAGAATTTTGCATCTTGCGGGCGAACACCACCTTCAATCAAAGTGGTTTCGATGGCGTATGGTAATAATCTTTCATCAACTATGGTCGACTCAATTTCTTTTTTGATGTTAACGAAAGGAATATCTGGTTCTAAAGCAAAACGGTAATCGGCTGCGAATTCTTTTTTACGCATCGTTTTCGTTTTCTTCAAGTCGGCATCGAACAGCACTGTTGTTTGGTCGGCGCGGAATTCGTTGTGCTGCGTGTAATAATCCAATTGCTTAGAAACTTCTTCTTCCAAAGCTTCAATCATAAACTTGAAAGAGTTCAAGTTTTTAATTTCTGTTCTAGCGTTTAAATCGTTCGTTCCTTTTTTGCGGATAGATACACTCACATCCGATTTGAATTCACCTTTCTCTAAGTTCGCCTCAGAGATATTTAAGTTTTGTACTATTCTTTGCAAGTATTGCGCGTAGATCGACGCATCGTTCATTTCGCGCAAACAAGGTTTAGTCACCACTTCGATTAATGGCACACCGCTCTTGTTAAAATCGACTAATGTTTGTGTTTTTTCGTGCATCAATTTCGCTGCATCTTCTTCCAAATGCACTTGTTCCAACTGCACAGAAAATTGAGTTCCATCTTCACGATAACATTTTACCTCACCATTAGGAATGATAGGTTTTTGAAATTGCGTTAACTGAAAATTCTTAGGTTGATCGGGATATTCGTAATGTTTTCTGTCCCAACAAACCACTTCATTTTTCATATCAGATTTCACTGCTTTACCAAACAAGATGGCTTTGCGAATGGCCTCTTGATTGATGGAGGGAAGAACGCCCATTTGTCCGGTACACACCGAGCAAATATTAGTGTTAGCCTCGTTGCTTTCTTCATTGGCACAAGCGCAAAAAAGTTTGGTTTTGGTGTTTAAACGAATGTGTGTTTCTACACCAATCACCACTTCTAAACCAAGTGAGTCGAGCTTTTGCGTGAGTTTATCGATTTCCATTACAATATCTCGTTTAAGTATTTTGCGAATTTTAAAGTCAGTTCATCCTGCTTTTTATCGGCAGTGATTTGTATTCCTGTTGCTGTTCCAACCGGTGATGTAAGCGTAGGCAGCTCACCAAGGCTAAAGCCAATGGTGTAAATGTCGCTTAGGTACATCGCCAAGGGGTCTTTCAAACTGTTGCCAATTTGAGGAGGCAGAGTAGGAGAGACCGGGGAAAGGATAACAGAAACTTCTTTAAAATCTTGAGTGAACAATTGCATTGTATTTTTGCGAAGCGCTTGCGCTTTCAAGTAAATTTCATCGGCAAAACCGGTAGATAAAACTTGGTTACCACCAACGATACGGCGCTGACTCTCGGGCGTGAAGCCTTCAGAGCGCGTTACCGCGTAGCTTTCTTTTAGTGTGTCGGCAGCAATTCTTTCGCCATACATCGAGCCATCTAAACGCGCTAAGTTAGATGCTGTTTCGGCCATCGCCAAGGCGTAGTAGGTAGAAACTAAAGTATTGGCATTTTTAAATTCTAATTCTTTTACTTCAACTCCTTGCGCTTTCAATTTCTCAATAACAGCAAGAAAATCTTTTTTGATATTAGCACTTAGTCCTTCATTGTGAATGAACTCTTTGTAGTAGCCAACTTTCAACTTTGAACATTGAACATTGAACGATTCGATATCGAAAGGTTTCGATTCGAATGTAGTTTGATCGTGGTAATCTTTTCCGCTAATAACGTTCATCACCAACTCGATGTCTTCTAGTGAAGATGCGATTGGGCCAACGCAGTCGGTAGATGAAGCATAAGCCATCAAACCGTAGCGGGAAATTCTTCCGTAAGTTGGTTTTAGTCCGTAAACTTTGTTGTAGCCGGCTGGCTGACGAATAGAACCACCTGTATCACCACCGATAGAAAAAACGGTGTAATTATTCGCCACGTTAACAGCGCTACCGCCGCTAGAACCACCACCTACCAAAGCTTCGTTGTGTGCATTTTTAACAGCACCGAAGATGGTGTTTTCACTGGTAGAGCCGTGTCCGAAACTATCGGCATTTTCTTTACAAACCGGAATAGCACCGGCATCCATCAACTTTTGAATAGCAGTTGCGGTGTAAGGAGAAATATAATTTTTAAGGAATTTAGAGCTCGCCGAAGCATGCTCACCTTGAATTAAAAACACATCTTTTACGCCGAAAGGAATACCTTCTAACAAGCCAATTTTCTCGCCTTTAGCGATTTTTTCGTCTACTTGTTTTGCTTTTGCCAAGGCTAAATCGCTCAATAAAAAGTTTACCGAATGGTATTGGTTTTTGGCCAATGCATCTAGTTTTTCTTGAACAAGTTTAGTGCATGAAATCTCTTTCTTAACGAGTCTTTCGTGCGTTTGTATAATTGCTGAAGCCATTAGTTCTCAATCACTTTTGACACCACTAGGTATCCGTTTTTTTCTTTCGGGAAATTTTGTTTGATGATGTTCTTCTCTGTTTCAGAGCTAGAAATAACAACATCTTCGCGTAGGTCGCTCACCTCTACAACATGATTATTATTCACGTTATTATCGATATTATTTAGCTGCGCTTTTTTAATGTTGTTGAACAGCTCTTCGATAGCGGCCGAAGATGTAGCTCCTTTAATGCTGGATAAGTCTTCCAGCGACATCATTTTACTCATTTCTTTCTGTTTAAAATTCTCGCTTTTTTCGCGAGGTTTCAAATATACCAAATCGCTGGTAGTACTTCAAATTTGAGGAATTAAATGTTGGGTGATTGCTTTCGGTGGTGGATTCTTTTTCGTAATAACAGCAAACCCAGTACGTCCTTGCGAAAATTTTGTACCCAAAATTAAAGCAATCTCATTTTTTCGTTTTTACTTTACATTAACTAACTAAACAATTATTATGGAAAGAGGTGGATGGGTTTATATCCTTACTAACCAGCACAATCGCGTTTTATACACTGGAGTAACTGCAAATTTGAAGAGTAGAATTTTTCAGCACAAGTGCAAACTAGATCCTAGTTCATTTACTGCAAAATACAACGTAAATAAACTCGTGTATTTTGAATTTTTTAGCACTATTATGGAGGCTATTGAGGAGGAAAAGAAAATCAAAGGCGGCTCGCGAGCGAGCAAAGTTAAGAGAATAGAAAGTATTAATAAACAATGGGTTGAGCTCTATTCTGAGAATATGGATGAGGATTGAGATTGCTTTAATTTTGGGTACAAAATTTTCGCAAAGACGTACTAGGTAAATTGATGAATATCTGCGTTTAAAATCTATGTTTATTTCGTTACAACGAAAAGTTAAATTCTTCCTCTTTAATCTGCACTTTCACCTGTCCGCTGCAAGAGCCTGGCGCCAAGCCATAATCGCAATTTCGCACATCAAGGTTGATAGGCTCAACAGAAATTTTTCCGGCGGTGATGAAGTATCTGCAGTTTGCTTTGATGGTGCAGGCTGCAGCGATATTTTCTTCGAAATCACTTCCTTTAAAATCTTTGCCCGAGCCGCTTCCAGTAAGCAAATATTCATCGTCATTGATGTTGTTTGGGGTAGTAGAGCCAAGTGTTTGCTCGAGCACTTTGTTGGAGTTCCAAGACATGGTGCCATTGCTATTGATCACAAATCCTTCTTTCACAGAAATGTTGAAAAGATGATTCCCTTGGCCTGTTGAACCAGCATTGTTGATGGTGAAAGTGCCCAGTAAATTCGATTGGTTGAGGTAATAATTGCTGAATGATATATCAACATTGTTGATAGAATAAATGGTGGTGTCGGCAGCGGCAGCACTAACATTGAGACTCAGCGCGCCTCTGCGGTATTTACCATCGCTGCACAAGTGATCACTGCCGCCGTAATAAACGGTTAGTATAAACGGAAAAGTAATGTTGTTTTTGTCAACTGTACTTGTTACAATAACAGCAGTATCATCGGGTGATTTTTTTTCTAAGAAAGCGCCTAAATATGTTTGTGCTTGCTTGTATACATCTAAATACACCATTTCGGCGAGGGCGTTGCCCTGACAAGCAGTGAGGTCGTTGTTTTGCGTTTTCTTCTTGCACGACGAAAGTCCTATCAAAAAGAGAGAACAGCATAGAAGAATTGTTTTCATAGTGCAAGTACTTGTATCGTAGACGAATATAGCAAAAAAAGGTTGTTTCTGTTTTATCTTTTTTCTAGTTCATAAAACGTACAGTCGAAAGGGTTTTTTTCGTCTTTCGCCATGAATAATTCTGATACTACTTCCCAATCTTTTTCCTCTAATTCGGGGAAAAAGGTGTCGGCTTCAAAGGTTTGATGAACTCGTGTTAGGTATATTTTTCTAATGAGGTTTTGTTCTATGCTTTCACGGTAAATTTCACCTCCACCAATGATGAAAAGTTCTTGTTCACCGGTGCTTTTAGCGAAATCTATTCCTTCTTGAATAGAAGTGAAAACGTGACAAGTGTCGACTTTCAAATCTTTATTTCTGGTGATGATAATGTTCGTTCTGTTGGGTAAAGGGCGAAATTTTTCTGGAATAGATTCGAAGTTTTTTCGTCCGGTTAAAATGCAATGTCCCGAAGTTAATTGCTTGAAATGTTTCATGTCTGCGGGCAAATGCCACAACAAATCATTGTCTTTGCCAATGGCGTTGTTTGAGGCTACGGCAACAATGATAGAAACTTTCATTTTTTTACGTTTAATGTTCAAAGTTCAACGTTCAATGTTAGCTAACTTTAAACATTGAACATTAAACATTGAACGATTTATATGGCTACCGGCGCTTTAATATGCGGATGCGGATCGTAACCTACCAATTCAAAATCTTCGAATTTGAAATCGAAAATATCTTTAACGTTAGGGTTAATTTTCATTTGAGGGAGCGAACGAGGTTCTCTGGTAAACTGCAAAGTTGTTTGCTC
>CAMBXP010000121.1 GCA_945871895.1 Chryseobacterium gleum | reverse complement strand
ACGCCCCTACGTGAAGCACTGAAATGTGCTTATTTCACCACCGTCCCCGTCAAATCAAAGAAGTCAGCACTTTCAATTTTCACATCGGCAAAATCGCCAATACGAACGTAGTTACCTTTGGTAGGAACAAGCACTTCATTGTCCACTTCTGGTGAATCGAATTCGGTGCGACCGATGAAATTTCCACCTTCGGCTCTATCGAATAGTACCTTTAGGGTTGAACCAATTTTCTCTTGATTTTTGTCGTAAGAAATATTCGATTGAATGTCCATTATTGCTTCAGCGCGCTGTTGCTTAACCTCAGCAGGAACATCATCATTGAGTTTGTGCGCGTGAGTATTTTCTTCGTGAGAATAAGTGAAGGCGCCTAGTCTGTCGAATTTTTGTTCGGCCACCCATTCTTTCATCACATTGAAATCTTTTTCTGTTTCACCAGGATATCCAACAATCAAAGTAGTTCTTAAAGAAATACCCGGGACTTTAGCACGAATATCTTCTAGCAAAGCATTGGTTTTGGCTTTTGTTGTGCCGCGACGCATTGATTTTAAAACCGGATCGGAAATATGTTGCAAAGGCATATCTAAGTACTTACAGATATTGTCTCTTTGGTTCATCACATCCAGCACATCCATTGGGAAACCGTGAGGAAAAGCATAATGCAAACGAATCCAATCGATACCTTCTACATCAGAAATATGCTTTAACAATTCAGATAAATTTCTTTTGCCGTAGATATCTAAACCATAGTAAGTCAAATCTTGAGCGATGAGCATCAACTCTTTCACACCCTTAGCAGCAAGTGCTTTAGTTTGCGCTACAATTTCTTCAATCGGAGTAGATTTGTGTCCGCCACGCATCAATGGAATTGCACAGAAAGAACACGGACGGTCGCAACCTTCAGATATCTTCATGTAGGCGTAATGATTGGGCGTAGTGAGTAAACGCTCACCCACCAACTCATGCTTGTAATCGGCTTTTAATGTCTTTAACAAACGAGGTAAATCGCGTGTGCCGAAATATTCATCAACGTTAGGAATTTCCTTTTCTAAATCGGGTTTATAGCGCTCAGAAAGGCAACCAGTAACATATACTTTTTCTACCAAACCCTTTTCTTTTGCCGAAACAGCTTCAAGAATGGTGTCGATAGATTGTTGTTTGGCGTTATCTATAAAACCACAAGTATTGATAATTAAAATAGCAGCGTCTTTTTTGGTAGACTCGTGCTCTACCTCAAAATTATTGGCTTTCAACTGACCCATTAACACTTCAGAATCGAAGATATTTTTAGAGCAACCTAAAGTCACTACATTAACTTTATTTTTTTTGAGGGTTTTTGTTTTCATGATAAAATTTTAACCGAATAAAGAATCAACAAATTCTTTGCGATGGAACACTTGCAAATCTTCCATTCCTTCACCTACCCCAATATATTTTACAGGAATTTTAAATTGATCAGAAATACCAATTACAACGCCACCTTTTGCAGTACCATCAAGTTTTGTGAGTGCAAGAGCCGTCACATCAGTAGCCAAGGTAAACTGTTTGGCTTGTTCTATTGCGTTTTGTCCGGTTGAACCATCTAGCACCAACAACACTTCATGCGGCGCACCAGGCACCACTTTTTCCATTACTTTTTTAATCTTGGTCAACTCATTCATCAAGCCCACTTTATTGTGCAATCTTCCTGCTGTATCAATAATTACCACATCAATATCTTTTGCTTTTGCCGATTGCAAAGTATCGTAAGCCACAGAAGCGGGATCTGCATTCATTCCTTGTTCAACAATAGGCACATCAACACGAGAAGCCCATATTTTTAATTGATCAACTGCTGCGGCACGGAAAGTATCGGCAGCGCCCAACATTACTTTTTTGCCCGCCTTTTTGTATTGGTAAGCAATTTTACCAATAGAAGTAGTTTTACCAACGCCGTTAACGCCTACCACCATGATGACAAAAGGTTTCTTGTCGGCAGGTAAATCGAAATCACCACCATCTTTAGAATTGCTTTCTTCTAGTAAGGCAGCAATTTCTTCGCGCAGTAAGCCATTGAGTTCAGATGTACCAACATATTTATTCTTGGCAACCCTAGCTTCAATTCTTTGAATGATTTTAAGTGTAGTTTCTACGCCTACATCAGAGGTGATAAGCACTTCTTCCAGATTATCTAAAACCTCAGCATCAACGGTAGATTTACCTACCACGGCACGCGCTAATTTAGAGAAAACGCTTTCTTTTGTTTTCGCTAAACCCTCATCGAGTTTTTCTTTTTTATCTTTTCCGAAGAGTCCGAAAAAAGCCATACAATTAGTTCAATGTTTAATGTTCAAAGCTCAATGTTAGCTGACAAAACACCTTGAGCAAAAGTAACTAAAAAAGCCCCTATCTTTCGATAGAAGCTTTTTGTAAAGATTTTGTTTTCACAATTACTTACCAGCCAAAACTGAAGCAACCATTTCATTGGGTACCATTTCTTCTTTGAAAGAATAAGCACCTTTTGGTGATTTAACTAATTTAATCACTTTGGTAAATGATTTACCAGTTGATTTATCTTTAAAGCTCGCTACCGTTTTCTTAGCCATGACTTACTTATTTAATTTCTTTATGAATAGTATATTTCTTAAGGATTGGGTTGAATTTTTTCAACTCAATTCTATCAGGAGTATTTTTCCTGTTTTTAGTAGTGATATATCTTGAAGTACCTTTCTCTCCTGAGGTTTTATGCTCAGTGCACTCTAAAATCACTTGTATCCTGTTGCCTTTCTTTGCCATTATCTTAACTTTTTAAGGACGGCAAATGTAATAATAAAGAATTAACCGTGCAATTTTTTTGAAAATAATTCTATTGAATTGTGTCGCCTGCACCAATCGCGAGTGAACATTTGTGCTGTTCTTTATATTTACTAGGCATTTCAGAGTACTGCCACAAAGATGGCGAGCTGCCCACAATTTTCATTTTAGGAGAGGGAGAATAGCAAATCGCCGAATCGATCAACATTTTACATTGATGAGAACTATTGATACCTTCCTCCTCTTTAAAGTAAATTTCAAACTCATGAGATGGATTAAGAGCAATAGAATCGTTGTTTAAGTGAAGTTTGGAGGCGTAAACCTTCACTTTGAGTTGTTCAACCGAGTCGTTAAAAAAGACAATTTGATAGCTTGTGCTTTATTTACAGGCAAAACAAAAGAGCAGAAAATGAAAATGCCTTGATGAGCATTAACTATGAAAGCTTTTTTAAAGTAGCCTCACACATTTCACCAACATTTTTAAACTCGCGAATCTCAGCTGTGGTAAACTTCACTTTAAAATGTTTTTCAATGGCCACTACAATTTGAATATGACTTAAAGAATCCCAATCTTCCACATCAGCTGCAGTGGTTTCATATTTCAATACAACATCATCGTTGTCTAACACATCTTTGAAAATTTCTTGATATTGAGAGATGACAGCATTTACGTCCATAAAACAATTATTTGGTAGCGAAAATAGTATTTAATTTTTGATAAAGTTTGCTGACCCCTTTTTGGTTGAGATGATCGTAATCAATAAAGTCCTGAGCTGTAAAAGATGTGTCCTCGTAAAAATTATGGTACGAACTAGCAACGCCCTCTTCTTTGAAAGTAAGCATTATCATTTCTTTAGCCCTATCTATATTCTTCTTCACAGAATTTGAACGATAACATTCCATTTTAGGTGTTGTAATGATAAGTAGTTCGATTTTATTGCTTTTGCAAAGCGCAATCATATTGGATAAATAGCCTAAATTCTCGAACAATAAATCAGTGTTGAATTTAATAGATGAATGCTCAATTGCCCTTCTTTTGCAATCCTCCTCATTCAAGGCACCATTGCCTAACGGAACATAAGGAATGCCGCTTGCTTGGCCGCCTTTTGTTTTTACCATGCTGCTTATCTCAGCTTCTTTAAAAAAATAAGAGATGTCTCTGTTGGAGCGAAAAAATGCCGAGGAACCCATTAAGCGATTGGTAAAACCATCATCATACAAAGTATCGAGATATCTATAATACTGTTTGTCAATGTAGCCTTCACCAGATAAAACCTGATTGTAGCCAAGTGCATCAAAATCTAAACACAATAGAACGCGTTGAATTTTCGCACCATCTTTTACGATTTTACGAAGGACCATATTTTCACGAAATAAATCTTGTCCGCCAATAGAAAAATTCACCACATACTTAGAAGTGTCGGGGTAATAATCATCAAGCATCAAGGCGTGCGAGCTACCTAAAACAACAACTATAGAATCGTTCTTATATAAATCGTAATTCTTAAAAATTTGATCGGCGGTTGTTTCGAACTTGCTGTATTTTTTCTCAATGCAGAAAGCTGTGAATGCCAATACCAGCAGTAAAATAACAATTTCTCCTATGAGTTTTAATCCATTCATTTTTTAAAATTGAAAATAGACAAAGTTCTGTTTTTCAAAAATACCAAACATATACACAAGAAGTAGTAAGGTAAAAAAGTAAGCATAGCTAATTTTTCTGTTGCCCAATAAGGAAAGTGCTTTACTTTTATATGCGGCATATAAACGTTCGCTAAACATTACTACCGCGATGGAAACCAGACAAATGATATAAAATGTTTTGGTAAAAAGAGGCACCCCAAAGAAGTGATGAATATTTATATTGGAACTATGAGAAATAACATAAAATGCGTCAGATATTTTATCTGCCCTAAAGAAAATATAGGTAAAACAGACAAACGTAAAAGTGATGACCCAGCTTAATGGATTGTAAATGAGAGCAGGAATTTTCTTGGCCCATGACTTACGTTTTTTCTTAGATAAGAAATCGTAGGTAAGTGCCACCCCGTGCAGCGATCCCCACACCACGAAAGTCCAATTGGCCCCATGCCACAAGCCACTTAAAGAGAAGGTAACCATAATAGCAAACACCACAGCCAACTTATCCCAATGACGTTTCTCCACCACTATAGGCGTGTAAACATAATCTACAAACCAAGTATTTAGAGAAATATGCCATTTTCTCCAGAAATCGGAAATTGATTTTGACCAATAAGGCAGATTGAAATTCTTCAGTAAATCGAAGCCCATAACACGAGCCGATCCTAATGCGATATCAGAGTAACCAGAGAAATCGCAGTAAACTTGAAAAGCAAAAAACAAAGTCGCCCAAATCAGCGGAAAACCTTCATAATTCTGCGGATTATCATAAACTGCATCTACATACAAAGCCAACCTATCTGCTACCACCACTTTTTTGAATAAACCCCAGAGCATTAAGCGCATTCCGCTAATGGCTTTTTCATAATTGAAATCGTGCTTTTCATAAAACTGATGCAAAATATTCTGTGGTCTTTCTATGGGTCCGGCCACTAGCTGAGGGTAAAACATCACATACAAAGCATAAATACCAAAGTGTCTTTCTGCTTTTTGCACACCGCGATACACCTCAATTGTGTAGCTCATCGCTTGAAAAGTATGGAAAGAGAGACCTATGGGAAGAATCATATCTAAATATGGTAATCCTTCGCCATTCGCGACATTAAAGCCCAAAACAGTATTGATATTATCAGTGAAAAAGTTGTAATATTTAAAAACACACAATACGCCAACATTTGCAATTACACTAAGTAAGAGCCATCTTTTTCGTTTAACAGGATCAAGCGTTGCTTCAATCCACAAACCTGCATAATAATCGATAACAATGGTGAATACCAAAATGAGGAAGTAGTACCATATAAAAAACATGTAAAAGGCGCAGCTGGCAATCAACAAATGAATCCAACGAAAACGATGAGGCAACAAAAAATAGAGAATGGTAACGAGCGGAAAAAATATTAAAAATTCGAAGGAGTTAAATAACATGCTTTATTTTTTTAATGTTTAGCAAGAAATTTTTTTCCGTTTTCAATCACTTCATCAAGTCCTTCATTTAAATCGTAATCGAAACTAAAGTACTGTGTATTGAATTTTGGATCGATATGATTGTTGTATCCTTTCACTTCGCCCACTGAAACCGTTGCCCCCAATTTAGCAGCAATTGTTTCTCCTAATTGTTTGATAGAAATCCATTGGCCGTTAGATAAATCAAACTCATCTTCTTTTAATGATTTGATGAGATAAAGATTTTTCACACAATCGGCACCATAAATAAACTGACGCTCTTCCTCTCCTGTTGTGATCAACTGAATATGTTTATTGCTAAGCGCATTAAGCACCATATCGGTAATTACATGCGAGCGTTCGCCTGGATCTTCCCAGCCGTAAACATTCCAAAATCTTACGATTTTTCCGCCCAAAGCTTTCGTCCAGTTTTCGCCCAATAATTTGGTAACACCATACACATTATCGGGGGCAGCCAATTGAGTACTAGCGAAAAGAAAAGGGATTTTAGTTTCCTCTAAAAAATTAAAAACGCGCTCACAAATTTGCGTATTGTTTTTAATGATGGAGATGTGATTACTTATATCTGTAAGGAATTTAGAACCACCTACTTCCCAAGCCAAAAACCAAACGAAATCAACATCTTTGTATTGCGATAGAGCATCTTTACGTAAATCGAATCCGCTTAACAAATCTAAGCTTATTACCTCTTCGCCTTTTGAAAGCAAGTATTTACAAAGATGAGAACCTATCATCCCCGAACCGCCTAATACTAAATTTTTCTTTACCGACATATAATTTGTTGAAGCGTCAAAAATAAGAGAATAATGGGAATAATGAAGGATATCGAGGATTTTTGTAGGGGCGAGCTGTGCTCGCCCGCTGCTGTACATTGCGGGCGTCCGTCAGCTGACGGACGCCCCTACGAAGTATACTCTTGAAAAATTATTTTCTAGACTTTTTAGATATCTTCACATCATATAAATACAAATCGTTGTTGAAGCGAAGTGATTTGAATTGTTTTTTGGTGAGGATTAAATTAGAAAGTCCAACTATCTGTCTAGGATAAATATTCCATGTCATACCAGAATCAGTAGAATATTCAACTGGAAGTATATAATTTGATTCTGAAAACATTATTGGAGATAATAAATATTGACACCCCTTCTTCTCATAGTAAATATTAAATGATGGTAATTCCTTTTGTTCTAAATATACTTGAAATAAAGGCTGCGCATAAATAACAAGTTTCTCTGCCATATATTTCTCAATCTCCGCTGTCGTCACATTCTTTACACTAAACTCCCCCTGTATCCCCTTCAAACAAGCAAAAAACAACGAATCATT
>CAMBXP010000120.1 GCA_945871895.1 Chryseobacterium gleum | reverse complement strand
TAATAACGGCTCTCCTTTTTTAAACTGATCTAATGCTTTTGCCCTTAAGGCTTCGTAATCTTCGTTGCTTGTTGTCATCATTTGTGTTTATTTAAAGTTAAAAGTTTTTTTCTCTTTCTTTAAATAGCACAGTTTGTTTTACACTCTCTTATTTTTCGCACTCTAATGAATTTAATTTCTCTTTTGCAGCATCTGGTGCATAAATTAACGCAGTGTTTAAATCTGTGCACGCTTTAATTTTATTTCCAGTAAAACTGTATGAAATACCTCTTTTTATATATAGTTCTGAATAGTCTTCCTCAACTTCTACTTTTTTTAATTGACCAGCAGATAATGCTTCTTTCAAGAACTGCTCCCATTTGTTGAAATACAAGATTGCTTCACTATATTCATTGCTAGCAAACAGTTCCATTGAAATAACTTTTAACAATATTCCTTTATTCGATCCTTGCATCGCTGTTAGTAACATCTTGAGATCATTAGCCGCCTCATGGTGCATCCCTAGTTTTTGATAACAAAATGCTCTTAAATCATAATAATCAATATGGTCATCATATTCAATAGCCTTTGTTAACTGACTAATAGACATAAACAAATCAACATCCAAATACTCTTGAGCTAATTCGTGATGGAGCCTTGCTTTAGACAACGTTGAATTTGTCGTTATTATCAATTTTTCCATTTTTTGCACAGCTATTTTAAACTTAACAGAGTCTACAGAAGAATTGTATTGAGCTTCTTTAAACAATTCACGAGTTTTGTCAAGTTCAACTTGTATACTATCAATATTTGATTTTTGGCTATAGCTGTAGTTAAGCAAAAACAAAAAAAGAAAAGTCATTGTGTTTTTCATTGGAGTAGGTTGTATGATTTTCCTAAAATAGGCAATATTATCATGAGCTTGCAACAAAAAGCTAAGCGACATTTTTAAGATTCATTAAATTCTCAAACTCTACGATGGTTAAATTGCCTAAAGCAGTGTGTCGTCGATTTCTGTTATACCAAGTTTCAATCCACTCAAATTTTAATATGTCTCGCTCCATCTTTACATCGGCTAGCTCTCTTTTTAGTCTAGCCAATTTTTTTTGCTTCTCTGTCAGCTGCTTTTTACCATTGTCGCTAAACGCTAACGATGTCTTTAAATTTTGTTCGTGTCGTCAGCGGTAGATGAATTTTGGTGGAATACCCAATTCTCTTGCAATTTCTTGCACGCTTCCTCGAACTCCGCTTATTTCAACTGCTTTTTGTTTGAATTCTTTGCTGTAAATTTTTCTTTCTCTTCTCATTTTATTAAGGCATTGATTTGTTTCAATTTTCCCTTAACTTTGTGTCTACTGAAATATAGTAAGTCTAATATATTATGGAGCTTTTTTTAGTTTTTTTAGTTTTAATTGCAATCTTGTATGGGATCAGATGGATGAGTGAAAAATGGAACGGAACCACCATTGTTTCACATTCTGAACAAGGGAAAAAAGTCAACGAATACTGGTCAGATAGATATGACGCAGCGCTGAGAAACAATCCTAAAGCCCTTCAAAAGGCTGTTTATTTATGTGAACGCAAAGGGCATGTGCGCACCAAGCAGAACATAATGGCTCAATACGAAAAAGTATTAAATGGAGATGATAAAACAATCTTTGAAAAAGCTGGAAAATTATATGGTACAGCTAATTCTAAAATCAAAGAATTTACAAGTGATAAATCTTCAATAACCAGTAAATTATCTAAAATTGAAAAATTGAAAAATGAAGGAATCATATCCGATAAAGAATATAGCGAAATGAGAAGGAATATTCTGAACAACTACAACTAAAATTACTAATCTAAATATTGTAGAAATCAGCGTGAACTTTGCTAGTATTACATTAGAATGGTTTTTCTTGCTTTTTATTACATAATATTGCACTTTTGTTACACAATTGACCTGCTTGCAAATCGTTTGCAAAGCAATTTAAATAAAGTACTGAAAGTTAACAAGAACACTGAGCTCAGCTGGTTAGAGCACCTGACTCATAATCAGGTGGTCCTTGGTTCAAGTCCAAGTGGGCCCACAAAAATCAGAGTGAGAGTGAGACGCGAGAGTGGCGAACACTCACTCTGATTTTTCTCTAGTCTCTCTCCCACACTCACTCTTCTTTATTTTTTAGGGCAGCGATTACTCTTTTCTTTTTATAACTGCTCTTCAGATGGCAGCAATGAAGATGAGTTGATTATCTCTTTGAAGTTGGAGTTGAGGATTTGGAAGGAATAGCCTTATTAAAACGAATTATTTAAAGCATAAGAAGTACTTCTGCCGCCAGATTGATGTTTAATCAAAATACTTTTTTGCACCAAGCTATTAATATCCCTTGTTGCCGTCATCTTGGTGCATTTACACATGCGCGTCCATTTTGATGAGGTGATGTTTCCTTCAAAACCATCTACTAATTTTTTTATCACTTTGAGCTGACGCTCATTGAGCTGTGCTTCAGAGAATTTTAACCAAAAGCGACCTTTGTAATCTACGCTATGAATAACACTCTCAGAGTGTTCAATAGATTGATACAAAATATCTAAAAACCATAATATCCATTCCGTGATGTTTAAAGTTCCTTTACTTGCTTTGTTGAGTTCTTGGTAATAGGCTTTTCTGTTGTTGAGTACCGTATTAGAGAAACTGTAAAAACGCAAGTCAGAGGCATCAGCCTCGCACAAAACTTTATCTACCAAAGCCCTTCCTATCCTGCCATTTCCATCTTCAAAAGGGTGAATTACTTCAAACCACAAATGCGCAATAGCAGCTTTAATAAAAGGGTGTTCGCTTGTTTTTATATTGAGGTACTTAATGAGTTCTTTCATCATTTTAGTTACCTCTTTTGAAGGCGGGGCTTCATAATGCACTAGCTCTTTACCCATAGCTCCCGATACTATTTGCATAGGTTCTTTAGAAGTTCTGTAACTCGCCACTTCAATTTTTCTTCCAGCCGATCTTCCTGTTGGAAAAAGTGCTGCATGCCAATCGAATAATCTTTCTGAATCTATGGGGTTTTTGTAATTACGAGTGGAATCTATGAAGATATTTACGGCACCTTCTGTATCGTTGACTTTAAGTAATTCATCTTCATCATAGTTTAATCCCAAATTTTTGGCAATGCTTGAACGCACTTGAGATTCCACCAATTTCTCGCCTTCTATTTCGCTGTTTTTTAGTACATCTAACACACCAGTTTCCAAAGCTGTTTTTTCTTTAGACTCGAAACCTAAAGCCGATAGCCGTCCTAAAAGATGAGCTTGTTTGCTAACAACCTTTAAAAGCTGAGCATTAACAACACTTTCATCCCATTTCCACTTCGGCCAATCTTTTTTTTGATAGATGTACATGTTACGAATATACAATTAATCGTAACATTATTTGTTACGTTTAGAGATTTATTCGTAACAAATACTCAAGATTTTTATGTTTTTATGAAGCTGAATCCCGAGAATCGGGACGGGAAAAGATTCAGTTAAGTTCGCAAGCTAAACTTAACAGAGGGGAGTGTCATCCTGAGGTACCCCGAAGGAACTATTGTCCTACACTTAAAGGTCTACCTCTTTTTTCTGCGATAAGTCCAGTGATTCCAAACATCGCATTCAACAAATTTGACATTCATTCGTTCATTTGTGATGCTCTCAATTATTCACCTGTCATTGCCAATTTGATCACCGATAGTATGGTTGAAGAAAAGTGTGTCTTTATTAAGGTGAAAGTTGCCAGAGCTTTTCATTCCCCATGTTGCCATTTTGAAATTAGAATCGTTTACTAATTCTATAGTAGCTTTTCCATATCGAAATCTGTAATATTTATAATTAACATTTTTATCCCCACAGCCACAAATTTCTGCATTTGCATTGTAATCAAATTCCCACAAACCAATCAAATTGGTTTCAGTGAGGTGTTTTGAATTTACCTGAAGAGCTTGTTTATCGCTTTCAATCATAGAAAATATACTGTCAGATTGATTTTTGATCAGCAGTGAATGTTTTCTTATGCTGTCAACTGGGGAATTTATTATTTCACCTTGCGAGAAAACAGAAAATGAGATTAGGCAAATAAGTAGTGTATTTAATCTTCTTCTCACTAAAACAAATTCAGTATCAAATCAGGCACTAGCCCAATCACCAAAGAAATACCAGCGCAAATAAATACTACAATTCCAGCTTTGTTTTCTGTTTGGACTTCTGTTGCAGGAGCAGCATATACGGCAGCGATCACTTTGAAGTAGTAGTAGATACCCACTAAAGAAGTAAGAATTGCCAAAAGAGAAATTCCTAAATAGCCTTGGTTGATGGCTGCAGAAAGCACCATGTATTTTGCGAAGAATCCTGATAATGGAGGAATACCAGCCATTGATAACATGATGATGGTGAACAATACCGCCAACAATGGATTCGATTTGCTTAAGCCTTTCAATGAATCGATGCTGAAGGTTTTTCCGTCCTCTGATAATTTGATTAAAACTGCAAACGCACCCAATGAAGCAGCTGCGTAAGAAACAGAATAGTACAACAATGCATCGGCAGCATCATTTTTAAGCGCTAAAACAGCCAATAACATGTATCCAGCGTTTGCGATACCCGAGTAAGCTAAAAGTCGTTTTAAGCCGCTTTGTGCAAGCGCAGAGAAGTTTCCAATCAATAAGGTTAAGGCAATAGCGATGATTAAAGTAGTATCCCAGCTGTGGTTTACGTCTGCAAAGGCTCTGCTAAACAAACGGTAGAAAGCTGCAAATGCAGTTACTTTCACTGCTGTAGCCATAAATGAAGTGATGATGTTTGGTGCTCCTTCGTAAACATCTGGCGCCCAAAAGTGGAAAGGCGCAGCAGATACTTTGAACAATAATCCAATCATGATTAAGATAACTCCGCCATAAAATATCGTTGGTAATTGTGGTGTGTTGTGCACGTATTCGGCAATTCCATTAACGCTAAATGTTCCGGTTGCTCCGTAAATAAAGGTGATACCAAACAATAAGAATCCTGTTGCAAAAGCGCCTAATAAGAAATATTTGAAAGAAGCTTCACTCGATTTTAATGAATCTCTTCTGCTTCCTGCAAGTGTGTACAATGAAACAGAAAGTGTTTCAATACCAATGAACAATACCGTTAAGTTAGAGAAAGAAACCATCATGATAGCGCCTGCTATCGTGAAAAGCATAATACCGTAGTAATCGCCAGTGTGCGTTTCGTCGTGACTGAATTGGTCTTTAGAAAGAATGAAAACCAAAGTAGAAATCACCAAAATAACAGAAGTAAATACCGCTGCATATTTATCGAAATCAATCATTTCTTGGAAATACTGTGGAGCATTCCAAGTGAATAAAGTTAAACCAGTAATGGCCACCAAGCCGGCAATGATGATGTTGCGTGTGTGTTGGCGCAAAGATTCAGATAAGCCGACAAACAGCGAAATAGCACCTAAAACAGAAACGAGAATTAAAATGTTCATAATATCTTATTTACCAATAACAGTCAATATACTTTTTACAGAAGGTTCAATTAATTCGAACAATGGTTTAGGGTAAACTCCCGAAAGGATTACCACAACAACTATTGGAATTAAAACCGCTTTATCGTTGAAAGTTAAATCTGCGAATTCGGCAGTTAACTTACTTGTTTCACCCAACATCATTTTTTGGTAGCTCCACAACATGTAGATGGCTCCTAAAATGATAGTTAAACCAGATATTCCAGCAATGATGGCGTTGTAGTCGAATACACTTTTAATCAACAAGAATTCACCTACAAATCCGTTGGTTAAAGGAAGCGCAACGCTACCCAACATAATGATCATAAACAAAGTAGCAAACCAAGGTGCTTTAGTTCTAATACCACCCAAAGCACTCATTTCGTAAGTTTTAGTGCGGTTGAAAATGATATCGGCAACGAAGAACAAACCAACTACATTCACACCGTGTGCAATCATTTGTATCATACCGCCACGTAATCCGTCGGCAGTACCTGTCATTACTCCCGCAGTGATTAAGCCAACGTGAGCGATGGAAGAATACGCTAATAATTTTTTGAAGTCTTTTTGAACGATAGCAATGAAAGAAGCATACACGATACCCAACATAGCTAAGAAAATAGCGGTGTCGCCCCATTGTTCACAACCTAACGGAACCACTGGTAACAACCAACGAATCACCCCGAAAATACCCATCTTTAGCATGATACCCGAAAGTAACATAGTGCCCGGAGTGCTGTTCATGTGGTAAGTAGATGGCTGCCAAGTGTGAAAAGGGAATACCGGAATCTTAATCGCAAAGGCGATGAAAATACACCAGAACAACCATGATTGAGTTGATGCATCTAATCTTAAATCGTAGAAAGCTTGAATAGCAAATGAATGTTCTCCTGGAGTTTGAGTGTACAAGTAGAACAAGGCAAACAACATCAATAAACTACCCGCCAAAGTGTAAATAAAGAATTTGAAAGTGATGGCTTTTGCATTTTCGCCCCCCCACAATAAGGAGATGAAGTAAATTGGAATTAAACCTAACTCCCAGAAGATGTAAAACAAGAAAGCATCTTTGGCTACAAATACACCAATCAATCCGGCTTGCATCAATAAAATTAAAGCGTAAAAGGCTAGAGGATTTTTGTACTCTCTTTCGAAAGTCGACAAGATAATCAACGGCACCAAGAAGGTAGTTAGCAGCACCAATAAGATGCTTAAGCCATCCATACCAACGCTAAATGAAATCCCAAGAGATTTAACCCACGCTTGGTTGAAGTCGAATTGAGTTGAGTTTGCTGGATCGAATTGCGCCCAAACAGAGATAGCTGTTAAGAAGGTCAATGTTGAGAATCCAAAGGCCACTTTCTTAATAGCATCACCTTTAACTAAAAACAAAGATGCTAGTCCGAGCAGCGGTAAAGCGAGTAAAATTAAGGTCATCATTATCTGAACCAGATTAAATAATTAGCAAATAGAATTAGAACTACACCTGCAACAATGCCGAAGATGTAAAACCCGGTGTTTCCGGTTTGAATTTTTTTAATGTTGGCGCTTGCCTTAAGTGAAGCAGAAGCGAAAAGATTTACAGCAGGGTCGATCACTTTTTCTTCAACAAAATTTTGAAGAACAGTACCTTTCAATAAACCTGGTTTGATGATGATTTTGTTGTAAATCTCATCTAAGTAGTATTTGCCAGCAAACAATTTTTTGATTCCTTTTTCTTCGCCTGGAATTGTTTTTTGGTCGAAGTAAATTTTCTTAGCATATAGAATCGATGCAATTGCTAAACCTGTAGCAACGGCCATTAAGATGTATTCTGTGGTGTGGAAATCACCTTCA
>CAMBXP010000119.1 GCA_945871895.1 Chryseobacterium gleum | reverse complement strand
TTCAAAATCCAACACACGTTTTCAATACTCCCGGTGAGTATTCTGTTACTGTTGATGTTACCAATACCAGAGGATGTAGAGATACAAGCTACATGATTGTGATCAAAGTAGGAGATGTAACGCAACCTAATTTTTCAGTTTTTCCTTTGTCTGTTTGTCCCAACGAAACCGTTACTTTAACAGATTTAACCCCCGATGATTCGACCGACACGTGGCATTACGGCGCTGATGGCGGTAACTTAAGTTCTTGTCCGGGCGACGCTAACACCACATGGACTTTCAACTCAGCAGCAGGATTTCAAAATATTTCTTTAACCACTGGTTTCAATGGTTGCTATACCGATACTGTGTTTCAAAATGCGGTAGAAGTTAAAGGGCCCATTGCTCGTTTGAACTACACTGCGCAATGTGATACCGCCAACAAGTATAATTTTAAAGGAACTATATCTGGGGCCGATTCATGGACTTGGATTTTTGGTGAAGGTATTGCTGGCGATACTATCTATAATTCTACCGATTCAACCGTTACGCATTATTATGCAGCATCAGGAGATTATTGGGCAAGAATTATTGGCAAAAACAACACCTCAGGTTGTGCCGATTTTGTGGATAGCGTTTTGGTTCGAGTTAGAAATATCAAGTCGGAATTTGTACACGATTATGTGATTTGTGAAAATGTACCGCACACTTTTGATGCTGCTCCCTCGGCAGATGTTTACAGTGCTTGTAAAAACGGTTACCGTTGGGATTTTGGGGATGGAACACCCCCTGATTTGACAGACGTAACTACGCAGTCTCACACCTATGCCGATACCGGTATGTATAAAATTAGATTAATTACCACTGCAATCACTGGCTGTAAAGACACTTCTTATTTTGATCAGCGCGTTTACGGAATTGTTGCCGATTTTACTCTTGATAAGAACACTGGTTGTTTGCCTTTGTTGGTGAACTTCACAGATAAATCGATGGCGGATACTACAGTTACCAAATGGTCTTGGACTTACGGTGATGGAGCCTTGAATGGAACTACACAAAACACTTCTCATACTTATTTTGGCGGGCAGGCTTCTTACTCTGGAAAATTAGTTGTGGAAGATGCTCTAGGTTGCGTCGCTGAGAAAAGCTTTATTGTTTCTCCCATCTATCCTGATACCAACTTTAGTGCAACAAAAACGCAGGTTTGTACTGGTGCAACCGACTTTACTTTTAATGCTACGGGTAATAACATCAAGAATTTCTCATGGGATTTTGGCGATGGCACTCCAACAGCTAGTGGAAACAACATTACACATGCTTTCTCTCCAGCTCCCGGACCTTATACCGTTAAATTAACTGTAACCGACAATAACAATTGTGTTGCAGCGCGAACAAGAGTGAACTACATGCAGGTGCAGGATTATCCTGTGGCAAGCTTCATCTCAGATGCTGATAATGTTACCCCTCTCTGTTACCCTACTCAAATTGCCTTTACAAGTAATTCAACAGGTAATGTAGCATCTTTAGTTTGGGATTTGGCTAATGGGTCACCTACCTTGCCTACTTCTCCGGTTACTACCACTTACAATACTCCAGGTATTTACAATGCAAAATTAGAAGTTACTTCTTCTTATGGTTGTAAAGACGATACCATTCGGCCGTTCAATGTAGTTGGTCCGGTAGCCGATTTCGACATTAGTAAAACACTTATTTGTGTTGGTGAAGAGGTGACATTTACCATGAAGAATCAAGTAGATGTTGATACTTGGGATTGGGATTTTGGTGGCGTCGTAGTTGCAGGAGGCACTCCTAGTAAACACAGATTTGATTATTATCCTCCAGGAGGCACAAACAACGTTATTTTAAACGTTTTCTCGGCAGGTAAGGCTTGTTCTTTTCCTATCACAAAAACGATAAATTTCCACGATGCCTATGCTAATTTTGGCATCAGTGATACTTCATTGTGTGTTAATACACCTTTAGTTTTAACTGATTCATCTGGTGGCGCTGATACTTGGCAATGGGTTATTAATCCGGGTCAAACTTATATAGGCCAAAATCCGGGTTCTATATCTTTATCTACTCCTGGTAACTATACTATTTCTTTGCGTATTAGCGATCAAACTTCGGGTTGTAAAGACACTTTGATTAAAGACATGGAAGTGATAGCATTTCCTTCATTCACAGTTTCTAATAATGTAGAGATTTGTCAAGGTGCGAGTACTTTACTTACTGCTACGAGCAAGCCCGGTCATACTTACAGCTGGACACCAACCACCAACTTAAGTACTCCATCATCTGCTTCCACCAATGCCAATCCTATAGTTACCACGCCTTATACAGTTTTGGTAACGAATCCAGATGGTTGTAGCGATTCTAAAACAACTACCGTAACGGTCCTTGGTCCGATAGCTTCTTTCCCTTTTGATACAGCTTGTATAGTGGCTGGACAAACAATTTCTTTAGGAATTGATTTAGGGAGTAATTACACTTACGATTGGACCGATGGCGCTACTAAGAATCTCTCATGTACTTCTTGTCCGGTAGCAGCATTAAAAGTTGTTGAAACAGGAACTTATGTGTTTAAGGTAACGGATAAATTAGGCTGCTTTACTTCAACAAACAGTTATGATATATGTGTGAGTCCCGAACATACAGTTGATGTTCCTTCTGCCTTCACACCAAATGAAGATGGGGTGAATGACATCATTTATGTTGATGGTTGGGGTATTGAAACCTTGAAAATGTTTAGAATCTTCAACAGATGGGGCGAAGTAGTATTTGAATCAAGCGACATTAAAATTGGTTGGAATGGACTATACAAAAGCTCTCCTCAACCAAATGATACTTATGTTTATCAGGTTGATGGCGTGTTCTACGGCGGTGAAGATTTTACCAAATCGGGAATCATCACCTTGATTAGATAAAAAATAAAAACCCTCCGGTAGAATTTCTTCACACCGGAGGGCCAAAACAGAATACTTCTTTTTTTCTTTTCCAAAACATATGCCAAGGATTGAATATCTTCGTAATGCGTTATGTTATTGAATACCATACTTTTTATAGCATTCTTGATTATAGTTCTCGACTTGTATTACCAAACAAAGTACAGGTTGGAGGTGCTCTTTGTGTCTTCTCTTGTTTTCATTGGTTTTATTAAATGGCAAGCTGTTCCAGTAATCGTATTTAATATTTTAATCTCCTTTTTATTTGCCAAGAAGATAGAAGAGGGAGATAAGAAACAGCTTTGGTTTGTAAGTGCTTTATTGTTGATTTTATTGCAATTGCTGGGCTTTAAAATGCTTGGAGGGAATATTTCTTTTTCTTTTCAATGGATAGCTTTGGCGCTTGGATTATCATTTTACGCTTTGCAAAATATCGCCTATTTGGTAGAGGTTAAACTTCAGAATGTTAAGCCAGAAACCAATATTTTGAAGTATGCTGTTTACACTTCTTTTTTCCCTAAAATCTTGTCGGGACCCATTGTTCTCTATCCTGATTTTAAGCAGCAAATAGATAAATTGCCCTCCTTCAAAAAGGAAAATTTAGCCGAAGGATTCAATCGTTTTTTATTAGGTGCTTTTAAAAAGATGGTGCTGGCCGATAGATTGGCGCCTTTGGTTTCTGGCGTTTTTGAAAGTAATGAACCCTTGCACGGATTTACAGTTTTGTTTGCTGGCTTTGTATTCACTCTTCAAGTGTTTTTTGATTTTTCTGCTTATATAGATATGGCAATAGGTATTGCCAAAATGTTTGGCTTTAGCTTACCCGAAAATTTCAATTCACCCTTTAAAGCCAAAACAATTGGTGATTTTTGGAAGCGTTGGAATATCACGCTCATGGAATGGTTGCAGCATTATATCTATTTGCCTTTGTCGTTTTTATTGCGTGAAAAGAAATTTTTGTCGGTGTTGATTCCCACAGCCTTAACCTTGCTTTTTTCGGCTGTATGGCACGGTGTGGGTCTTACTTTTATGTTGTGGGCAAGCTGCCATATTTTTTACCTTCTTTTAGAATGGAAAGCCAACCAAAAACACAAGAAGTTGCCCTCATGGCTGGCCCACTTTCTTTGCTTATTGGGCGTTTCGTTTGCCAATATTTTCTTTCGTGCTCAGGATTTGGAAGTGCTTGGAAAGATGATGAGCGAAATATTTTCTTTCGGCACATTTATACCTAACAATTGGAATGCAGGCTTTGTAGCTGTTTTTGCTCGTGGAGGCGAACTTACAGAACTCTTTAATTTTCTTATTACTTGCTCATTTGTGTTGCTTTTCTTTGTTTTCGAAAAGCAAATTATTGCGCGGTCTAACGCCAAGGAAATGAATGTAAAATGGTTGTTTTTCATCGTTTCATTGATATTAATTTTTGCTGTTTTTTCTGGTGGCGAAGAATTTATTTACGCAAGATTTTAATGAAAAAGAAGGCCGCCATATTATCTCTTTTGTTGTTGTTTTTTGCTTTGCTCTTTAACAGCGTTTACCGTATTTCATTAGAACACAATGTGAACTTGAAAGCATCGTATATTCAGCGTCAAAGAATTGATGCCGAGGTTTTGTTTCATGGTCCGTGCGAACCTTTATTTACCATCAACCCCGCCTACTTAGAAAGCAAATGGAACAAGAAAGTTTACAATTTAAGCTTAGATCACTCTGATTTTGCCGACAATTATTTGCATCTCTATTTGTATTTAAAAAACAACAAGGTACCCGAATATCTGTTTTTGTATGTTACGCCCGAATCTTTCGATTTGCATTACAACACTTTTCATACCTATCGCTTTATTCCCTTTATGAACGATAGTTTAGTGGAGGCTACTGTGAATGATTGCGATAGTAATTATGCGGAATGGTCGAATCTGCCTTTACTCAAGTACACCTATTTCGGCAACCGTTTAAACTTATTGGCACTGCAAGGATTTAAGCATCTAGTAAGTGGAAGAGACAGCGCCTATTTTGTGAATGGGTATGAAGAGCATAAACAAAATCCGCTGACTTTTATGGATGGAGAAATTCCCAACGATTCTTTGTTGTGGGGCAACTTGCCGTCTGCCAATAAATATCCTTTGGGTGTGAGTTTTACTTGGAATGAAAATAGGGCTAAATATTTTGCAAAAGTTTTAGATTTGGCCACTTCAAAAGGGATAAAGACGATACTCTATGAGTCGCCATCGTACTTAGCAGTGGTGGAGACGCAGCCCGATCGCCTCGATTTTTTATTGAAAACTAGAAAAATTGCACACAAGTACGATGTGCCTTATTGGATTTTTGATGACACCGAAATATCTGATTTGCATCAAAATTTTGTCTCTCCACAAATCATGAATAGCAAGGCTTCTGTGCAATTTATGGATATCCTCTATGAAAGGATAAAAGAAAATCATAAATAAATTCAAGACACCCGAATAATTATAATAACTTTGCCACGCAAACTGAGGGATTGTCATGAGCGAAGCAATAAAACACGAATGCGGAATCGTATTAATCCGCCTGTTAAAACCGCTAAGTTTCTATTTAGAAAAGTACGGAACCACTACCTACGGACTTAACAAGCTGTGGCTAATGATGGAAAAGCAGCACAATCGTGGCCAAGATGGCGCAGGTGTGGCTACCATCAAACTCGATGTGCCTCCAGGCTATCGCTATATTAGCCGCTATCGCTCAAATTCGCCTCAACCTATCAAAGATATTTTCGAAAAAATCAATAGTTCATTTTACGCCCTTCAAGATAAAGCACCCGAGAGATTGCGTGATGCAGAGTGGATGAAGAAGAATGTTCCTTTTGTGGGCGAGTTGCTCATGGGACATTTGCGTTACGGTACTTTTGGTGGAAATAGCATTGAATATTGTCACCCTTTCTTGCGTCAAAACAACTGGAAAACCAGAAACTTGGTACTGGCGGGTAATTTCAATTTAACCAACGTTGATGAGCTTTTCGACTTGTTGGTGAAGTTGGGTCAGCATCCAAAGGAGAAATCTGATACAGTGACGGTGATGGAGAAAATTGGTCACTTTCTTGACGACGAAAATCAAGAAATTTTTCAAAAATACAAGTCGAGTAAAAAAAGCAATGAAGAGATTTCTCAGTTGATTGCTGAAGAAATGGATGTTCAATCAATTTTATCTCGCGCTACCAAAGAATTCGATGGCGGTTATGCCATGGTAGGCATGATGGGGCACGGAGATTCATTTGTACTAAGAGATCCAGCAGGTATTCGTCCGGCTTTTTACTACAAAGACGATGAAGTTGTTGTTGTTGCTTCTGAAAGACCAGCTATTCAAACGGCGTTTAATGTGCCGTTGGAATCTATTTGTGCAATTAAACCCGGCCACGCTTTAATCATCAAGAGAAATGGAGATATCTCTGAGAAGTTGGTGCGTCAGCCGCTTCCACGTAAAGAGTGTTCTTTCGAAAGAATATATTTCTCAAGAGGTAGCGATGCCGATATTTATAGAGAGCGTAAAGATTTAGGAAAATACTTGGTGCCAAGAATTTTGAAGTCGGTTAACTTCGATTTCGACAATACTGTTTTCTCTTATATTCCTAACACAGCAGAAGCGTCATTCTTCGGTTTGCGTGAAGGTTTGAGTGATCATCGTATCGCCAAACAAAAGCAATTGTTGGTAGAAAAAGGCGGAAAAATTTCGGCAGAAGAGCTAGATAAAATTTTGAATATCGTTATTCGTACCGAGAAGATTGCCATTAAAGATGCGAAGTTGCGCACCTTCATTACAGGCGACTCTGGTCGCGATGATTTGGTAACACACGTGTACGATTCTACCTATGGTGTAGTGCGAAAAGGGGTTGATAATTTAGTGTTGATTGATGATTCTATCGTTCGTGGTACAACATTGAAACAAAGTATTTTAAGAATCATGGACCGTTTGCGTCCTAAGAAAATAGTGATTGCTTCTTCGGCTCCTCAAATTCGTTACCCCGATTGTTACGGTATCGACATGGCTAAATTGGGCGATTTTATTGCTTTTCAGGCGGCTATTGCTTTGTTGAAAGAACGCGGACAAGCCGACTTGATTCAAGAAGTCTACAAAAAATCTAAGGCTCAAGAACACCTTCCAAAAGAACAAATAGTGAACTACGTTAAAGAAATTTACCGTCCGTTTACCGCCGATGAAATCTCTGCTAAAATCACCCAATTGCTTACTCCAGAAGGCTTACACGCCGAGGTAGATATTGTTTATCAATCTATCGAAGGCTTGAGAATGAGCTGTCCGAACCACACTGGTGACTGGTATTTTACTGGTGATTATCCAACGCCTGGTGGAAATAAAGTGGTGAATAAATCATTTATCAACTATGTTGAAGGGAAGAATGTGAGGGCGTATTAGGAGCTTCGTTTGTAGGGGCGCACCCTTGCGGTCGCCCAAAAACAAT
>CAMBXP010000118.1 GCA_945871895.1 Chryseobacterium gleum | reverse complement strand
TTTTGGCTAAAGACATATTTAATTTCCTTTATACCGTTGGTTAAAACCAAACGGCAATTGACTGACAATCTATCTCACCACCCACAACGATTTCTCTACCATCTTCACCTCAAACTCATCAGGTAAAACAATAGGTTCACCATCAACATGGGCCATCATTTCCTTACCTTGAATGGTTATATTTTGAAAAGAAGTTGATTGATAAATTGAGTTGTTTTTCAATGATCGATTGAACAATTTGAAAGCATAAATCGGCAATAAAAAGAAGGGGATTTTTTTAATGCGCACCAACTCAAGAACACCATCATTTAATTTGGAAGCAGGCGAAATCACTGCGCCATTGCCGTATTGTCCGGAATTCAAAATAGAATAAACAAAATATTTTTCGTCACTGTTTTCTCCTTTTACAGAGATCGTTTTCAATTGATAACTTAAATACTTTTTAAGGAAAATTTTGATGTAAGAACTAAAGCCTCGTTTTTTGTTTTTGGCAAATTCATGAGCTATCACAGCATCAAAACCAAAACCAGCTGCACCCACAAAAAAATGATCACCAATTAAACCTGTATCCATCAAGAAATCTTCTGCGGTATTGATTTGCAGAATTGCTTTTTTTACATCACAGGCAATACCTAATTCTCTGGCCAAACCATTGCCCGAACCAGTTGGAATAATCGCCATGCGAGTTGTAGTGTTTACCAAAGCTTTCGCCGTTTCATTTACCGAACCATCGCCACCAACAATAGCTACAATATCAATTCCTGCCAATACCGCATCTTTAGCAATATCATAAGCATGATGCGCTCTTTCGGTGTAAATAAATTGATAATTGAATTTGTGTTGATTGAGATGCGCTGCGACTTCCCTTTCTACCAACTTTTGCTTGCCTGCTCCCGAAATGGGATTGACTATGAAGAGAATATCTTTTTTGTTTTCGATTTTCATTTCGCACACTGAAAGGCGAATTTATCAAATAGATTATGATTTATAGATAAAAGAAAAAATTGAAAAAAATTGATTTCTAAAAACAAAAAGTACTCACCACCAATTCGGCTTGCATATTACCCGAATTCACTTGAGATTGCGCATAAGTGCAATTGTTCTGCAACATATCTAATCCTTGCACTCTAATGAAATTATAATAGGTAACAGCGTCCTCTTTGTTCACCTGAATAGCAATGGCAAAATCTTTAGTAGCATCATTAAACAAGCCCAATTGTGCAGAGACAAAACCTCTACTCATGTAATATTCCATAGCTGATGGATCAAGTGCAATTGATTTTGTATAATCTTCTATCGCCAAATGATTGTTACCCATATCTAAATAAATATTTCCTCTGGTGAAAAACGCATCGGGATTTTCGGCGTTAATATTTAAAGCTTTGTCCACTTCCTTCAAAGCTAAATTGTATTTATTCGTGGTGTGGTACAATTTACCCAATAAAACATGCACTTCCACAGCATTTGAATCGATAGAAAGGGCACTTAAATAGGCGTCTTCAGCACCACTATAATTTCCACTCAACTCGCTCAGCTTCCCCTCGTTTATTAAATTCGCCAACATTGATGATGCTCCTTGCGCATAAGAGCATACATGAAGAAGTGCCAAAACTAGTAGGGTATTCCATTTTTTCATAAGTAGTTCATTCTTTGGTACATCAATGTAACGCATTGCTAAGACGAAAGCAATAAAAAACCAACAAGCAGATTCATAAAAACGATAAACGACTATTTTTACTCGACGAAGGAAACTAATAACAAAATATTCCTTTGTTTAATTTTATTTAATATTTTTAGTCAATTGAAAAAAGCAATTTCATATTCTTTACTCTTCTTCATTTTTACAACTTTGAATGTTTCAATGTTGGTAAAACCTGCTGAGGTAAAAATAAAAGGAAGTGTGAGCGATAATGCGGGACTCTTCCCTGCAGACATGAAAATAAATCTTTGGAAAAAATCACTTAAACTGTATAGTGTTAAAACAGATAAGTTTGGCAATTTTGAAATCGCTGTTCCGCAAGAAGGCGAATATAGTTTCATTCTCTCTGAAAACAACCTCTACTATTACACACAAAAAGACAGTAACATCGCTATTCCTGCAGGCGAAATATATCAACATAACTTTAGAATTACGATAAACAAACAAGAATTAAAACACAAGTGCACTCGCTTGGTAGAAGCTGAGCGACATTTAGAAAAAAACCCACGCAATGTCTCTTTCAAAGGGGTAACCTATGCGCGTTTCCCTTCCAATATGAATGAATTCCAACTCTTTTTTTGCACCAAAGTACCTCATGAGAACTTAAAAAAAAATGCAGAAAAAATTATTTCCGACTTCTACAGATTTAAGATGGTAAGCGACACTGCATACTTTTCTAAATATGCTCGAATTATGAGTGGTTATACCGACAAATGCGAAATAAGAGCGCTCGATTTTTTAACAGAAGGACTGTACTTTTACCTCTCTAAGAATCCAGAAGGTTTTTTCGAAGTCATTAACAACTATGACAACGAACACATTACGTGCATATTAAAAAGTTTAGTGCGCAATCAATCCAAAGAACAACAAGAGCATATCTTTGGTAAACTACCTTCTTACAATAACCGAATTTATTCTCTTTACACGAAGATAAACAGCGAAAAAAAAGCGAAATGATAAAAATAGTAGCTATCATTTTTTTGTGCTTCACTTCCTTCTTTTCATGCCAAAAAGAAATCGTAAGCGTATGGCTGCTTCGAGGCGATTGGAGCATTAAAGAGTTAACTGTAAAAAAAGATTTTTTAGGAAAAAAAAGCGAATACACCATCAACAACGCAGGTACTTTTCACTTCGAAAAAAAAGAAAAAGGAAATTTAACGCAAGCGCAAGACAGTGCGCTGATTACCGACGATTTCACCTGGCGCATTGAAAGCAAAACAA
The DNA here is from genome assembly GCA_945871895.1 of Chryseobacterium gleum. GTDB lineage: Bacteria > Bacteroidota > Bacteroidia > Flavobacteriales_C > JAHEZL01. The sequence goes on along the minus strand of CAMBXP010000118.1, from coordinate 4,628 downwards.
TTACTATCACCTATCAAGAGAGCGAGTCTATTGAAACCTGGACTATCATCAACAAATCGAACAACCGCCAAGAATGGGAAATCACCGAAAATTTCACCCACGAATCGGGAGGCATTTCCACCAAAGAAACACGTTATCGAAAAATAATTCTTCAAAAGTAATTGTGTTAAAAACTTTTTAAAATACTTCACCCTCCACAACCCACATATTTAAAGGGATTGCCAAAATAAATCACCCAAAACACAATCTTATTTTGAAATCCTTTCGAGCATATGCACCTAAATTGCTACTTTCGCGTACGAATGCAGGGGCAGAAGTGAGGCGAGTGCTGACTATTAAATGTTTTCACAAGAATGAGTTTTTCTGAGAAAGGTAAAAATACTGCGAATGAATTGTCACTTGCCGAGTTTAAGGAAGCCGTATTGGCCGATTATAAATTAGCATGCGAAAGCAGAGAAGCCAGTCTTTTGGGTAGAAAAGAAGTTCTTACCGGAAAGGCTAAGTTTGGTATTTTTGGTGATGGCAAAGAGGTAGCTCAAATTGCCCTAGCCAAACAATTTCGCGATGGCGATTACCGCAGTGGTTATTACCGCGATCAAACCATCATGCTGGCCATTAAGGAATTAACCTATCAGCAAATTTTCGCACAATTATATTCTCACACTAGCATAGAGGCTGAGCCACATTCGGCAGGCCGCCAAATGAACAGTCATTTCACCACGCGCTTCATCAACGAAGATGGTACTTGGAAAGATATGACGAAATTGAAAATTACCACTACCGACCTCTCCCCTACAGCCGCGCAAATACCAAGAACTGTTGGTTTGGCTTTGGCATCAAAATTATTTCGCAACAACAAAGAATTAAATCAATACAATACCCTATCCAACAATGGCAATGAAGTAACTTTTTGCACCATTGGTGATGGCAGTACTTCTGAGGGAATTTTCTTGGAAGCGATTAATGCAATGGGTGTTTTACAAGTGCCAGTAGTGTTATCGGTTTGGGATGATGGCCATGCCATATCTGTTCCTGTTTCGCTTCAAACCACCAAGGCTAGTATTTCTAAAGCGCTTGCCGGATTTCAAAGAGATACAGAAAACAATGGATGGGAAATAATGACCGTAAATGGTTGGGATTACCCTGCGCTTTGCCTAACCTATAAAAAGGCTACCGAGCTAGCGCGCGAAAAACACGTGCCTGTTTTGGTTCACGTTTTAGAATTAACACAACCTCAAGGACACTCCACTTCTGGTTCTCACGAGAGATATAAATCAGAAGAAAGATTGGCTTGGGAGAAAGAATACGATTGCAATAAGCAATTTAAAGAATGGATCATCAAGCAAGCCTTTGCTAGTGAAGACGAATTAAAAGCCATTGAAGACCAAGCCGTAATCACTGTTAAAGAAGGAAAAGATGCAGCATGGAAAGCTTACTTCACGCCTATCAAAAACGAAGTAAGGGATTTGTGTAAACTCTTCGATCAGTTGGCAGCCAAAAGCATTCACAAAGAAAATATCTTAACGGTTAAGAAAAGCCTTCTCAATGGCATTGATACCAACTGGAAAGACTTGGTGATTGCAACTAAAAAAATATTACGCCTTGTTCGCAACGAAGAAAGCGACGAAAAGAAAACTTTATCTGATTGGCTTACGCAAGAAAACATCGTTAACTTTGATAGATACAACTCTTTGCTGTACAGTCACGACGCCTATTCTGCTATCAATGTAAAAGAAGTTAAACCCGTTTACAACGAAGATTCACCGGTGGTGGACGGAAGAATTGTTATTCGCGACAATTTCGATGCACTGCTGGCCAAAGAACCTAAATTGGTGATTTTTGGAGAGGATGCAGGTAAGATTGGTGGCGTAAATCAAGGCTTAGAAGGGATGCAAAAAAAATACGGTGAAATGCGCGTAACCGACACCGGCATTCGCGAAGCTACCATTCTAGGTAAAGGCGTAGGTATGGCTTTACGAGGATTAAGACCTATCGCCGAAATTCAATATTTAGATTATTTGATTTATGGTTTAATGACCATTAGCGACGATTTAGCATCATTACATTATAGAACAAAGGGCGGACAAAAAGCGCCACTTATCATTCGTACACGCGGACACCGTTTTGAAGGCATTTGGCATTCAGGCTCTCCACTGGGAATGATTATCAATTCGCTGCGCGGAATTTATATTTGCGTGCCAAGAAACATGACACAAGCTGCAGGTATGTACAATACTTTGCTAAGTGCCTTCGACCCTGGCGTTATCATTGAACCACTTTTGGCTTACCGCAGAAAAGAAATATTACCAGCCAATCTTGGCGAATTTAAAGTGCCATTGGGTGTACCCGAGGTAATAGTGGAAGGTACAGACGTAACCTTGGTAACCTACGGCTCATGCGTTAGCATCGCCATGGAAGCGGCAGAGCAATTGAAAGAATTCGATATTCATTTAGAGATTATAGATGTACAAACTTTACTTCCTTTTGATAAGAATAAAAAGATTGTAGAGTCGATTAAGAAAACCAACCGACTCATCGTAATGGATGAAGATGTGCAAGGTGGAGCAAGTGGATATATGTTGCAACAGATCGTTGAAGAACAAGAAGCCTATTTCCATTTAGATTCTGAACCTAAAACAATATCGGCTCAAGACCACCGTCCGGCCTACGGTTCAGATGGAAACTACTTCTCTAAGCCGAACGTGGAAACTGTTTTCGATAAAGTATACAAAATGATGCGAGAAAGCAATCCCAATAAATTTCCTAGCATTTATTAATTATGGAATTCAAAAAATCAACCGAAGCCGAATCGAAATACAAGCATCTTGAACAGATGAGTATAAACGAATTATTGCTTAACATCAATAAGGAAGACAAAACCGTACCCGATGCAGTAGAAAAAATAATTCCGAAGATTGAAGCATTGGTAAATGTTATAGTACCTAAAATGGCCGTTGGCGGAAGACTATTTTATATTGGTGCTGGCACGAGCGGAAGACTGGGCGTTGTGGATGCATCTGAGTGTCCGCCTACCTTTGGTGTTGAGCATGGCGTTGTTATTGGAATAATTGCTGGCGGAGATAGCGCTATACGAAAAGCAGTTGAATTTGCCGAAGACAGCCATATGCAAGGCTGGCTTGATTTACAAGACAGAAATATCACCGATAAAGATGTGGTAATAGGCATTGCTGCTTCTGGTTCTACTCCATACGTTATTGGTGCCTTGGTTAAATGCAATGAAAAAAATGTAACTACAGCGTGCATAACGTGCAATGAAGGGAGTCCGCTTTCTAAAGTTGCTCAATACCCGATAGAAGCTGTTGTTGGACCCGAGTTCGTTACTGGAAGTACACGAATGAAAGCAGGCACAGCACAGAAATTAATTTTGAATATGATTTCTACTGCCGTAATGATTAAGTTAGGTAAAGTGCGTGGCAACAAAATGGTTGACATGAAATTATCGAACAACAAGCTAGTAGATAGAGGAGCAAGAATGGTGATGGATGAACTTAAAATTGAAATGCCACTAGCTTTAGAACTATTAAAAACACATGGTAGCGTTCGCGCAGCTGTTGACAATTACAAGAAATAAATGAAACGCAAAATTTTAAGATTTCTAAAACGCATTTGGCTGCTTCATTTTTTAAGAAGAATTTATTTTGCTGCTAAATATCCTTTCCGTCAGTTTAAAGCTATTGTTAAATGGGGATTTCAATCTAAAGAAGATACCAATTTCACGTACGAATTAGCTCCTGATAATATTTTATACCTGGCTCACCTCATCGCCATTGTTACCAAAAAAGATTACAAAGAAGTGCTTACGTATATTAACGAAGCGCAAAACGACCAAGAATTAATTCAACATATTCAAAAAGAAACAGAGAAATCTGATTTGAAAAAATTTGCCGATAAGGAAGTTCGATTTGCCAAAAGATTAGGATGGTATGCCTTCATTAGAATCATCAAACCTACTGTTGTTGTAGAAACAGGAATAGACAAAGGATTGGGTTCTGTTTTGCTTTGTTCGGCATTGCTAAAAAACAAAGCAGAAGGATTTCCTGGTAAATTTTATGGTACCGACATCAATCCTCAAGCTGGTTATTTGCTGAGCGGTAAATACAAAGAAGTGGGCGAAATATTATTGGGTGATTCTATAGACAGCTTAAAAAAACTGAAAGAGCCTATAGAATTATTCATTAACGATAGTGACCATTCTACCGAATACGAGTTTCAAGAATACAAAACGATACAACATTTATTGAACGAGAAATCGATTATTTTGGGCGACAATTCGCATGCCTCAGATAAACTCGCGTTGTTCTCACAAGAAACTGGCAGAAGCTTTCTTTTCTTCAAGGAAAAACCAATTAACCATTGGTATGAAGGAAGTGGAATTGGGGTGTCGTTTAAATAAATTCCCTTCAACTTTCTCTCCTTTTCTGCTTCTCCTTTCACACCCAGTTCGTCTTTGCGAGGTACCCCGAAGCAAACTCATTGTATTTTTTATTAATGATTTCTAAATAAGGTTGCTTCGGGGTACCTCGCAATGACGAACTGGGTAATTACAACACCGGCGACAACCACTTTCTGTCTCTTATTCCTTTCGATTTGTAATCGCTCACTTTATA
>CAMBXP010000117.1 GCA_945871895.1 Chryseobacterium gleum | reverse complement strand
TGTAGGGGCGTCCGTCAGCTGACGGACGCCCGAACTAATCACAAGCGGGCGAGCGCAGCTCGCCCCAACGATAAGCGTTCAAAAAATCATTTGATTTTTTCTACCTTCACCTCATGGCATCTAACAAACACGCATTACTTCGTTACCGTATCATCGACCGCAGGATACGCAACAAATACAAGCCTTTTCCGGGGGTGGAAGATTTGATGATGGCTTGCGAAGAGGCTTTGTATGGCTCAGATTATGGCGATGCTATTTCTAAATCAACCATTGAAAAAGATTTGCGTGCCATGCGTGAAGATGAAGAATTAGGCTTTCATGCGCCCATCAAATTCAGTAAAAGAGACAAGGGTTATTATTACGAAAATCCCGATTACTCTATTAATGAAATTCCGCTGAATGATGAAGATTTAAGTGCTATTCAATTTGCTGCTCGAACCTTGTATCAGTTTCGCGACAATGATATGTTTAAGCAGTTTAAATTCGCCATCGATAAGATTTTTAACCGACTGAATATTTCTCCTGAAGTTAAAGATACTGCCATCGTGCAATATGTTCAGTTCGATCAAACAGAAGCCGTTACTGGTAGCGAATATTTGCCCTTGATTTTATCGGCAATTAAAGAAAATCAGAAAATAATATTGCAATACAAAGCCTTTGGAAAAGATACGGCAAGCGAAAATTTAGTACATCCTTATTTATTGAAAGAATACAAACACCGCTGGTATTTAATCTGTTTTCATGAGAGCAAACAAAAGGTAATTACTTACGCTTTAGATAGGGTGGTGGAGTTAAGAGTCGACCATTCGGTATTCAAAATTTCAAAAGATTTCGATGCTTCTGTTTTCTTTAAATATTCATTTGGCATTACACAAATAGAGGAGGAGCCTGTGGTGGTTAAATTAGCGTTTAAAGGTTTGCAAGCCGCATACATCAAAACTCAGCCGCTGCATTCTACTCAACAAACAATTGATGACAATAACGATCAATTAACGATAGAATTGAAAGTGACTATTACCCATGAATTGATAGAAAAGCTATTGAGTTTTGGTGCTGGCGTAAAAGTATTAGCGCCTGCAAGTTTACAAAAGATGATTGCCGATAAACATAGCGAAGCAGCTAGTTTGTACACTGCACTTAAAAGTTAGTGAAGTCGCTTAAGTTTTTGGTGAGCCTATCAAAAATATAATACTGCAAAATGCACAATTCTTTATCGTTTGATGTGATGCCAAACAATCTATCTACATCATATTCGGTATGCTGGCCCAGGTAATTTACCTCGCCTGGCAATGTTTTTCTTCGGTATCCTTTAATTACATTTTTGTTGTTCTTGTTGTCGATAACGGTGATGACAAATAGCGGACTCGTTTTCAAAAGAGAATCGCGTTTGGTAATGTTGTTTTTAGTGATAAAACTTTCGGCACTAACCTCTTTGTAATTTAACAAATATGTTTTGAGCGCTGCCATATTAACTTTAGGCGCTGCCACATCAGAATTTAAAGGAAAGAGTTCTATATTTTTTTCGTCGATTTGGATTTTAAAAGATTGTGCTTTGTTTTCGGGATATTCTACCATGATGGTGCTAATGCCCATTTCGGGAAAATAGAAAAGATGAGCATCTCTCCAAAGGTCTTCTTGCGAAACATAGCGTTCTGTTAAATAGCCTTCAAATCCTTCAATATGTGTTACAAAAGGAACATTTGAAGTGTCGCCATCTTCATTATGCATGAGCATGTAGGTGCCGCGTGAATCCATCGTTTTTCCACCAACCCAGTAGCTTTTAATCAATTCGTCGTTGGCGTAAATTTGTACCGATTTGTGGTGAACAGCAAGTAAGCTGGTGAGTTGTTTAATGCCTTCTTTAGGAATGCGATTTTTTACTTTAACCTTGTTGATAGTGTTGAGAAGAGTGGCCATTAAATCGGGACGAGCCATGAATTTGCCATTCACTTTCCATGATTCACCTTGCTTGGTGAGAACAATGGAATCGTGACCCTTTTCGCTAATGATAATCTCGTCGATAGCATCAATGTTTTTCACGCCGAAATCGCGCATTTCTTCGCGAAAAGCAGCGTCATCGTTTGGTTTAAGCCACAAATAAATAGCCGCTCCAACCAACACAACAACTAAAAGTAATATGATTTTGTTTTTCATTTTCTGGCGTATTTTCTAGTCCTAAAGGCGTTGTATAGGAGTCCGAAAATTACAATAAACGCCAAAGGTACAGCGATGTTGATGGCTTTAATTTGATTTCCTTTTTCGTGCACCACAGCTCTATTTAACAAACGCATTTGTATTTTTTTAGAGCGTGCCTGAATAATGTCTTCATCGCCTAAAAGATAGTTGAATGCGTTAAGTAAAAACTTCTTGTTGTCGAAGTACAATCTGTTTTCCATGTCGGCGCCCAGCGGCAAAGGCTGACCTTTTACAAATTCATTTTTAGCGATGTCACCATCAGATATCACCAACATTTTAGTGGTTTTACTTTCGTTTTTACCAACAACATTAGCAAACGGAGGAATTCTGTTTTTGTAATAAGAATTGAAGGTACCTTCTAACAAAACAGCCACCGGTTTTTTACCTTGATTGAAAGATTTATCGGCGCCGTTAATCGCCACGTCGAAACCAACTCTTACGGGTGCTTTAACAATTTTAGAATTTTCGCTGGTAGTTAATAGAATGGTTTTGTTGGTTCCAAGTGTAGGAATAGTATCGATAGTATTGGCAAAATTTAATTTAATAGGATCGAGGTTGGTGGTAGTGATGTGTTCGTTGTTGGTGGTAATCATTGGGAAGTACACCCATTGAACCTGCTTGTAATCGGGCTTGTTGCCATATTTACCCACTTGCATGGTGATGGGAGCACAAATAGCATCTTCCACCAAATTGTTGTTGATGCGTACGCCATAATTGTACAACATTTCCTCAGTGTTAAGCTTATTGATCATGGCCGGAAAAATGTTGGTAACACGCAAGCTATCCATTTCTGCTTTCACCTGATCTATCATCCAAACGGTTACGCCGCCACGCATGATAAATTGATCGATTACAAATTTCTCTTCTTCGCTAAGCATTTTGTCATCAATGTTTTCGGCAGCGCTGAAGTATTGTCTTTTAATATTGTTGATAGCGTCGAGGTCTTCTTGATTTCTAGGTTTGGCAATCACCAAAGCGTCAACTCCATCGAGAGCATTCAATTGTACTTTGCCATTGGTGTCGGTAAGCATCACCGGACCGGACATGTAATAATCGGATAAAGAATTCGCTAAGTCGTTAATGTATCGGCCATCTAATTCGCCGTGACCTTGCAAGAATCCAACTACTTTGTAATCTTTTTTCGATTTCTTTAGAATTCTAATGGCAGTGGTTAAGTTGTGTTCTAAAGACTGAATAGATTTGTTGAGTACTTCAATGTGATTGGCAGTGATTTCGGTATTTAAAAAGTTTACCGGATAGTTTCTTCCTTTGTAATAAACCATTACGCCAGGCACGATGTACACTTGGTTGGTGCCGTTTTCTGTTTTCTCGGAAACATTGGTGTATTGCAATCCTTTTTGGGTAAGCTCACGAATGAAATCTTCATGATTTTCTACCGCGTAGGGGTCGATAAATTCGTACTCAATATTATCAGGATTGAGGTTTCTAAATTCTTCTAATCTACTTCTAACTTGTTCTTTAAATTCAACAAATTTTGCAGGAAGATTGTCGCCCGTTAAGTACACTTTAAATTCAACTACATCGTCTAATTTAGTAACCAAATTAACGGTAGCATCTGTTAAAGTAAAGCGCTTATCGGCAGTTAGATCTAAACGAACATACTTTTTGCTTGCGACGAAATTCACTATTATCAGTAGGGCAATGATGCCTACGAACTTCAAAATATCTTGATATTTCTTTTTGTTTTTCATTACCATTTTCTTGCGCTAAGCACCAATTTAGTTAATAGAACAAAAAACGCTATTGCTGTGAAATAGTAGATTACATCGCGAGAATCAATTTGTCCCTGACTCACCGAATAATAGTGGTAGGAGATGCCTAATTGATCAATCACTAAATCGTATTTTCCAAAGATGCCTAAGTCGGCAATAAACTCAAATCCTATATAACAAAAGATAGAAAGTACTATCGATATGATTAAGGCAATGATTTGGTTTTTGGTAATAGAAGAAGAGAAAATACCTATAGAAATGAAGATGGCGCCTAACAAAAACAAACCGATATATGAGCCCAAAGTAGCACCTCTATCTATATTTCCTTCGGGAGCGCCTAAGTTGTAAACGGTGAAATAATAAACGATGGTTGGAATTAAGGTAAGTGCTAAAATCACCACGTTGGCCAAGTATTTTGCCAATACAATTTGAAGGTCGCTAATGGGTTTGGTTACAATCAATTCTAAAGTACCCAGTAGTTTTTCATCAGCGAAAGAGCGCATGGTCATGGCTGGAATCAGTAAGAGATACAACCACGGTGCCATAACGAACAAAGGCTCTAAACTGGCGAAACCCGAATTTAAAATGTTGTTGTTGCTTCCACTGTCGGGAATGATAAAAAGAAACAAGCCTGTGGCTACCAAAAAAGTACATATAATGATGTATCCAATGAGTGAGCCGAAAAAACTTTTTATTTCTTTTGAGAATAAAGCGAACATGGGGTAAAAATAGAAAAAAGTTTTAACTATTTTCGTGTAATGCAAATCACTCATCTTAGCGATTCTAACAAGATTTTATTAGACCAAGGAAAGATGCTTCCTGTGATGGAAGAGTTCTATACCATTCAAGGAGAGGGCGCCAATACAGGTAAACCCGCGTACTTCATTAGAGTGGGTGGTTGCGATGTGGGCTGTCATTGGTGTGATGTTAAAGAATCGTGGAATCCTGAATTGCATCCTTTAAAAAGTGTGGATGAGGTGGTGAAAGCGGCTTTGCAGTTTCCGGCAAGCGATGTTGTGATTACAGGTGGCGAACCAACCATTTACAATTTGGTGTATTTAACAGAGCAACTTACAAAGCACGGCAAACAGGTTTTTTTAGAGACTTCGGGCGCTTATCCATTAACAGGAAACTGGCACTGGATTTGCCTTTCACCAAAGAAGACAATGCCTCCTTTAAACGATATTTATCTTAAAGCCCACGAGTTGAAAGTGATTATTTTTAATCACAACGATTTTAAATGGGCCGAGGAACATGCCGATAAAGTGGGCGACCATTGCAGGTTGTATATGCAACCCGAATGGAGCAAGAGCAAAGAAATGTTGAATGCTATTATTGATTATGTGCAACAACATCCACGATGGAATATATCATTGCAGACTCATAAATTTATGGGGATACCGTGATAAGAGGCCTCACCCCAACCCTCTCCAAAGGAGAGGGAGGTGGGAGAAGCACTGGGTACTAATTTTTACCTGCTCCCTCTCCTTTGGAGAGGGTTGGGGTGAGGCCAATTAAATTAAAATATCAAGTATGAAATTCATCTTCTCACTTTCCATATCTCTTTTGATTTTCGGCTGCCTATCTGCCCAAACACCAAAGCAAAAATATACCGTTACCTCTAAAAAGGCGATTGAGTATTTCGAGCTCGGACAAAGCGCCATGATGATTGATAGTTTGAATGAGGCTTTGGCTATGGCGAATAAAGCCATAGATAAAGAGCCGATGTTTGCCGAGGCCTATTTACTTAGAAGTTATGTTTATGCCGAAAAGAAGGATTATCAAACTGCCATCAACAACATAGAAAAGGCTATTTCTATCAATCCCGATTTCTTTCCGGCGATGCATCTCGATTTGGGCGGACTCTATTTCGAGCTTCATCAATTCGATAAAGCAAAAGAGATTTTAATCAAGTACATTCAACGATATAAACCAGGCGAAAAACTAAAGCCTAAAGCCGAACGCATCATTGCCAATTGCGATTTCTCTAAATGGGCAATGGCAAGGCCTTTGGATATTAAACCAGAGAATGCCGGACCAGAAATTAACTCTGTAAATAAAGATTACAATCCGGTAATCACGGTAGATGGTGAATTGTTTATGGTGACCAGAACCATTCCCGATAAGCAAGCCAGAATGGGCGCTCAAGAAGATTTTTATGTTGCCACTTGGGAGGGGAATCGTTGGGCAACAGCTCTTAATATAGGTTCACCCATCAACTCTCACTTGAATGAGGGTGCGCCAACTTTTTCTGCCGATGGTAAGATTATGATTTTTGTAATCATTGGCGATGAAGGCAATTACGGTCCGGGAAGAACTGGTTTAGGCAGTGGCGATTTGTTTTACTGTCAGAAAATAAACGGCAAATGGTCGGCACCCAAAAATTTAGGAACGATAGTAAATTCAAGAAACAACGATACGCAACCTTCTCTTTCTGCCGATGGTAAAACCTTGTATTTTTCTTCTAACCGAGCAGGCGGATTTGGTACCTCTGATTTATATGTCACTCGTTTTTCAGCAGCAGGATGGAGCGTTCCCGAGAATTTGGGTCCGAAAATTAACACCACTGAAATTGAAGACGGCGTATTTATTCACCCTAACAATCAAGTGTTGTACTTTTCTTCAGCAGGATTGCCAGGCTTAGGGCAGCGCGATATTTATGTGTGTAAACGCCAATACGACGGCTCTTGGGGAGAGCCAGTTAACTTAGGCTATCCCATCAATACCAGCGAATCGGAAAGAAGCTTGTTCATCGATGCCAAAGGAGATTTTGCTTATTTCTCCTCTGATAGACCAGGCGGAGTGGGCGATTTAGATATTTATAAGTTTAAGATTCCTACGGCGTTAAAACCCGAAGCGGTGACTTACATGAAAGGTGTGGTGTACGATGCAGCAACTAAACTTCCATTGAGCGCGCAGTTCGAATTGATTGATTTGCAATCGGGAAAACAAGTTTATTCCTCATCTTCTGATGTAAAAGATGGCTCATTCTTGGTGTGTTTACCTACCGGAAAAAACTACGCTTTGAATGTGCAAGGTGATAACGGCTATTTGTTTTATACTGAGAATTTCGAGCTTAGCAATCCAAAAAATGGAGAAGATGGATATCGTAAAGATGTTCCTTTAAGTAAGATGGCAAAAGATGCAACGGTAGTGTTGAACAATGTCTTTTTCGATACTGATTCATATGAACTTAAACCCGAATCGAAAGCTGAGCTTGATAAGTTGGTGAATTTCTTGAACGATAATGTTGCTTTAAAAATTGAGTTGGGCGGACATACAGATAATCAAGGAAGCAAGGAGCATAACTTATTGTTATCGAAGAACAGAGCAAATGCAGTGAAGAAGTATTTAGAATCTCAAGGTATAGCTGCCGAAAGATTAACCACGAATGGTTATGCAGATGCTAAGCCAATAGACACAAACGATACAGAGAAGGGGAGAGCGAACAATAGAAGAATGGAGTTTAAGGTTTTGTAAAAATAAGAGTTGGCGTGAGCTTGTAGTATTTGATGTGTAGGACAATAGTTCCTTCGTTCCTCAGGATGACAACCACAGTTCGTCATTGCGAAAATTTTGTACCCAAAATTGAAGCAATCCCATTGTAAAGTACTTCAGTAAATTGCCGTTTGGTTTTAACCAACGGTATAAAGGGTAAAA
>CAMBXP010000116.1 GCA_945871895.1 Chryseobacterium gleum | reverse complement strand
GCAAGGGCACGCCCCTACGGAAGCGTACTCCTGAAAAAAACAATCTTAAATCCACTAAGCATTAGGATACTCAATTCTCACATGATAAATATTCATCAGCATCTTAGTCAATATCTTCTTGATTTGTGCTATCTCTTTTAAGGTGATATCGGCATTAATATACTGCCCTTCTTCCATTTGTTTGTGAATAATTTTTTCTACCAACTGCTCAATTTTTTCTGAGTTTACTTCTTTCAAACTGCGCGATGCTGCCTCTACAGAATCGGCCATCATGAGCACCGCTGTTTCTTTAGAGAAGGGGATCGGTCCGGGATAAGTGTACCTTTCAACTTCAGGAGATTCTTCAGGAAAATCTTCCTTAGCTTTTCTATAAAAATATTCAGCTTTTGAAGTGCCGTGATGCGTGCGAATAAAGTCAATTACTTGCTCTGGCAAACGATGTTTTTTAGCTATTTCTATACCTTGAATAACATGCTCGATAATGATACGTGCACTTTCTTCACTCGATAATTCGTGATGCGGATTAACGCCCGTAACCTGATTTTCGATGAAGTACATCGGTCTTTCCATCTTACCAATATCGTGGTATAAAGCAGCTGTTCTAATGAGTAAAGCATTTCCGCCTACTTGATAAATCGCTGCCTCTGCTAGGTTAGCAACTTGTAAAGAATGCTGAAAGGTACCCGGTGCTTTTAGAGACAATTCGCGAAGTAACTTGTTATTGGTATCTGAAAGCTCTAAAAGCGTCATATCAGACACGAATCCGAACATCTTTTCGAAAGCAAAAATCAATGGATAAGCAAACATAATCAGCATAGAACTGATACCAAACCACATAAAATCTCTCCACATTATTCTAGTAAAATCGCCTTCCTGCAAAAGCGTAAGCGCAAAAAATGTAATGCTGTAGGCCACGAACACCATTCCCGAAGTAACCAACAATTGCGAGCGGCGACGGAAATTGGCAAAGCCAAAGATTGCCATGATTCCTGCTACGAATTGGTAAAACACAAAAGAGAAACTATCGGCCACCATAAACCCTACAATCATCAACGTAACCAAATGAGCAAAAAAAGCAATGCGGGTATCGAAGAAAGAGCGCACAATAACCGGAATCAAACAAAAAGGCACAACATACACTTTCAACCAGCTTACGCGCAGCGCAATCACAGTAGCGAGCACAAAGATGTTTAGTAATAAAAGTAGGAACACCAAGTGTCGGTTGTTGAAGAAAATCTCCTTACGGAAATAATACAAAAACAAAAAGAAACAAGAGAGTGCAACAGTAACCAAAATAAACTGAGCAAAAACAACGACCAATCTTTTGTTCTTCTCAAGAATTTGTGATTCGTATTTACTTTTAAATGAATTTAAAATTTCTAATTTTTCCTGATCGATATTCTCCCCTCTTCTAATAATTAATCTGCCTTGCTCCCACATACCAGCATCAGTTTCTAGCTTAGCCAATTCGGCATTTAAAACCAGCTGGGTTTTGCGAGCATCATACAAAACGTTAGCGGCATCTTTACGCAGCACCTGCTCTAGCACCTTCAAAATTATCTCTTTGCTCTCATATTCCTTGCGTAAATTGTGTTCGGCAAATTCAATTGCACTTTTTAGCGTAAATACATCGTCTTTGGTATAAGCTCCCGCAACATTATTTTTTACCACGTAAAAAATGGTGCTATCTCTTAAATTACCCAATTCACCTTGAGCGTCGGCCAAGCCCTTCTTATAAATACCTTTCAACACTGGTTCGGCAAGAGTTTGATACTGCAACTTCAATTCTTCAAGCTTATCTTTTTCTACTTTTTCAGATAGCTGGCGCATCAGCTCCAGTTCAAATTCAACGGCCTTTTGGTCGTAAACATCTTCATCGCATTTGAAATACAATTTCTTCTTGGCTTCAAGTTGCTTAGTTTCAAATCTTAAATCATCAGAATTCTTTTTCAAAGGAATAGAATATGGAGCAAATAAATCGCTGTATTGCCATGCTTTATTTTTTTGAAATTCGTACTTAAAACTCACCTCTCTTGGCAATAAAAAGACAATAAAAACAATGGTTCCCAAAAACAACAGCACTTTATAGATGTTGTCGTGACGATTTCTAATATTTTCTACAAATTTCTGCATGGGGTGTAAAGGTAAATTAATTTACTATTTTTGCCCCACTAATTTAAAATCAAAAACAATGGCTCACGTATCACAAAGAGTACAAGACCTTATCGAATCGGCTACTATCGCTATGACTGCGAAAAGCCGCGAGTTAAAAGCACAAGGATTAGATGTTATCAGTTTAAGTATCGGTGAACCCGATTTCAACACTCCTGATATCGTTAAAGAGGCTGCAAAAACAGCTATCGATAAAAACTTCAGTAAATACCCTCCAGTGCCAGGTTACCCTGAGTTACAACAGGCTATTGCCAATAAATTAAAAAGAGAAAACAACGTTGAATACAAACCCAACCAAGTTGTGGTTTCCACAGGTGCAAAACATTCTATCGCGAATGTAATGTTGGCTTGTATCAATCCGGGTGACGAAGTTATTTTACCTGCTCCTTACTGGGTTAGCTACGCCGACTTAGTAAAACTAGCAGGTGGTGTTGTGGTTGAAGTTAAAGCAACTATCGAAAACGATTTTAAAATCACTCCAGCTGAATTGGCTGCTGCCATTACTCCAAAAACAAGATTGGTAGTTTATTCTTCACCTTGTAATCCTTCAGGTTCTGTTTATTCTAAAGCTGAATTAGAAGCATTAGCAAGAGAAATAGTTAAACACGATGAGTTGTATGTGTTGGCTGATGAGATTTACGAATACATCAACTTTACAGGCGAACCAACAGCAAGCATGGCCTCTTTCGATTTCGTTAAAGACCGCGTTTTCACTGTAAATGGTGTGGCTAAAGGAGCTGCCATGACGGGTTGGAGAATTGGTTATTTGGCTGGGCCGGAATGGATCGCTAAAGCTTGTACAAAACTTCAAGGACAAATTACTTCTGGTGCGTGCACTATCGCTCAACAAGCTACTATCACTGCGGTTAACGAAGGAGTTAACTTAACTGGCGAAATGAAAACTGCTTTCTTAAGAAGAAGAGATTTAGTGTTGGGCTTATTGAAAGAAATTCCAGGCTTGAAAACCAACGTTCCTGCTGGAGCATTTTATATCTTTCCAGATGCTTCTTACTATTTGGGTACTACTTTCAATGGTAAAGCAATTAAAACTGGCGACGATTTAGCAAACTTCTTATTGGAAGATGCATTGGTTGCGTGCGTAGGTGGTGATTCATTCGGTTCTCCTGAATGTATCCGTATCTCTTATGCCACTTCAGACGATGTATTGGTTAAAGCTATTGGAAGAATTAAAGCTTCTTTGGCTAAATTGAAAAATTAATATTGTTCTGGGTCTTGTTCAAAGTTTAATGTTCAAAGTTCAATGTTAGCATTGTCCGCTTTGAACATTGAACATTGAACACTGAACATTAAACATTAAACATTGAACATTGAACAAATAAATAACGCCTTTGAATCCTTCAACAATCAAACAGTTTTGATTGTTGGAGATTCAATGGTAGATGCTTATTTATGGGGACATGTTTCCCGAATCTCTCCCGAAGCTCCTGTTCCAGTAGTATCTATCAGCAAACGTGAAAATCGTTTGGGAGGTGCTGCCAACGTAGCTTTAAACATTGTTGCTTTAGGCGCAAATCCTATACTTTGCGGAGTAATTGGCAACGACAGTAAAGGCGAATCTTTCTTAGAATTATTGAAAGAAAGTAATCTTTCTGCAGAAGGAATGGTGATCGATAAAACACGAAAAACCACTTCTAAAACCCGCATCATCAGCTCGGCGCATCATATGTTGCGCGTTGATGAAGAAACTACCGAATACCTTGATTCCACTTCTGAAAATGCCTTTTTAGAAAAAATTTATTCTTTGCTTAACAGCAAAAAAATTGATGTTATCATTTTAGAAGATTACAACAAAGGCGTTTTAACCGAAAAAGTAATTAGCGAAACTATCGCTATGGCGAAAGCCAAAAATATTCCAGTCACTGTTGATCCTAAAAAATCGAATTTCTTTCAATACAAAGGCGCTACAATGTTTAAGCCCAATTTGAAAGAGTTTGTGGAAGGCACTAAAATAGATTGGGAAGTATTCAATTTGGATACTTTAAAAGATAAGGCCAAAAAATTCAAAGCAGAATTAAATATTGATAAATTGCTCATCACTTTATCGGAAAAAGGAGCTTTAATTTGTGGTGAAATAGAAATTCATGTACCTGCCGAAATACGTAATATTGCTGATGTTAGCGGCGCAGGCGATACGGTTATCGCTGTTGCCTCACTGGCCCTATCATCGGGCTTAAGCGACGAAGAAATCGTTAGAATATCTAATCTTGCAGGTGGCTTGGTTTGCGAGAAGGTAGGTGTTGTGCCAGTAGATAAATTGCAGTTATTGGCTGAGGCCATTAAGTAATGCTTTTACTGCTCAGTTAATCACCCCGCATAATCCCCCAAATACCCATAATTCTCCGTCAATCCCCCTCCTTTGCAAATCGTTGCTCTTTCAATCACCTTATCTTCATCTTTACCTTGCAAAAACGGCAGAACTTTATCTATCAAAGCCCTACCAAAATCATTAGAAGCATCACGCGGTAATTCACAAGGAAGATTGTCTACAGCCATCACCGTTACCCCCGATTCTTCAAAAGCACCCACTTCTTTTCCAGAGATGGGATTGAAGCCG
This sequence comes from Chryseobacterium gleum, assembly GCA_945871895.1. Lineage (GTDB taxonomy): Bacteria > Bacteroidota > Bacteroidia > Flavobacteriales_C > JAHEZL01. Next base: position 2,942 of record CAMBXP010000116.1, on the reverse strand, counting down.
TACAGCGGAGAAGAAATAGTAGAAGAACGAATGGTAGAAGGCACAGAACCATTGATATCGCAGGTAACATCGGCAATCACTTTCATTTTGAAATCTTTGGCCACCATATCTTCGCGGGTGAAGAAAACATCGCCCTTAGGATCCCAAAAATGGCATGAAATGTAAATATCTGCCGCCTTAGTGTAAGGCGCAAAAACAGAAAAATATCGCTCGGGATGTTGCACCATTTCTGTCATGTCAAAGCGACCATTGTCTTTTCTATGGTAGTAATGATCGCCGTGTAATTGAGAATAAACAGGTTCGCTGTAAGAAGAAACTAAGATTTCTTCCGGACTCACACTCTTAAATCCCAAAGTGTTTAAGATTTCTAAAGTTCCATTGGCCACTCTGCCCCCACCAGTTAAAACAATTTTGATATTGGGCAATTTCACCTTTTTCAATTCACTTTCCAACTCTGTTCTATCTACACATTGATAAGCAGGTTTTAATTCGAACAATTTGTAGCGTAAACCATAAGCCAACAAAGCGTTGTAAGTACCCACTATTCCTGCAAACCTGCCAAAACCAATTATTCTATCTCCCGTTTTGTAAGTCAGGCATTCATAATCAACCATCGCTATTTTCTTCTCCAACAAAGCCTTCATCAACTTTTTGTTGTAGGGTTGTTTTTTAATAGTGTGTGAAAAAAAGAAGTAAGTTTTATTGGGAATCAATTGCTCTATTGGCACTTCTTTAACACCAAACAGCACATCACAATCATCTACGTTATGCACTACTTCAATGCCTTCTGACTTGTACATTTCGTCGGGAAAACTGCGCACTTCACTACTTTGCACCACTACTTCGAAACCAAATTTTTCTTTGATCTCCTTACATTGTTGCGGAGTGAATGGCACTCGTTTATCAGCAGGCACCTTACCTTCCTTGATGATTCCTATTTTCATAATTACTTTATCAAAGCGTTAAATTTGGTCCAATCGAAATTCCAAGGATCGGTTTTTCTGCCCGGCGCAATTTGATGGTGTCCTTGAATGTATTTTATTGAATAACGAGTTTTAATGTCTTTCACCAATGAAGCCACGCTGTTGTACTGAGCTTCGGTAGGCGATGATTTCTTAGTTGTAATAATCTCAACACCAATGGAAGTGCTGTTCACATTCGTTCTACCATCGGGCAATGAGCTTTTACCCGCATGATATGAAATATTGGCTTCGTCGACCAAACGGAAGATACTACCATCTCGCGAAATGATGTAATGCGCACTAACACCATAATCTCGAAACTGTTTAATGCAGCCTTCCAAACTGAAACTGTCGCTACCAGCAGCATTATAAGTAGAGTGAATAATAATAGCATCGATTGTACGGGCAGAATCAGGCTTTTTAAAGCCAACGCTCATCTTTTTATCAGTAACAATAGGCCCTTCAACAAAAAGGAAAGAACACATAAAAATGGCCAAAGCCCCTAAAATCAATATCTTCAACTTCATAAGAATGAATTAATTAGCATTTTAAAACTGAAAATCAATTTGTTACAAAAATTATTTTATATTTGTCAAATATTGTGCTGTTTCAATTTCGACACACGACAATATAAAAGTAATTAATTTAAAAATCAGTACAATGACAATTTACGTTGGAAATCTTAGCTACCAAGCAGGAGAACAAGAATTAACTCAACTATTTTCAGAATTTGGAGCAGTTAATTCAGTGAAACTTATCACAGATAAATTCACAGGAAGATCAAAAGGCTTTGCCTTTGTTGAAATGGCAGAAGAATCTGCAGCAAGCCAAGCAATTGAGGCTTTAGACAAAAAAGAATTTATGACTAGAACACTTACTGTAAACGAGGCTAAGCCAAGAACAGAAGGTGACAGACCAGCTCGTAGCGGTGGCTTCAACAGAGGCGGCGGTGGCGACAGAAGAGGTGGTGGTAACGACAGAAGAGGTGGTGGTGATAGAGGTGGATACGGTGGCGGATACTAGAATCTAGTTTAACCAAATATGAAAAATCCCTTAACGAAAGTTGAGGGTTTTTTTTTGCTTTCTTTTCATCTGTCGGCTGACGGCTGCACCTATTCTCACTATTAGTTTACCTCATCACCGTAATATTGCCTTTGGTAAAGAATTCTTTGTCGCCAGGACATTTCACCTTTAAATAATACACAAACACAGCTGGGTCGCTACTCATTCCTTTGTAAATTCCATCCCACCCTATTTTTTGGTCGGTAGTTTCAAAAACCTTCTCGCCCCAGCGGTCATAAATGGTAAAATACAATTCTAGAATATTGTTTCCACGCACATACAACAAATCATTATTGCCATCTCCATTAGGGGTAAAAATATTGGGTACATATACATCCTTTTCATCGCACAGCGCATCATATACAAAAATGTAAATAGAGTCGGCAGAAACACAAGTTAAATTAGAAGTCCCCGCTAACGTAACTATGTAATTAGTACTTTCTTGCGGATTTGCTATTGGATTAACTGAAGTAAAATCATTTAAGGTAGATGCTGGCGACCAATTAACTAACCAGGTATTAGGCAGCACATGTAAATTAACCGATTGACCTTTCAAAATAGAATCTTTATCGGCCGTTGCACTTAAAAATCCCGATGAAGAAATAACAATAATATTGTAAAACATGGTGTCTTTACAAACACCATTATCGCCTACCAGAGCGTATGAAAGCGATTGTGAAGGTGTAGATATTGGATGTAAAATAGTGGAGTCATTCAAATATTTACCAGGCACCCATAAATAAGATGAGTAAGCATTAGAAGGTGTAAAATTAATGGTTGCCGACTCCCCTTGGCAAATGGTGTCGACACCAAAATCTTCAGTTTTGTAGGATTGTACCTCTACAATTTTCACAATAGAATCGGCTAAATTACAAGCTGTGGGATCAGTAAGTTTCAACTTCACAGTATAATTTCCTG
>CAMBXP010000115.1 GCA_945871895.1 Chryseobacterium gleum | reverse complement strand
ATTTGGTTAAGCCGCTCACGCTGCGCGATTGAATAATAATTTTTCCTTTTCCTTCTACACGGGTAACCAATCCTTCACCACCAAAAAAGCTAGATAAAATACCACCCGATAATTGCATTTTCAATTTCATGTCGGGCGTGTAGCCTACCAAGTGACTAGAATCTACAATGTATTCGCCATCAATTTCTTTTTCGATGAGTGCACCATAGGCACCAAAAAGTACTTTTCCTGTTCCAGAAACTTGAAGTTTAAATAAGCCTTCGCCGCCAATAAAAGAAGCAATACCAGCCCATTTAACACCTAATTTTACGCCCGGCGTAGAAGCTACATAAGCACCACCTTGCAAGCAGTAACTGTCGCCATTCAACTCCAGTACCTTCATGTCGCCTGGTGTAGGTTGTGTTAGCGTAATGCGTTTTACAGCGCTGCTGTTGTTGGTAATATGATTAACGAAGAAGCTTTCGCCTCCCACATATTTTTTTACCAATCCGCCAAAAAACCCACCATTCATTTTGGCTTCCATTGTTAGTTCGGCGGCCATACTAGCCATTGCATCTGCTTCGGCAATAATGGTTTCACCTGGTTGTAAATCTACGTTTACGTAGGTAAAAGCAGGCCTTCCTGTTAAATTAATTTCCATCTGTTATTGTTTATCTAAATCTGTTTTTAAGCGCGTTTTAAATGTATCAAAAGAATTTTTAAAAGTGATGAATTGTTTGTTTTTTAATTCACTTTTCTTTTTGGTTAACAAATCAATTCTTTCGCCAATGGCGGGGTGACTGCTAATTAGTGAAGTTAGTTCTTCTGTGTCTTTGTCTTCAGGATATTCCTTTTGTAATTTTTTAAACATGCCAATCATTCCTTCAGGATTGATATTGGCATTTAGTAAGTATTGCCATCCAGTTTCATCTGATTCGGTTTCATATTCTCTGCTCGTTTTTAAAGATGTTAGCGAGCCACTGGCTTGCGCTAAGGTGCCTAACAGAGCACTTCCATCGCCTATCATGGAAGAAAGCAATACATAAATTCCTAAGTTCGAAATGATACCCCTCACATGATGGCGTTGCGTAACATGCGATAGTTCATGTGCAAGCACGCCCATCAATTCTTCCCAGTTGGCCGCTTTTTGAATGATACCAGAATGGATGACCACATTACCACCTGGCATTGCGAAGGCGTTCATCGTTGGATTGTTGGCTATGTAAAATTTAAAATGAAATGAAGTGTCGCCTATGCCATTTACCAATGGCTGCAAAGTTTGCGTGAGTTCGGCAATTAGGGCCGAATCTTTAATTAATTTGTATTCTGTTTTCACTTCCTCAAAAAGTTTATCGCCAATCTCTTTTTCCCATGATGGTGGCACTTGGTTGGCCACGCTCTTCATAATGGAAGTTCTGAAAATGAAAATAGAAAGTATTATTGCTACAAAGAATCCTATAATACTTAACCAGATGGTCCAGTTGATTGCTCTCGTTTTCTTTACTTTTTTAACGCCATTTTGCGCTCTCTCATGGTAATGTAGATTAGAGTCTTTTAGTATTTTTTTATCGGTGGTATAAAAGGAGATATCAGGATGAGAAGGATGGTTGAAGTAAATCAATCTATCTGATGCGCCGCCAACGCTTATGTCGGTGCCCTGCAATGAAAATCGAATTTTCTCCTCGTCGAATGAAAATACAATATCACTAAATCCAATTTCAATAGTTACGCTTTTTCTTCCAGAAGGAAAGCGATTCGACATGGCAATACCTTGATAAATCATGCTGTTTCAGAATTTTTGTTGCTGCGCAGCTAAGATAGAGAAAATTCCATTTTTAGAGCGCTCAAAAATTATCTACCTTCGTCGCTTTAGAAAAATTAAGATATGAAGATTAAGGAAACTCTTTTGCGCACATTTTTGCCAACATCTGTTTACGAGAAAATGAGAATTGATGCTTTGCAAAAAATATATGACCAGTCGAACAACGAGTTCATCAAACAAAGGGCTTCTAACCCCAATTCTGTTCCTGTTCCGCACTCGGCAAAACAAGAGGTAATTCGACATTTTGCCAACAAACACAACATTCAGGTTTTTGTGGAGAGTGGTACTTTTTTAGGTATCATGATCAACTCAATGAAAGGTCAGTTTAAAAAATTGTATTCTATTGAATTGAGCGAAATTTTATACAAAAACGCCATCAAAAAATTTGAAAACGATAAGAATGTAAATATCGTTTTTGGCGATAGCGGAAGCATGTTGCCACAGGTGATAAAAGACATCAATGAGCCCATCATTTTTTGGTTAGATGGCCACTATTCGGGCGACATCACAGCCAAAGGAGTTTTAGAAACGCCCATCATTAAAGAATTGAAAACGGTGCTTGAACATGCAGTAAAGAATCATGTTATTTTGGTGGACGACGCTCGTTTATTCAATGGCACAAGAGATTACCCAACAGTTAAAGAAGTACAAGATTTCTTATCAGGTTACTCTAAAGATTACAAATTCGAGATTAAAGAAGATATCTTGGTGATTCACCAATAGTATTAAAACGTAATTTCTTTATCCTTTAAGCTAAATTCAATTTTACCAAGGTCGTTGAACGGACCAGGTATTAATTGATTTTTGGCATCCATCAATTTGAATGAAATACTATGGCTGCCAAAGCTTAGGCCTTCTATAGCGAAAGACGACCATTTGGTAATTTTGAATTCGCTGTTGTCTATGGTGACTAAAACATAATTTCCACCATCACCTAATTTCGTGTCGATTAAGAAGAAATCAAGTAAAATCTTTTTGGTGAATTCGTAGGGGTATTCGCCCATCGGACTCAAAGGCACCAAGTGGCTTCCTGTTGGTTTGGTGATTTTAGATTTGTTGTTGTCATCAATGGTGATTTTTGAAAAAACAAAACCTTTGGCTGCATCGTGAACCGACATGTTGTAAGATCTTGTTAGTACTGCAAAAATATAGTTTTCACCAGGGTTTATCATCTCTTCAATAGTGTGTTCTACAGAGCGTTTGGGCAAATGACCACTGCTGATGAAAGTGATGAATTGGCCGTCTTGCTCTGCCTTAAATCCTAATTTTTCTTGTTCCGATGTTTTTTCGCCTAAGGTGAAGTTGCTTATTGAAAATTCGAAATTTGTTTTACCTGGGGTTACTTTGTCTTTCGGACTAATCATCGTTATTTCTGCGTCTTTAAACACTGGGAAATCTTTTTGTTCGGTTAAAGTAATTCCGTATTTGCTTAAAACTAAAGCCCTTTTTCGGCCAAACTGCGAATTGTTTTGGGCAAAATTCTCTTGCGTATTGTTCTTTCCGCCTTCGTTATCGCTATCTCCACAAGCAGCAAAAAACAGGGCAATTATTGGTAAAATATATTTAAACATGGTACTTTTTATTTTATGCAAACTTAATCAATATGTCGTTCTTATTTACAGATGTTCCTTTTTCAACCATTATTTTTTCCACTTTTCCCTCTGAAATGGCTTGCAAAGCGTTTTCCATTTTCATGGCTTCTAAAATGAGTAAAGGTTGGCGGGGTTTTACCTCATCTCCTTCATTTACCAAAATTGCTACAATTTTACCCGGCATCGGTGATTTCAACTCTTTAACCTTTTTAAAATCAATATTTTGAAAGCCCAAAGAAGTCAACAGCTGATCCAGCTCATTTTGAATGCTAACTTTATAGTAATGTTGGTTGATTTGTATTTCTATCTCCTTGCCATCTTCACTTTCGGCCAACACAAATATTTCGAATACCTTATCGTCTTTGCGCAATAGAAATCTGCCAGGCTCAAGCATTTCTACTTCAGACTTAGAAGCAGTTGAGAGGGCTTTGATTTCTTGATGGTTTACTTTGATTTGCAACATGTAACAAACCTACATGATTTATTTTATTTGAAAAAGCTATTGTTTATGTTTGTGAAAATTGGTGTGCATGACTACTATGAAACGTTTTCGTTTTTTGCCTATTATTTTTGTGCTGTTCGCTTCGGCTTGTCAGCTATTACAACAAAAGAAAAGCACTGTTGTTCCTCCGCAAACACCTATTGTTTCTGAAAAAAGACCTGTTTATCATCCTGCTCGTACCCTAAAGCAAGATTTGCTGCACACTGTTTTAGATATTCGTTTTAATTGGCAAACCAAAGAAGTGTATGGCAAAGCTACACTTACTTTGAAGCCGTATTTTTATGCTACTAAAATGGTGGAGCTAGACGCCAAAGGAATGATTCTCAAAGAAGTTTCTTTAGTTGATTCTTTGGGAAATAAGAAGAAACTCAATTACAAATACAACGATAAAGTCTTGGCTATTCAGCTAGATAGAGAATACAAAAGAACCGAAACATATAAATTATTTATTGATTATACCGCCCAGCCCGAGAAGCTGTTGGAGAAAAAGTTAATTGCCGAGGAGAAAGAAAAGGGCTTGTTTTTTGTGCATGCCGATGGCAATAATCCGCACAAACCTCAACAAATTTGGAGTCAAGGAGAATCAGAATCTTCTTCGTGTTGGTTTCCTACCATTGAGGCAACGGCAGAAAAAATGACTCAGGAAGTTTATATTACCGTTGATGCTCAATACCAAACTTTATCCAATGGCTTGCTAAAAAGTTCCACCAAAAATAGCGATGGAACCCGCACCGATTATTGGAAACAAGATTTGCCACATTCTACTTATTTGGTAATGGTGGCGGTAGGCGAATTTGCGGTGATTAAATCGAAATGGAACAATGTGTTATTGGAATATTATGTAGAGCATAAAGATTCTGCCGATGCATTAGCGGTGTTTGGCAATACTCCCGAGATGCTTACTTTCTTTTCGCAAAAATTAGGTGTGGCGTATCCTTGGGAGAAATTTTCTCAAATGATAGTGCGTGAATTTAATTGGGGTGCCATGGAGAATACATCGGCTGTAATTCATGCACCATATGTTATGCGCTCTAAAAAAGAGTTGTTAGATGAAGACCACGAAGATGTTATTGCACACGAACTTTTTCACCATTGGTTTGGCGATTTAGTAACCTGTGAATCGTGGGCCAACTTGCCCTTAAATGAGTCGTTTGCCACCATGGGTGAGTGTTTGTGGATAGACCACAAATACGGAAAAGACGAAGGAGATTACCATCGATTATTGGATTTGCAAGCCTATTTAGATGAAGCACAAAGTAAGAAGGAGAGATTGGTGCGCTACAACTATTCTTTTATCGACGATATGTTCGACCGCCACAGCTATCAAAAGGGTTCTTTGGTGTTGCATATGTTGCGCAATTATGTAGGTGAAGAAGCGTTTTTTGCTGCAGTGCAAGACTATTTAGAAAGCAATAAATTTAAATCAACTGAGATGGCGCAATTGCGCATGTCTTTCGAGAAAATTACAGGCGAAGATTTAAATTGGTTTTTCAATCAATGGTTCTTTACCAAAGGACATCCTATGTTAGATATCGCTTATCGTTACGATAAAGTTTCCGATTCGATTTCGGTGGTGATTGAGCAAACTCAGCCATTGTTGGAGTCGAGCGTTTACCGTTTTCCTATTGATATTGATGTGTATTCTGGTGGAAAGCCAAAGCGCTCTCGTGTTTGGATGACCAACAAATGTGATACTTTTAGATTGTTGGCCAATGGAGAGCCAGAGTGGGTAAATATTGATGCTGACAAAATTTTGTTGTGTGAGAAAGTTGAAAGAAAGTCAACCATGGAATGGCTTACACAGTTCGAAAAAAGCAAAAATATAATGGATAGATACGAGGCTTTCGAGCACGTACTTTCAGACACCACCCCTAAAAGAACAAAAGATGATTTCTTGGTGAACGCTTTAAACGATAAGTTTTGGGGAGTTAAATTGTTGGCTTTAGAATCCTTGGCAGCCGATTCAACTTTAAGCGACACTTTACTTACCGATGTGATGGACAAAACTTTTAAACTGGCGGTGAAAGACCCTAAATCGCAAGTGCGCGCTGCAGCCATTCGTTTCATCAGAAAAAATTATTCTTTCGAAGAAGCAGAGCCTGTGCTAAAGAAAACCTTCAATGATTCGAGCAATTATGTGGTGGCTTCTACCATTCGAGCATATTCTATCTATAAAAAAGAGGAGGCTTACGACATCATTAAACAGAAAGATGAGCCCTATGCCGAGTGGATTTCACTTACCTTGGGCGACATTTATAAAGGCTTTAAAAACAAAGAAGAAATATATTCTTTTTATACCAATGCCATTGCACATTACGAAGGTGCGCGACAAGCTCAATTGGTAGATCATTTTGGAATGTACTTGGTGAAGCAGAAAAAAGAAATTTTCTTTAAAGGCTTAGATTCTTTGTACAATATTGCAACCAGCGATGATGATGTAGAGGTTAGAAAAGAAGCTGTTTTGGCTATGGTGGGCTTGCGCGGCTATTACGATGCTAGAATGGCCGATTTACAGCGCGATATCAACGACAACAAAGACACCAAGAAAGCCTCATTCGACGCAAAACAAATGCAGGAAAAATTAGATAAGCTAAAAGAAGAACGAAAAAAAATAGAGGAAAAAATCAATTTGGCTATTGCGAAAGAAAAAGACAAAGAACTTTCACAGTTTTATAAAAACGTTGTGCAGATAGTAAAGTCGCAGTAATTTCTGCATCATTTTTTAATGTGATTATCCGGAATTTTACCTTTAAACTTAATTGGGCCTCATCCCCAGCCCTTCTCCAAAAGAGAAGGGTGACTAGGTGTGAAAAGCATTTTTAAGCAATGGTCCGTCAGCTGACGGAAAGGACCGAGGATGAGGCCACTTTGAAAATAATTTAACTGTTACGATTGCGGATAATCATTTTTTTTAATGTGATTTACATCACACGCTTGTCTTTTTATTTTTCTTATCATTGTACAAACAATTAGTTTATGCGTAAGTTATTTCTATCCCTATTATTCAGTGCATCTTTTGCACTTTCTAATGCCCAATCTCCAGCCGATAGTGTTATGGTTGATTCAGTGAATATTGCAACTGATACTTCTTTATTGATGGGAGATATGATGCTCGACGAAACCCCGCCGTTGTTGCCCGAACGCATGATTTTTACTCAGCGATGGATTTACGGTGAAAAAGGTTTGTTGAGAGCCACCGGGTTAGTACCTCTTACTTTAGCAAACAGAGAGAAAGAAATGAAGGTGCGTCGTGCCATGTTGGTTACGCATCAGCTAGTGGGTTATGGAACTATAGCAGCCATGTTGGGTACTGCTGCTACAGGCATTCTTTTATACAATAATTATATTGATAAACCACTTCATGAAGGTTTTGTTGTCGCCACCAATGCTGGTTATATTGCAGGCGCCGCTTTGGCTTTATTAGCGCCGCCGCCATTGCTTTCATATAGCGGAGGAAAGTGGAGCAGTATTGATTGGCATAAGATGTTTGCAGTAATGCACATCACAGGAATGATTACTAGTAACATATTAAGCAGTTATACAGATAAAGGTCCGAACTGGAAGTTAGCGCATGGAATAGCAGGTGGATTTACCGCACTTACATTTACGGCAGGATTCGTGTCAATTAAATTTTAAATTTTATTTTATGAAGACATTTTCAAAAATATCGTTGGCAGTTCTTTCTGCAATTCTTTTAATTTCTTTTCATCCTACGGGCAATGTTATTAAATTGGCTGCAGATAAATCGAAATCTTACATTACCTACTATATGTCGCATCCGGCGCACGATTGGTCGGGAACCTGCAAAGGCATTAG
>CAMBXP010000114.1 GCA_945871895.1 Chryseobacterium gleum | reverse complement strand
ACACACGGTAATTGCTTACTTTATCAATAAAGAACAAGCTCAATACTTTAATCCCTTTTGGGTTCAGAATTAATTCTTTGTTGAGGTGCTCTTCAATGGTTTTTGCAATTTGGGCACGTTTAATAGCTAAATCATCCGTACCTCCGATACTCATATTTAAACGAATAAGCACATCATTAGTAAAGTCTATACACTCATTATCGGTGTCTGTGTAAATGTCCCTTACAATATAGCCATCATATTGCTCCAGCTTGGTTAATTGAAGCAAATCATCTGCTGGTTTAACTTCTTTCTTTTCTCTTTTTGATTTACCGTCTTTGCCCTTTACATCTAATTCTAACTTGGCTTTGAAACCATTCTTGTTCGATACTTGAATAAGTTTTATGTATGCTCCAACTGAAGCCGCACCATCCACTTTTATGGATGCCACTTCAATTTGCTTTACCAATTGTTTATTGTATGCATCAACCGCATCCAACTTATAAAGAAGATTTACTTTTTCTTTGTGTGTTGCTGAGTAACGAACAATAGCTAATGGCTTGAGATTGTTAACAGATTTCTTACCTAGTGGAGTATTAAGTACTCGCTGTGGTTCGTCTACAATTACAAATGGTCTTGTATCCTGAATCAATGAAATGGGTTTATATCCCAATTTATCATTGTAGTTGAGTAATATCCTGTTGGTGTTGCTTGAATCATCATCCACATCCTTAGCAAATGCTTGAATATTGATGACCATGATTTGGAGTTGATCGCTGGTAGCAAAATCCCGAATCTCATTTAAGCGTGAACTATCATAAACAAAGTACTTATAGTTTACATTGGCATAATGCTCTTTTAAATGCGTTTCGGTAATCTGTAAACTCTTGTAAACCCCCTCTTTAATAGGGATAGTAGGTACAACAATAATGAATTTGCTAAAGCCGTATTGACGGTACATTTCCATAATGGTTTTCAGGTATACGTATGTTTTACCTGTACCTGTTTCCATTTCCACACTTAAATCTAATGCATCTCGTTTCATTTCACCTTGAACAGATGGTTTTAAACCGTTGCGAAGCTGAATCTTTTGGATATTCTCTAATATCTGACCTTCGGTTAATTGCAGTTTATTGGCATAACCTACGATATTGTTTTCAGTTGTTTTTTCTTGCTTGCCTTTAAAAATTGGCGAATAAACAGTGAAGTTGGAGTTACAGATTTCCTGCCCTTTAAAGACATCTACAATAGATTCTATTGCATTTTGTTGATAGGTTAAACTGCAGTCAAATTTTATTTTCATAGGTCTTTCAGTTTTTCCGTTATATTGTGTTTACTTCTAGAATGCCATAGCGTTTCAATATTTGCATGCTATTTGTTTTCTCTACATCAGTAAAGCCAATGTCCTTGAAGATTACTTTTGTTGTTGCAGGTTGAAGATCTTCTTTCCATTTTCCAATACCTTCAGCAACTGCTGAGGTAATATTATCATCCAAGCAAATAAATAATGCTCCCATTCCAATATTGAAAACCTTTTTGCTTGCAATCTCTTTTTGTTCAATTGGCATGGTTAAATCCAATCCGTATTTGAGAAGTATTTCGTAAAGCACATCCTCTTCTGTTCTATTTTCTTTGATATTAATGACAGCATCTAACAAATTATACTCCAAGGCATCTGGATTGCCATCCCATGCTCTTATATTGGAGCTATCCAATTTAAATGCTCTGAAACCAACATCCAGGGTTTTACCTTGTTCAGAAAATAAATTTTCTTTCATTTCAGATTTAATTTCCTCTCCAGCTCTACGAATGCGTTCTTTGGTAATTTCTGAAATGGTTTTATAGCCAGCTTTGTAGGCTTCGCTTTTTTCATCTGTTGGTTCTGGCAATTGAACACATATAAATTTTCTTTTAATATTATCTAGAGAATTAAGTTGAAATACCGCATCAGCAGTTGTCCCAGAACCTGCAAAAAAGTCTAGTATTATTTTACTTTCAGTTGATTTATCAGAATCCATTAAAGCTTTTAACAGATTAGTTGATTTAGGGTATGAAAAATAGCTTTTCCCCTCAAATAGATCCTCCAACTCAATTCCTCCATCACTTTTAGACGATAAAATAGAACGTAGTAAAAAATCATTTACATCATCTAAGTATGTTATTGAGCTGGGCTGAGTTAGTTCATCGGCTGCAAACCAAATCTTTCCGCAAATGTAGGATCCATCATGTGTTTTAATTACAGAAGAATAAGTCCCATTAACTATTAATGCTGCTTCATTAAATGTTTCTTCTTTCCATCTCCAACCTCGATTGGGAATTTTCATTGACTTGCCAGTAATTGGATGTTTAACATCATATCTAGGCCCAAATGTATCAGAATTGGGCCAACTCATGTTTATTTTGCCCCAAAGTTTGTAATCATTACCTAAACTATTGTACAAAGTAATACCTCTATCATATCCTTTTTTCTTGAAAAGTTTCTTCACTTCAATTTCCGCTTCACTTATAGGTATATTCTGTTTCTTGAGTCTAGTTAATAATTCATTTATCTCATCAAGACCATCTTTTCTCATGAAAAATTCATGTTTTAAACTGGAATTTTTGGCGTATAGTAAAACATATTCATGGATACTTCCGATTCCTTTATCATTTTTAGGTATCCGTTTATTCCAAACAATGCATTCAATAAAATTATCCTCACCAAATATTTCATCAACTAACTTTCTAGTATTATGAATTTCATCATTATCAATTGAAATAAATATTACCCCATCATCAGTTAAAAGATTTCGTGCCAATTTCAATCTGGGATACATCATATTTAACCAGTTGCTGTGGTATCTTCCATCACTTTCACTGTTAGTGCTTATGCGTTTACCTTCCTCATCCACTTGTCCAGTAATAGCTAAGTAATTACCCAGATTGTCGTTATAGTTATCTTTATAAACAAAGTCTTTACCTGTGTTATACGGAGGATCTATGTAAATCATTTTTATTCTGTTGGCATAACTTTTTTGAAGTAGTTTTAGTACTTCCAAGTTATCACCCTCAATAAAGATGTTTTGAGTGGTGTCCCAATCCTTGCTGATTTCTTTATCTGGTCTAAGAGTAGCAGTACTAGGCTTGTTGGCTTCACGTCTAGCCATGCTTTTACCTGCCCAAGTAAAGCGGTAATACTCCTCTTCGGTTTCTACATCATCACCTAAAATGGATAATAATTCTTCTTTATCAATTTTTCCCTCCTTAAAAACTTGAGGAAAAATAGCCTTTAACTGTTCCAAGTTCTCAGAAACGATGTTTTTACTCTGACTTAATGGATTTTCTTTAGTTATCTTTTGCATTTTAGTGAATTATATAGTGTTTACTTCTAGTATGCCATAGCGTTTCAATATTTGCATGCTATTGGTTTTCTCTACATCGATAAAGCCAGTGTCTTTAAAAATCACTTTGGATGTGGCAGGTTGCTGTTCTTCTTTCCATTTGCCAATTCCTTCAGCTACTGCTGTGGTAATATTATCTCCCAAACAAATGAACAATGCACCTATACCAATATTGAACACTTGTTTACCAGCAATTGCTTTTTGCTCAATTGGCATAGTTAAATCTAAACCGTATTTGAGTAGAATTTCGTATAGAACATCTTCTTCGGTTCTGTTTTCTTTAATGTTACTACCAGCATTGAATAAATTATCTTCCAGGGCATCTGGATTGCCATCCCATGCTCTGATGTTGGAGCTATCCAGTTTAAATGCTCTGAACCCAACATCCAGGGTTTTACCTTGCTCTGAGAATAAATCATCCTTCAATTCAGATTTAATTTTCTCCCCAGCCCTGCGAATGCGCTCTTTGGTTATTTCAGAAATGAATCTCCAGCCTTCAGCATAAGCTTTTTCCTTATTACTTATTGGCTGAGGTAATTGAACAGAAATAAACTTACGATTTGCGCCATCAATTGAGTTTAGATTAAATATGGAATGGGCAGTTGTTCCCGATCCAGAAAAGAAATCTAAAACTATATCACTATTAGTTGTTGAAATTTGTAAACATTTTTCAATTAGTCCTATCGGCTTCGGATAGGGGAAGTGTGCTGTTGGAAACAGTTTTTTTAAAAGCTTCCCACCAGTTTCAGTATTAACAGCTTTTTCGTCCCAAATCGTTTTCGGTTTTTTAGTACGTATTATATCGTCTCCTTTCTCAAGATAATCTTTAATAAAAATGTCGAACTCATTCCGCTTTTTAATTAATCTTGCATACACTCTTGAAATTTCATTCATAGTTTTATTGTAACCCCACATCCAACGACCTTCTCTGCCATCAGATTTTTTGGGTATTACCTCAACAATATACTCTTTACTTTTAGTCAAACTAACGGATTCATCATTTGGATTAACGTAAATTGGGAAAAACATATCGGGTCTATCTTCTCTTAACGAGGCTGCTCCTCTCTGCCTAAGTCCTAATTCCCTCCATGCCTTTCCGTCTTCGTCAACTTGGTCGAAATCATCTAAATCATCTTTTGTTAATGGAAGTCCGTCTAATTCGAGAATGTTGTTATTTTTAGCATAACACAATAAATAGTCATGAACAGTAGCAATATAGGTGTCAGACTGACTGCCTCTTGGATTCGCACGTACAGTAATATTTGCAATAAAATTATCTTCACCAAATATTTCATCACACATCTTTCTTAGATTGATAATTTCATAATCATCTATTGAAATAAAAATAACACCATCATCTCTAAGTAGATTGCGTGCCAATTTTAATCTAGGATACATCATGTTTAACCAGTTGCTATGGTAACGCCCATCACTTTCGCTATTAGTATTTATTCGCTTTCCTTCTTCATCAACTTGCCCTGTAATGGCTAAATAATTGCCTAGGTTGTCGTTGTAATTGTCCTTGTATACAAAGTCCTTACCTGTGTTGTA
The DNA here is from genome assembly GCA_945871895.1 of Chryseobacterium gleum. Lineage (GTDB taxonomy): Bacteria > Bacteroidota > Bacteroidia > Flavobacteriales_C > JAHEZL01. Next base: position 3,518 of record CAMBXP010000114.1, on the reverse strand, counting down.
AGGAGGATCTATGTAAATCATTTTTATTTTGTTGGCATAGCTTTTTTGCAGAAGTTTTAATACCTCCAAATTATCACCTTCAATAAAGATGTTTTGGGTGGTGTCCCAATCTTTACTGCTTTCTTTATCGGGTCTTAGTGTAGCTGTGCTAGGTTTGTTGGCTTCACGTCTAGCCATACTTTTACCTGCCCAAGTGAAGCGGTAATACTCATCTTCGGTTTCTACATCATCACCCAATAAGGCTTGCAATTCCTTAATATCTATTTTCCCTTCCTTTACAATGGTAGGGAACAGGGTTTTCAATGTTTCAATATTTTGAGCCATAAAGTCGGTGCTTTGGCTTAGTGGATGTCCTTTATCTATCTTTTTCATGTGAATCTTTTTCTTTTTTTAATTGCCACATGCAATTCGCAAAAATAGCACAGCTATTTTCAGCTCATTTCATCATGCGTTTGTTATGATATTCTTGAGTTGTTCTATTTGTTTTCGTTTATGCTGCAATTGAGTATTCAACTCAATACGTTTATTGAGCTGTGTTTCCTTTTGAGCAGTATTGTTTATAGTAGTAATTTCTTTTTCTAGTTGGCTAATTCTTTCGAGTAACTCAACATCTTTTTTGGTGCGTTCCGTTGGTCTGGTTTCAAATGCACCAATGATAGGTGCTGTGTTTAATCCAACAAGGCACTGTACATAAGAATCATATAAAACCTTCAAATCAGTTGAAGCCAGTTTACTAAAATTAAGTGATTCAATGAATGCTTTATGAATTGTATTTTCACCACCTAAATCAATGAGTTCCGTAGTAAACTTCTTATCTACTGTTCTTTTGTTGGTATCGTTTTGGTTGATTCGTTTGTAGGAAACATTCCAAAACGTTTTAGTCCCATCCGTAACCACCAGTAATAAGTGGTATGGGATATACTTTTGAATCAAATCAATGATTCGAGTTGCTTGTTTGTTTAAATTGTCTGTATTGGTTGTAACTGCAATAACTTCAATTTCCTCAAAGGTAGATTCAGCATCTTGCCACTCAGGTACATTTGCATTCGATTGGCTTATGGAAGCAATCCAATCAATTGATATAACTGCATTGGCATCATCCAATAAATTACGTTCTGCACTGATTATATCAAAATTACGCTTAAAAAACGCTTTGGTGATTTTCTTGTTCACCAAGCACTTTTGAGGCAATTGCAATATGTCTGTAATTTGATTATTCATTACTTAACAATCAAATAGCTTACTAATTCAAAAATATCTGTGTTTGGGGATTTACTCATTTTGGTTCCCCCTGGAAAAGCCAAAGTGTCCAACCCTATTTCCTCATCAACGCCTTTGATATGAGTTAATGTAGCTTGAAGCATTGAAACATACTTTCCCATTTGTTTACTGTCTTTGGTTTCCTTGTTGAATGTATTAATCAATGGTGTTAATAATACATGTTGTCCCAAACATAGTTTCTTGTATAGGTCTAAGGTCCTTTTAGGGTTATTGGCAGGAACAAAAACATCTCCATTGCTTTTCATATAGCACAAGCTGTATGGATGTGTTGCACTGTATGTATTTGTGTCGGTTAAAGTACCATTTAGATCATTTAAGCAAAATATAACTCCAGCCTCAGCTTCTTCTGTGTTTGTTGATGTTATAGAGAAAATGCCTTTTGGGGCTTTTTCAAAATGCTCTCGTTCATGATGAGATAACCGTTCGGCATCAATCTTAAAATCGTTGAAGGTTAAATCGGTTATACTAATACCTCCCTCAATATCTTCAAGATCCAATACTTTGCTTTGCATTTGCTTAAGCTGGCGTTTACGGTAATCTAAATCGCCATAGCCAACATTCGGTTCTTCAATGATATTATCATCTCCCGTAGCAGAAACATCCAAGATCTGCATTCTACCTTTTACACGTCCAATTAAATCGATGTAGGTGTCAAGCTCAAGGTTCGGGAAGAAATTTACTAGTTGTATTTTATCGTTTACAGAACCGATACGGTCTATTCGACCGAAACGTTGAACAATACGAACAGGGTTCCAGTGTATATCGTAATTAACCAAGTAGTCGCAATCTTGTAAGTTCTGACCTTCAGAAATGCAATCGGTACAGATCAATAAATCAATCTCACCTTTGCTATCTGGGTATATTAAATCACGCTTTTTAGAAAGCGGAGAAAAGTTGATGAGTATATGCCCTAAATCGGGTTTGCAGTCGTTGAGATTGGTTTTATTGACATCGCCACCTGTAATCATTGCCGAGTTAATTTTAAGCTCGCTAAGTGCCCAAGAATGCAGGTTTTCGTAAAGGTACTTTACGGTGTCAGCAAATGCAGAAAAAACAATAACCTTCTTATTGCCTTGGTTTAGATTGTTCTCAACCTTTTCTTTGATAAGCCCTTTTAGCTCTTTAAGTTTGGCATCCCTGCTTACGTCAATTACCTTGGTTTGCGCCAATAGATTTTCCAATCTATGTTTATCATCCAACAAATCTTCCTTACAGCGAATCAAATCCATATCCTGAAGCAACACTTTTACTTTGCCCCCAGTTAGTAAATCTTCCAACAATACATCGTCTGTATCAACTTCGTTAATATCGAGAACATCATAGTACGATTCAGCTTTATTTGCAGTTTCTATTTTATGTAAAAGTCCATTAATTTGTCGTAATAGCCCCTCAATCGTAAGTCGGAATGAATGAACAGAGCTTTCTAATCGCTTTAGTAAGTTCACACGCATCAAATGAATTAAACTACTTTCTCTCTCAATTTGCTTGAAAACACTGCCTTTAGTTGTCATTATGTCATATTTTTCTTCGTATGAGCTACGTTTATCGTCCCGAACGTACGATAAAGGAGAATAAAATCCGAGGTTTAATGAGTTAAGTTCATCGTTAACTTTGTCCATCGCTTTCAATGAACCATTCACATCAAAGTCAGTATGACGATTGATTGGGGTAAGCCGATCTGGGAACTTTCCGATATCGTTAACATCATAATATTTTTCAATGTGCTTTCTTGACCTAGCAATGGTTAACAAATCCAAAAGTTTAAAGTAAGAACCATCTAGGCCATCGATCAAACTCTCTCTACTGGCAGTAGAACCATTATTAGATTTTAGCCAAGCATTGAATTTAGCCTGAGCTTTACGTAATGTTTGTTCAATGCTAGCTATCCCATGTGCAGCCAAAGCCTCATCGTTTTGTTCGGTGATAAATGCAATTTGGTTTTTGATATCATTCATTCGGGTGTTAACAGGAGTTGCTGATAACATCAATACCTTAGTTTTTACACCCATCTTTATAATGTCATTCATTAAACGCTGGTAACGGGTAATTGTATTTCTTCTCGGATCATTATTCCTGAAGTTGTGCGATTCATCGATTACCACCAAATCATAGTTACCCCAGTTAATAGATTCGAGGTTTATGTTACCAGAATAACCCCCAGTTCTTGAAAGGTCGGTATGATTGAGTACATCAAAATTCAATCTATCTTTACTCAAGATATTTTGAACATCATTCAT
>CAMBXP010000113.1 GCA_945871895.1 Chryseobacterium gleum | reverse complement strand
GTAGCCGAGTTACCAGCATCAAAATCGGGTTTGCAAAAAGGGGATCAATTGGTTGGAATCGATACAGTGTCAACTCCCTATTTTTCTGATTTTCATACAACGATGATGGCAGAGAAGAAACAAGCACTTTTTCAACCTCGTATTCCTTTTCTGATTGATGATTTAGTAGCCGAGTTACCAGCATCAAAATCGGGTTTGCAAAAAGGGGATCAATTGGTTGGAATCGATACAGTGTCAACTCCCTATTTTTCTGATTTTCATACCGAAATTTTAAAGCACAAGAAGCAAAAAGTTGATCTTGTTGTATTGAGAAAAACCGATACGGTTCATGTTAAATGTGATGTTACCGAAGAAGGTATTATTGGCGCAGTTCCTCAATCTCCAGTGAATTTTCTACAAACTAAAAAGACAGAGTACGGTTTCTTCGAATCTATTCCAGCTGGTTTAGATGTAGCGGTTGAAACCTTAGTGGGCTATGTAAAACAATTCAAATTAATTTTCACCAAAGAAGGCGCTAGTAACTTGGGTAGCTTCGGTACTTTGGGCAGCTTGTTTCCCGATGATTTCGGTCCGGGTTACTGGGAGAAATTTTGGGGCATTACTGCCTTGCTTTCTGTGATATTAGCGTTCATGAATTTGTTGCCAATTCCTGCATTGGATGGCGGACACGTACTCTTCTTACTTTATGAAATTACCTTCCGTCGCAAACCGGGCGAGAAATTCATGGAGTACGCTCAAATGGGTGGAATGATTTTACTCTTCGCGTTGATGGCTTTTGCCTTGTTCAACGACGTGGTGAAATTCTTCTTCTAGACAATACACAGCTTACTGTTAGTAATATTTTGTAGAGCGGCCTAACCGCCGCTTCTATATTGAGTAAACTTGTTATATGCGTAACTTTACTCTCATCATTGTCTTTTTACTTTCTCTTGGCAGCCTTTCTGCGCAAAAGGATTCTACCATTATAGATACTTCTTATCAGTACAAAAAAGTGATGATTATTCCTTTCGAGGAGAACATGTACGTGTGCAACATCCAAAACCAATTGGCTACTACCTCTAACATGAACAGCGCGCAAATAGTGCGCTCGTTTCGTTATGGAGCTGCTGCAGCTCTTCAAAATAAGTTTTTGTACTTGTATAGCACTACTTCGTTAATTCACCTGGTAGAAGATTCATTGAAGGACTTGCGTCGCGTTTACGGCTCTATCAGCAGAAGCTATGAGCCTATTCCAGAAGAACCAAAGGAAGAAGGAAAAGGATTGGCTCCTGTACTAAAGAAATTTGAAAGTAAGCAGCAAAAGAAGCAAAGTGGCGAGGAAGGGACAAGAGTGCAAAACGGACAAATTATTTCGCATCAAAACAGCACTCCGCGCTTCATGAATACCATGATTAGAGACCCGAAATTGCTGGGTTATCTTAGCGCCAAATACGGAACAGATTTATTTGTTTTCTTAAATGAAATGGATATTGAAAACGATTTATCTGATTTGGTGAAGGTATCAGAGAACAATTACAATCGTATTTTAAAGTTTCATTATACGGTGTACAATCATCGCGGACAAGTCATCTCTAAAGGTGTAGTTTCAACTACTTTTCCTTGCACTGAGAATAATGTAGGAAATATTGTAAAAATCTATTTCCCTGATATCGCGGCTAAGATAGCTGCTAAGTTACCTCAACCCAGAGTGCTTAAAGCTCAACCTGTGAATCCCGCTGATAGTAAAATATTGGTTGAGGAAGAGGTGATAGAGGAGGAGAAGTAGTAATCTTATTTTTCATTACACAGTTCGTCATTGCGAGGTACTCCGAAGCAAGCTCATTTTAATTAGTTTTGCGTCATAAGGTTGCTTCGGGGTACCTCGCAATGACGAACTACATGTTTTTTCTCGCAACAAAAAAGGTGTTCGTCAACCGACGAACACCTTTTTCAAATCTCATATTTCACATTTTACATTCCCCCACCACCTTCAATAATATCATCCATATTAAAGTTGAAGTCGCTGTTCTTCTCTTCGCAATCGAAGCGCACTCCACCCAAGCTAGCTGGCTTCTCTATGGCATCCTTAGATATTTTTAAGTCTTTGTCTTTGTACAAGCTGTTCATGTAATAACCCCAAATAGGCAAGGCCATGTTGGTACCCATACCCAAGCGTAGGGAGGTGAAATGCGCACTTCGGTCGTCGCAACCCACCCAAACGCCAGTCACCACATCGGGCGTAATGCCCATAAACCATCCATCAGATTGATTTTGTGTTGTACCCGTTTTTCCTGCGATTTTAATAGAGTAAGGAATGTTACCATATGGTTTTGCTGATGAACGCAAACGAATACCTGTACCGTAGGTCTTTTCACCTTTGATAATCGGACCATAAGCTGCAATGCCCGATAGCAATTCCACCATTTTGAAGGCTGTTTCTTCGCTCAAGGCTTCACGCGTTTTAGGGTGTGAATTGAAAATTACATTTCCATTTTTGTCCTCAATTCTTAAAATATAAGTTGGTTCAACCCAAACACCTTTATTGGCAAAACAAGAGTAAGCCGATACCATTTCTTTCAACGAAATATCTGGAGTTCCTAAACAAATAGATGGCAACATATCTAGCGGTGAAGTAATTCCACAACGGCGCGCTACATCGATGATGGCTTCGGGTCCGTACTCATGCATAAAGAAAGCCGATACGTTGTTGATGGAGTTCGCCAATGCGATTTTCAAGGTTACTATCTCGCCATCTAACTTAGATACTTCTGAGTTTTTGGGTGTCCAACTGGATTGTATACCATACATTCCTTGCGGAAAAGTAACTGGGTTATTCAACACCTTATCGCATGGTCCCCAACCATTCTCCACCGCAGTGGCATAAACGAATGCTTTAAAGGTTGAACCTACCTGACGGCGGCCCTGACTCACGTGATCGTACTGATAATGCTTGTAATTGATACCGCCTACCCAGGCTTTGATATAGCCTGTTTGAGGGTCGACAGATAACATTCCCGTTTGCAAATACCATTTGGCATAATGCACAGAATCGCGCAAACTCATAATGGTATCTTTATCGCCTTTCCAAGTGAAAATGGTAGTTTTAATAGGTTTATTGAAAGCACGCATGATAGAATCATCAAATGGTTTCCAAACTCGTTGATAAGCTTTCCAAGCTCTGTCTACATCTTCCTGTATGTCTTTTCTTTCGTTGCGCACCTCTTCCATTCTCTCCTTCAACTGATCTACAGAATCTTTGAATGCTGCTGCTTTCTCTGCACCTAGAGGAGAGTTGGCGGTATCGCGTTTGTAGCTGTTAAGCTGACTTTGGTAGAAATATCTGTTTTCTTCCATTGATTTTAAGCGCGCTTCATAGCTGTTGTCAGGGTCTTTGTATTTTAAGTATTTAGATAAGGCCTTACGAATATGCAAGCGTTGGTCTAATTCTGCATTGTAACGAGATGATGAGCGAATACCTTCTACAATAATTTTATCTACTTGCTCTTTGTACTGTTTTTCATTTACACCTTCAAAATAGAAGGGAGCCATTTTTTTGTATACACCATTTTTGTTTTTCCAGTGTTTGAAAAATACATCTTGCAATTCACCACCTAAGTGACTCTTCACAGCATTCTCTGCGTAGGTCTGCATTTTACTATTGATGGTGGTGTAAATTTTTAAACCATCGCGGTACAAACTGTAGTTTTCTCCTGTACTAGGATTAATGTTTTTTGAACACCAGTCGCTCATGTACCTTCTTAATTCTTCACGGAAATAAGTGGCAGTTCCTTCTTTGTGTGAGGCCAATGAAAGTTTTAATCCAAGTGGCAATACCTTTAACGAGTCGCGTTGTTTTTGGCTAATGATGTTACTGCGCACCATTTGTGTCATCACCACATTTCTTCTATACAATACAGTGTCTTCTCTGGTTTTTCTAACCGGATTGTACAGTGATGGATTTACGCACATACCAACAAACATAGCTGCTTGCTGCATGTTTAATTCACTTGGTAATTTGCTGAAATAAATTCTTGAAGCCGATTTAATACCTACGGCATTGTTGATGAAATCGACTTTATTAAGGTACATCGTCACCAATTCTTCTTTGGTGTAGTGTCTTTCCAAACGAACGGCAATTACCCACTCTTTTAATTTCTGAATCACACGCACCACAATATTGTCGGCTGGTTTCTCAGTAAATAAAAGCTTGGCCAATTGTTGTGTTAAGGTACTTCCTCCGCCATCTTTACCCATTCCTTTAATGGCGCGGGCTAAAGCACGCGGGTCGATACCTGCGTGTTCAAAAAAACGTTCATCTTCTGTTGCAATAAGCGTTTGAATAACGATGGGCGCAATTTCTTTAAACTCAACATTAGAGCGGTTTTCTTTGAAGAAAGTCCCTAACAAAACTCTATCTGATGAATAAATTTCTGCCGCTAAATTACTCTTAGGATTTTCTAATTCATCGAAAGAAGGAAGTGTTCCAAAAAGTTCCCATTCTGAGATGGCGTAAAAGAATAGAAAAACCAATAGAACGCCGGTAAAAAACAAGCCCCAAATCCATTTCAGTGGCTTGCTGTATTTTTTTATTGAATCTTTTAATGCCATTGCAGTGTTTGTTTGCTCAAAATTATGAAAGTGTTTTTACTTTAAAAGTGAATTCTATTATTCGTTGTATCCTAAATATTTATTGTTCTTGCTCAATCGTTTTCAATTTAAACCCTACATCCTCCACATCTTCTAAATTTTCCGCACGCATGGCTTGAAAAATAGAGAATTTGTATTTTCCAGCGAAAGGCAATCTAAATTTCGGACGGTACAAAAACTCTTTTTGTTTGATGGTACCAAAACCCGAAACATCTTCTAACCAATTGCCCGCCTCGTCTTGCAGAAATCCGTTTACAGTATCTCTAATGATTTGCTTGTTGGGCATTTCAATTTCCACAAAGAAATAGATGTTGCGGTAGGCGTAGTTTTCGTTAACGCGCAAATCGATATAAGCATTATAGCCTTGATTGATATCGGTGATAGAATCAGTGGTGAAGATGAATGGCGTTTTTTGATTCCATTTCAAGTCCTTTACTGGATAAGATTCATTGTATACCAATGATGAATCGCAAGAAGTTAAAGTAAAAAGCAAAAAGCAAAAAGCCAAAAGGGTGAATGGATTTTGCTTTCTTTTAACTGACTTACTTAACATTAGGCTTCGAACATTAATCATTAAACTTGCTTTGGCGGTTGATTGTTGTTTGGTCGCTGACCGTTGTTGTTATTTGGTCTTGGCCCGTTGTTGTTTGGTCGCGGACGGTTTGGGTTTGGACCTTGTGGCTGACCCTGACCTTGCGGACGGCGATTGCCATTGTTGTTGCCACCTCCGCCACCACGATTTCTATTTCTGTTGTCGTTGCCACCACCACGTTTGCGGTCGAAACGCGTTAAATCATCATCACCTACTACGTTTGCGTAATCGGGCTCTGGTTTTTTAGTCGTTTTATCTACAACAGGAATAAGCAATAAATCTTCGGGTTTTTCATTCGCACGATTCATCGCAATAATTTCTTTCACTCGACTCACAGGCACTGCATGAAAAACAGATGGATCTTCTCTATAAACATAGAACAAGATTCTTTTGAAAATATCTGTTTTAACTTGATATGCTTCTCCTTTTTTGGTAAACAAATTGGTGTTAACCTGAGGGAATTCTTTTACCGCATCGAGGTAAGAATCCAATTCATAATTCAAGCAGCATTTAAGCTTGCCGCATTGTCCGGCCAACTTTTGCGGATTCAACGACAATTGCTGATATCTCGCCGCCGAAGTATTCACCGTTCTAAAATCAGTCAGCCAAGTAGAACAACACAATTCTCTTCCGCATGAACCAACACCACCTAATTTAGAGGCCTCTTGGCGCGCACCAATCTGACGCATTTCCACACGAATGCGAAAATGTTCGGCATACTGTTTAATCAGCTGACGGAAATCTACACGACCATTGGCTGTGTAAAAAAACGTAGCTTTTGAACGATCACCTTGGTATTCAACATCGCCAATCTTCATCTCTAAACCGAGGTCGATGGCCAGTTTTCTAGCTTTTTGCAATGTTGCTTTTTCCAAAGAAATAGCTTCATTCCATTTTTCAATATCTGTTTGTTTGGCTTTACGATAGAGCTTTTTCATTTCGCTCTCTGGGAAATTTCGCTTGCTCATTTGCAATTTCACAAGTTCTCCAGTTAATGAAACTGTGCCTATATCGTGACCCGGTGAAGATTCCACCGCTACTGCATCTCCAATGGCCAAAGGCAATTTATCTACATTCCAGAAATAACTTTTTCTGTCGTTTTTAAATCGCACTTCCACACCGTAGTAAGGCTCTTCTGATGAAGGAACCGACATATTGCTTAACCAATCGAAAACGCTGAATTTATTGCATCCTTGAGCAGCACACTGACCCTTATTGCCGCACCCCGTAGGTACGCCATTCGTATTACCTCTTCCTGTTTCGCATCCGCTACAACCCATAATTTACTTTTATAAGGAAGCTAAAATACAAAATATATCTGTAGGGGCGAATTGAATTCACTCACAGGTGTTTGTTGATATTTCGGCGGGAATTTTGGAAGGGAGATCTGTGAGAATTTTCTTATTTAATCAATACTTCCATTAGTTTTTTGTCCCACATTTACCCATTACTTAGTTAGTTTTAAACAGCAATTCTCTCCTTAGCATTTCGATCTTATTTTTTGTTTTTCATTTTAGAATTCAACTTTTTAGCCGATGTTTCTATTTGTTTTACAAAATGTTTTTCGGCTTCTGTGAGTTCGTTTTTGGTTCGTTCTTTATATTTTTCATATTCGTCATTTGCTTTTTTAAGGGCTTGTTGATGACTAACCGTTCCTGCATTTTTTAAAACATCATTTCCTGTCATTTTCACAAAGTCATCGAGACGCTCAATCCAATCTTTCATATACATAGGTTTTCGATTCAATGCTTGTATTTCTGCAAGTTCTAAATAGGCGGTTACCATTCTGTTCAACACATTTAATTCATCTTCATTTAAATAGTTTTTGGCAATTTCTATTTCTTGCTTAGTAGGCTTGCCTCCTTTAGTATGTGTGAGTCCGAGATTAGGTTTTTTTGCATCAATGCGCTGATATATAATTTCAGCAGCTGTATGTCCGTGAGCTGCCCAATGCATTTTATTTTGTACTGTTTGAAAAAAATGAACAGACATCTCTAATTTGGGATCGTAGTCGATACTAGTAGAATAAATATCCAATACTTTGCGCCAAAACACTTTTTCCGAAGAGCGTATGTCTCTAATACGCGCCAATAATTCCTCAAAATAATTCCCTCCACCGGCTTGTTTTAGCAAGTCATCGTTCATTGTAAAACCCTTTACAATATATTCGCGAAGACGGGCTGTAGCCCATTGGCGAAATTTAGTGCCTTGATGACTTTTAACGCGATAACCTACGGAAATGATGACGTCGAGATTGTAATAATTGGTAGGTTTGGTAGAAAAATCGGAAATTCCGATTTTTCTCATAGAAAGCTCAGCATCAAGTTCTTGTTCTTCAAAAATATGTAAAATGTGTTCATTAATCGTAGATCGAGATTTTTGAAACAATTCAACCATTTGATCTATGGTCAACCAAACCGTTTCATTTTCTAAACGGGTTTCAATTTTGGTGTTTCCCTCTTCGGTTTGATAAATAATTATTTTACTTTCTTCCATATAATTTGTTGTTAAAGCCTTTACCAATGAAAATACTGCCGCCGTTGGCATTGGCGAAACCGCATATCCTTTTGAGGTATTCGTCGCGCCAAGTTGATTTGTATTCTATGTTTTGTGATTCGGGCATTTTTTATGTTCTCACTTTAAAAACTTTTTGTTTTCGATACTTTGCAATAAAGTTACTTGCTTAATGGCTATTTGGTTAAGTTTAATGAGTCTATTAGATTGTGTGAGGCCTTCATTGATGAACAAAGCATTGATATTTTCTAAATTAGTCAGACAAATCAACTCATTGATATTTGCATAATCTCTGATGTTACCTTTTAACTTAGGATTTTCTTGGCGCCACTCTTTTGCGGTTTTACCAAACAATGCCATGTTTAACACATCGGCTTCATTGGCATAAATTATTGATGCTTGCTGTGGAGTAATTGCTTTCGGTATCAAATGCTCCTTAATAGCATCGGTATGAATATGATAATTTACTTTAGCCAGTTCTCTTTTTGCCGACCAACCCAATTGTTTTTGTTCCTCTTCTTTGAGTCTTTGAAATTCCTTGATTAAATAAAGCTTGAAAGCCACACTAATAGCCGACCCGAACTCAAATGCAATGTCTTTGTGTGCATAAGTGCCGCCGTACTTTCCCTTTTTAACCACAAAACCTATGGCATTGGTTTTTTCTATCCATTCTGAAACACTTAACACAAAACTGGGTAATCCTGCCTGTGTTTT
>CAMBXP010000112.1 GCA_945871895.1 Chryseobacterium gleum | reverse complement strand
GATTATTGATGTGATTCTCATAATGAGATTGCTTTAATTTTGGGTACAAAATTTTCGCAAAGACGCACTGGGTGTGAAGCTTATAATGTCCCGAACACTAATGGAGGTACCCCGAAGGAACTAGTGTCTAGGTTATAATTAAGCTAACTTCAAAAAAGCCTTTCCTAAATTCTCAATCAATTTACCAGCGGTTAAACCTTCTTCTGATGTTTCTAAAGAAGTTATATCGCCCGATAATCCGTGTAAAAACACACCCAAACAAGCTGCATTTACTGGTGTATAACCTTGTGCCAAAAGGGAAGTAATTAATCCAGTAAGCACATCTCCCGATCCAGCTGTTGCCATTCCTGGATTACCTGTGGTATTGAAAAAACACTTTCCTTCGGGTGTGCAAACAATAGAATTTGCACCTTTTAAAACGGTAACAACAGAGTATGTTTTACAAAAATCTTTTAGTTTTTGAAGGGCTTCATAGCTATTTTCAAAATCACCTACCAACCTTTTAAATTCTCCCGGATGCGGCGTTAAAATAGAATCTTTAGGCAATAACTTTAGCAATTTTTTATTGGCCGAAAGTATGTTTAAAGCATCGGCATCGAGCACTATCGGTGAGCTCACTAACTTTAAAATTTGCGATAGTAATTTCTCTGCTTTTTTGAAAGTCCCTAAACCAGGCCCCACCCCCACTGCATCAAATTGTTCTAAGGAAGTGATGTTTTCTATTTCATACCCTTCTCCACCAGGAAATGCCATCACTTCGGGCACTGCTGTTTGAATGATATTTAATCCTTTGCCAGGAACAATTGCTGTTACCAACCCTGCGCCAGAATGAATACAACTTTTAGCCGAAAGCACTGCAGCGCCCATCTTTCCTTCTGAACCAGCAATGATTAAAGCGTGACCATACGTTCCTTTGTGCCCGAACTTCTCTCTCTTTTTATGCAATAACTTGGCTGCACTAAGCTCTATCGTCAGATAGTCTGTAAAAGAACCTATAAACTTCTGATTTAAACCAATGCTCAATATTTTTACATCGCCAAGGAAAGGGGCGCTTTCTTTAAAGAAGAAGCACAATTTAGGTCTTTCAAAAGTGAGTGTTATATTGGCTTCAATCACTTCTGGTGAAGGAGTGTTTTCGCACAACAGGCCAGAAGGAAGATCTACAGAAACTACAATATTATCTCCAGCATTCACTTTGCGAATTACTTCCAGCCATTCGCTTTCTAAAGGTCGGGTTAAACCAACACCAAATAAAGCATCAACAATTATAGCTCCCGGATAGAGATAGAAATCATTGCTGTTGCTGTATTCATTAAAAGAAATTTCACCTGACTTTAACTTTTCAAAATTAAGGGTGAAGTCTTTTGATGCTTTATCGGAAAATCGAAAAACCTCTACTTCTACCTTATAACCATCTGCTTTAAGCAAACGTGCCAAAGCCAAGCCATCTCCGCCGTTGTTACCTGTTCCACAAAGAATTTGAAACACAGATTCTTTGGAAAAACGAAGAACTAATTCATTCTTAAGCGCAAGTGCTGCGTTCTCCATTAAATCGATAGATTCAACACCTTTATAATCGAGGTATTGTAAATCGCAGAGGCGAATTTGTTCGGGTGAAAGGATTTCCATGGTTTTGGTTTTTAACTCATATTTTCAAAAAATGGGTAACTAATCTCACTTCTCCCTTTTTTAAAGGGAGAGTGCGAAAAAGCCTGTGTTGGGGGAAGAGGGATTTCAAGTAGTACAAAAAATCCCTCTTGCCTTTACGCTTCAAGCCTTTACCCACTCTCCCTTTAAAAAAGGGAGAAGTGAGATTAGTTACCCACTACTTAAAAAGAACTCTTACTTTAATTGCTTATGTATCTCCAAAATCTGTGGTATCAACATTTTTATTCCATCGTTCTCTATCACAAAATCGGCATATTTAATTTTTTCGTCATTGTGCATTTGCTTGCTCATTCTTGCCAATACTTGCTCTACTGAAACATTGTCTCTCGACTTCACTCTTTCTATAGCTAAAGCTTCTGGCACGCTCACCACAATAATTTTATCGCAAGTTTTATAACTTCCGCTTTCCACTAAGATAGCGGCTTCTTTAATCACAAAAGCACAGTTTTGTAAACTTAACCATTTGTTATAATCATCAGCTACTAATGGATGCAGCAAGGCATTTAGTTTTTGAAGCTCAGCTTCATTTTTAAATACAATTTCGGCTAAGGCTTTGGTATCGATATTTCCAGCAGAATCAAAAATAATTTCGCCCCAATACTCTCTTAGTTTTTCTTTAACCAAACTATTGTTTTGCAAAATATATTTAGAACGGTTATCGGCATAATAAACAGGAACATGAAGCAACTCAAAAACCTTAGCTACAGTAGATTTTCCGCTACCAATGCCGCCAGTGAGTCCGATTTGCAATGGTCTTCTCATCTTTTCAAAATATACTCCACTTTGGCTGGATTGATTTTAGGCAGCTCTATTTCTTTTGGTAAGCGCGTGAGTTGAACTTCAATTTTATCCTGACTAAACACCAAATCATTGTAATCGGCAACAGCAGTAAAGTCACTTTTGTTTAAAGTACTAAAAGTAGAATCGGTAGCTAAAAATGTTACTTGAACAGTTCCTGGTAACAATTTCAATTCCTCTCCCGATGGCACATTAACCGCACGAATATTCACTTCCATTTGTCGTGATTTCAAACTCTGCACCATCATTTTAACCTGCACTGTTTTGCCTTCTGCAGCCTTAGCTCCCGATAACAATTTAAGATTTACTTTGCGTTCTATTTCACCTGCATTCGACAATAAATCAATCGAATCGGTATAAATAGCATTGCATTTTTTAAGCCAATGGAGTCCGCCTGTTACATGCACTGAATCTGGATAAACCGACACGTCACCCACAATTCTGAAGTTAGGTGAACGCGATGATTTGCCTGAAAACCTAACGGGCAAGACCTTATTAATTTTTTTATCCATTACTATCTTAATCGTATCGGGATAAACACTCAAAATATTGAGTTTACTTCCCTCTTGAGCATTAAGCTCATCTAAGTTCTTACTGCTAATCCACGTTGAGGTATAATAATCACCTTTCTTTTGAAAGTTCAAATTCTTTAAATCCACCACAATTTCGTTTTGAGCAAATCCTAATTTATAACCCATCAAGGTAAAGCCTTCGGCTACTACAACAACTTTAACATCATTGGGTAATTCTTCTGTAAGCACTTTATCATCGGGTAAATTGCGGTATTGAACTTTTAAAACAAGTGTTTCTTGAGATTCTGCGGAGAGGGAAAGTAGCAACCAAAAAGCTACTGACAAAAGCAAACAGGCCAAAAAGATGACAGCACTTTTACGGTCGGTAAAAACTTTAAATTTCGATTTATTGGGTTTAATTTCCTGAGTGTCCATAAACAAAGAAGCAGTGGCTAAAATACCACTGCTTCGTCACAAGTACAAAAAATACTATGCTTATTTTGCTTGGTTGGCCAATTGACCATCGGCATTTTGTGCGATAGCCGATTTTTCGAAACGAAGTTTCGCTCCGCTTTCTACAATAACAACTACAGAAGTATCGCTAACGTCAGATACTTTACCGTGTACACCACCAATTGTAATTACATTATCACCTTCTTTAAGGTTGTCTCTAAATTTTCTTGCTTCTTTTTGTTTCTTTTGTTGCGGACGAATCATAAAGAAATACATTACTAAGAATATACCTCCAAACATTACCAAAGTAGGTACGATTGATTGTTCTTGCGCCGCTAATAAATACATTTTCATTTGTTCTTGTTTATAGATGATTGATTAATTTACTTTTCTACGATATCGCCTGTTAATTTTAAGGTCTTTTTACCCGACTTAGCATTAGAATCAACAGTGATGGTTACTTCCTTGTTGCTTTGTGGTTTTCCAGCCTTAGCAATCTTAGCTGTTATAGCTCCTTTTTCTCCTGGAAGAATTGGATCTTTAGGTTTGTTTGGCACTGTGCATCCGCAGCTAGCGTTAGCCTGAGCAATAATTAATGGCTGGTCGCCCGTATTTTTAAATACATATTGGTGCACCACAGAGTCTCCAGATTTAACTTGTCCGAAATCAAATACCGCTTCTTCAAAAACGATCTCCGGTCCGCCTGTAGTTGCTACAACAGTTGCTAAATCAACTTTCTCAACACTTGCTTCCCCCTCTTCACCACAAGCAAAGAACAAAAAAGAAGCTGAAACTAATAATGTGATATACTTCATAACTTTCAATTTATTTTTTACAAAAATAGAAAACCTTTTATTCCTTCAAACCTCTTCCCGACTTGTTTATTTTTCCTTCGGCTTTTAATTGAGGAATTAATTTATCTAAAATACCATTGATAAAGAGCTTACTCTTAGGCGTACTGTAATTTTTAGATAATTCAATATACTCGTTCAAAGTTACTTTGATAGGCACTGTAGGAAACTCTTCCAACTCACAAATAGCCATTTTCATCAACAAGAAATCCATCATGGCAATACGATCTTCTTCCCAGTTTTTGGCTTGTTTGATAATGGTGTTTTGGTATTCGTCGTTGTTGATGATGGTTTTTCTAAACAAACCTTTCACGAAATCTAAATCGTCGTCTTCATCTTTGAATAACGCAGGAAGCGACTTCTCTGGAGAATCAGATTCTTTAATTTCTTTCAAATAGTTTAATACATAACCATTGATGAAATACCAATCATCCGACCAGTGAATATTAATTTCTTCGAAGCGATGTAAAATCAATTCTTCATCGGCGATATAAGCTTTGTATACTTTAATAATGTATTCTCTATCTTCTTCAAAAGAACCTTCGCCAGTCGACATATACTCTTTAAAAGAATCGGAAGCTTTCATTTTTAAGTAAAGCTTTTTGATTAGCTCCTCATACTCTACCCAATTGATTTTAAAGGTGTTTAATGCCTTTTTCATTCCTTCATTGTTTTCAATATGAAGCAAGAATCTGTTGTTGGCAAACTTTAAATTTGGGTCTAAATCTTCTTTGGTAGGTAGTCTTTTGGCTTTCGCTTCGTTCAATGTTTTTTCGGCAAACTGACGAATTTCTAGTAAAGCAGAAATGAAATAAATGAACAACTCTTCTGTTTTGTAAATGCTCTTCAGTAATTCTTTCTCATAAAGAGGAATATTATCGGCAGATGCCTGATTGTAGGCGTACAAAGCCTGCATTACTTTTATTCTAAGGTGTCTTCTGCTTAACATATATTAAAGACCGTTATTTATTTGAGTTGCAAACGTACGTGATTTTTTGCGAATGACCATAATGAAAAATGATTTTAATACATTTGTTTCGCACATGAAAGAGCTCGCTTATCTCAATAAATTCATATTCAAGTACAAGTACAAATTAATTTGGGGCGTGCTTTGTATCGCGCTTTCTAACTGGCTAAGCATCTTTCCCGCTCAAATTTTTAGAAACGTGTTAGATTCTGTTTTAGAATCGGCCGATTTAATTGCCTTATTTAAAGAAACTGCTTCTGAAGAAGTGGTAAAAGATTTATTTATTTCTTCGGCGATTTGGTTTGCAATCGGACTCTTCGCCTTTGCTATCGCCCGAGGTGTTTTTGTGTTCTTTATGCGACAAACCATCATCATGGTTTCGCGCTATATAGAGTATGATTTGAAAAATGAAATCTACAACAAATACCAAGAATTAGATATCTCTTTTTACAAGAACAACAACACCGGCGACATCATGAATCGCATCAGTGAAGATGTGACCAATGTGCGTATGTATTTGGGTCCGGCTATTATGTATTTCATCAACATGATTATTTTGTTTATTCTGGTGATTTACACCATGGTAAATATAAATATTGAACTATCACTTTATGTTCTAATGCCACTTCCCCTACTCACCATTCTCATCTATTTTGTGAGCAGAAAAATGACCAAATTGAACGGTGAAGTGCAAGCACAATTGTCGACTATTTACAACAACACTCAAGAATCATTCGCAGGTATTAGAGTGGTAAAAGCTTACACCAAAGAGGAGTCAACCATTAACAATTTCAACAACGAAGCAGAGGCCTACAAAAAGAAAGCTTTAAACTTAGCCATGGCCGATTCTTTTTTTAGTCCGCTTATATTTTTACTACCCGTTTTTAGCACCATTTTAACGGTTTTTGTAGGCGGTATGGAAGTCATCAAGGGCAACTTAAGTTATGGCAACATCGCCGAGTTTGTAATTTACATCAACCTTTTAACTTGGCCAGTAGCATCTTTGGGATGGATTACTTCACTTACGCAAAAAGCCATTGCTTCTCAAAAGAGAATCAATCAATTCTTAAATGAAGAACCTAAAATTACCAATCCTACTAACGAACCTTTCAACATCAATGGCGAAATAGAATTCAGGAATGTAAGCTTTACCTATCCTGAATCGGGAACGGTAGCGCTTCAAAATGTATCATTTATAATTCCAGCCCAATCGTCGTTAGCAATCATTGGTAGAACAGGCGCAGGCAAATCTACTATCGCCCTACTGCTTACTAGAATGTACGACCCTAATTCGGGCGAAATATTCATTGATGGCAAAAACATTAAAGAACTTAATCTTCACGATTTACGACAACAAAGCGGCATTGTGCCACAGGAAGTCTTTTTGTTTAGCGACACCATTGAAGGCAATATTGCTTTTGGTTCTTTTGATGGAGGCGAGCTTAACGAAAATCAAAAAGAACAAGTGATTGAAGCAGCCAAAAATGCGGCTATTCACGACAATATCATGAGCTTCCCCAATCAATATCAAACGATAGTTGGTGAGCGAGGCATTACCTTAAGTGGCGGACAAAAACAGCGGGTTTCCATAGCCCGTGCGCTTTTGAAGAATCCAAAGATTTTAATTTTCGACGATTGCCTAAGCGCCGTAGACACAGAAACCGAAGAAACTATCTTGAACAATTTAAAGAACGAAACCGTGGGTAAAACATCGCTTATTGTGAGTCACAGGGTGTCTTCTATTAAAAACTGTGCTCAAATTTTAGTGCTCGATCATGGTAAAATCATAGAACAAGGAACGCACGAAGAGCTTATCAATTCAAAAGGAAGCTACTTTGAACTGTATGAAAAGCAGATGAGTGAAAACAAAATCTAGGAGCTAAGTCCCCTATTTTTCGATTACTTGTAAATACTTCAAACCTTGCTAAGGCCTCATCCCCGGCCCTTCTCCAAAAGAGAAGGGTGACTGTGTTTTAAATGAGCTCTTTAAGTAGTGGCTCCCTTCTCTTTTGGAGAAGGGACGGGGATGAGGCCTCTTAAATTCATCATCTTGTTATAATTACAGATTAATTTTTTTCAAATTTTATTTGTGAATCTCAAAATAATACTCTTATATTTAAAAACTCATGATTGAGAAATAGAAGTTTAATTTAAAACGTGTGTGAAAAATGGAAAACAAATCATTTGAAAGAGGCGAAGACAGAGAAGAGATTTTCTCTAAACCGGTAAGAGCTGGTAAAAGAACTTACTTCTTTGATGTTAAAGCAACAAAAGGTGACGATTATTACCTTACTGTTACAGAGAGTAAAAAAAGATTTAGTGATGATGGTAAATTCTTCTTCGAAAAACACAAACTATTCTTGTACAAAGAAGATTTCGAAAAATTTGCTGATGGATTGAAAGAGGCTATCGATTTCATCCAAGAGAAAAAAGGAGTATATGTTCCGCCAGTAGCTGAGGCTGTTGAGGAATTGGAAGAAGTTGGGGCTGCCGCTGATTACACTGGAGTAAGCTTCGATGATTTAGGCATCAAATAACAACTTGAGAATTCAAAAAGAAAACCTTCTGTTTATCGCAGAAGGTTTTTTTATTGCATTATCTGGCATCCGTAATTTCAAATTTAGCGAAGCATTTGAGATTAAGAGGAGAAAGTACTAAATGTATTTTTGGGTAGAAATCTTCTTTGTAGCGATTTTTAATCGCGATAATTATACTTTTCTTTACAAAAAATTTGATTTACGCATAAACACACGTATATTTGAAATAAACACACGTGTATGACTAGCAAACTAACATTAACAGTAGAAAAGAGTGTAATAGAAAGAGCTAAGCGTTATGCAGCTCAATCAGGACGAAGCTTATCTCAAATCATCGAAGGGTATTTGGCGAAAATCACGAACGAAAAGGATAGTAATGAAGATATTTCTCCTAAGCTCAAAAAAATAGTTGGAGCCGTGAAACTCCCCAAAGACTTCGATGAAAAGAAAGAGTTAAGAAAATATTTTGAGAAAAAGCATCTATGAAGAAGGTTTTTGTAGACACCAACATCATCGTTGATTTATTAGCCGATCGCCGTCCGCACAGTAAATTTGCTATTGAATTATTTAAAAAAGCAGAACAAAATGAAGTAGAATTATTTACTTCCTCACATTCAATAGCCACCTCACACTATCTTCTTAAAAAGTACATTGATGAAAAACAACTTCGTTCAATACTATTAAGCCTACTGGATTATGTTACAGTTGTCCCAATTGATCAAGAATCGTTAATAAAAGGATTGCGCTCGAAACACAAAGATTTTGAAGATGCTTTACAAATGCTTGCGGCAGAAAGCGTAAACAATATGCTATGTATTGTTACCCGAAATATAAAAGACTTTAAGTTGGCAAGAGTGAAAGTGGTGGGTCCCGACGAGGTGATTGCCATGCTTTAAAATCGACATCTATTCATTCTGGTGCGCGCTTCCAAGCGCGTACCTATTGTATTGGCATTTTCAATGCCTTCTAGCCCAGTAATTTCAAATTGCGCTTCGCTAAATTTGAAATTACTGCTTGCCGAATATAATTTCAAAAATAATTGTTTGTTCAAGCTGATATTTGTATTTTCGTTTCCGTCTTCATTAAAACAACTGAATGAGCTGCTGGACTTATTTAAAACCGTACTCAAAGCAAAAT
>CAMBXP010000111.1 GCA_945871895.1 Chryseobacterium gleum | reverse complement strand
AATAGTGAAACAGTAGGAACTTTAACCTTAAGCGCCAATAGCACTATAGCCTTGGGCACCGGTAGTCATAATTTAAATTTTGCGGCGAGCAATGGCGCAGCATGGACAGGCGGAACGCTTTTACGCGTCACCGGTTGGACGGGTAGTTTTAATGGTACCACAGGAACAGCGGGTAAGATCTTTTCGGGGTCCAGCGCCGAATTATCGGCTGGAAAATTAGCGCAAATCTACTTTACCAACCCAAGTAATGGAAATACCTACACTTCAACACAGCTAAGTACGGGTGAGGTTGTTCCAACAGCTGCGCTTCCGGTTGAATTACTAGAATTTAAAGCTACAGCCAACAGCGCAGTAAAAAATGTTGATCTTACTTGGGTAACGGCATCGGAAATTAACAACGATTATTTCGTTATTGAACGATCAACAAATGCAAACGATTGGTCTCCCTTAGATTCGGTTGATGGCGCAGGAAATTCTAATGCGGTGTTGTCTTATCATTATCCCGATAACAATCCTTATTCGGGCACTTCTTATTACCGTTTAAAACAAAGAGATTTTGATGGAACAAGCAGCTACTCAAACATAGAAGTTGTAAATTTTGAAGGCCTTGAAATCATTTCACTTTTTCCAAACCCTAGCAACGGCGAAGTGAGTATTAGCATTAAGTCATCTGCAACAGGCACCCTAGAATTAAAAGCTTACGACTCTGTAGGAAAATTAGTGAGCAACGAAGTTTTTCAAGTGAATGAAGGTGTTAGTAATATCACCACCCAAATTAATGCCGCCGATGGCAGGTATTTCATTTCGGCGATGATGAGCAATGGGCAGTTTTACGATTATGATGCGATAGTGATTAAGAAGTAAGGGTGATTTATTTAGGAATACTTTTCAAAAGGTCTTGAAGTTCTGCATCTGTAAGATTTTCTTTTTCTGATTTATCGTTAGCACTTCCGTAGGGGCGAAATGCTTTCGCCCGGAAAAAGAAAGAAATTCAAAAAAAAGAAATCGGGCGAAAGCATTTCGCCCCTACGGATAAATTGTTTTATTGATGATTGCCTATCAAACTGCGGTATTGTTTTAATGCTATAGCTCATTCAGCAAATCTTCAATAGGTCTTGCTTTTAGTTTTCCTGCGCGTACCAGCTTCATTTCTTTAACAGCTTGTTTAATTTCTTTTGTCAACTG
Organism: Chryseobacterium gleum; assembly: GCA_945871895.1. Classification (GTDB taxonomy): domain Bacteria; phylum Bacteroidota; class Bacteroidia; order Flavobacteriales_C; genus JAHEZL01. The sequence continues at coordinate 7,746 of CAMBXP010000111.1, read as the reverse complement.
CTTCTTTTCATCAACAATTGGTTCTGTTTTAACAAATGGCAAGCTGTTCAATAGCTCCATCACAAAAGATGCTTTGCTGTCTTTAACATTCACTAAAATTTGCATAATCACAAGATTTATTAAATCAAATATACGATGTATACACATCAAATCAAAGGGATTGATTACACCCTCATTCTTTGAAGAAAATGGAGCATGTGATAACCTTTTGTATCAATATATGCTTATCCGCAATTGCACCAGTTAAATTATTTTCAAAGTGGCCTCATCCTCGGTCCTTTCCTTCAACTGACGGACCACTGCTTAAAAATGCTTTTCACACCTAGTCACCCTTCTCTTTTGGAGAAGGGCTGGGGATGAGGCCCAATTAAGTTTAAAGGTAAAACTTCGTATAATCATACACATAACCATCAAATCAAAGGTTTAAACTAACACATCCTTCTTTCACGTTAGTGAAATACCTGAGCATTTCTTGTATGAAAGTTCTGTTAGCACATGCTGCTCGTATGTGAGATGAAATAAAGCAGCGAACTCTCCAACTATTGATGACGGCTATGGAACAAAGGGTGCTTTATGAGTAACTATAAACAAAAAAAGCAAGCTGAAAAATCAACTTGCTTTTCTTTTGCTTGCAATGGAACTATATCTTCACAAATGAAGTACTGGTTAATTTACTTTCAGAAATAATCACCAAGGAATAAATTCCCGCATTTAAATTTTCAATACTACAATTGTTGCTATTGCCTTCTAGCACTGTTTGTCCCAATTGATTCACCACTTTGTAATTAGCCCCCGCAGGTAAATTGGCAATAAATATTTGATTTTGCGCAGGATTTGGGTAAATCGACACTTCTTCTTTTTTGTTTGAATTTACAACAGTTGTTCCGCAGCTATTGTAGTTTCCCCAATCGATATTTAAAGTGTTTATTTTTTGCACCAACTTAACGCTCATTTCTTCATGTGAACATTTAGAGGGGTGCCAAGCATCGCCATAACCGCAGTCTTGTTCGGGTTGTCCATTCCATTTTTCAGCAGTAAAAGGAAGTTCAAGTGTGGAAACATAATTGTTGGGAAATTGGCCTGTTACATTGTTGGCAATATTTCTTAAGCGCGTAAGTTGCTTCGTCCAAGTAGGCCAAGAATCGCTTTTAGAGTTGCCAAAGCAAATGATAACATGGGCGCAAGGATGATAGCCAAAAATAGAATTTAAGAATTTGATGTAGGTTGTGGTAAAAGCTGCGTCGTTTAAGGCAAATTGTGAACCGCCTTCTTCTTGAGCCATGTCGTTGGTTCCCAAGTGAATCACAATAACATCAGGGTGAAACGAATTGTGGTCGAAGGCCACAGAGGCATCATCTTCAAGAGTATTGTTATAGTTTTTAGGCAAAGTATTGTTGGTTGAACCAGTGTTGTTTCTGTATAAACCTCTACCCGAAGTTGCGGTAACGTGGTATTCTGCACCTAAGGCTCTTGCTGTAATGGGTCCCCAAGCATAATAGTTGTCTTCATTTGCTGCGACGAAATTTCCGTTTACCATAGATGCGTTGCCTGTGGTGTATTGTGATAAATTTCCAAAGCCACAAGTCCATGAGTCGCCAATGAATTCTATTTTTTTGTTCGCTTTGGCTGGTAAATCCAGCAAGCTTTGGTTTCCGCCTGTTACCGTAAATCCTTTGAAAGAACTTTTGCCTGCAGCGCCTTCGGTAATTTTCATAATTTCAACGGTGTGGTCAGCTGCCGTTAAGTTGGTAGCTAAATCGTAGTTGTGCTCGCCTGGTAACATTTGCAGTTGCTCGCTTACTATCACATCATCTACAAAAACTTTGTAGTAATTGGTTGTGCCAGCAGCACCAGCGCCATAATCGTGTATAGTTGCCGTTATACCTGTTCCATTAAATTTTGCTTTTATGCTCACGCTAGGGTAAGCATATTTTGGTTGTAAGGGATTGGTATAATCTATTCTACCCGTGTATTGAATTTTAGCATCATTGGCTGTGATGGTGGGTGCTTGTGCAGATGCAAAATTTGCTGTTGCTAGAAAAGCAAGGCTTGCTAAAAGTGTAAGTTTTCTTTTCATAAAAAGTGGGTGTTGGTTATGAAACAAAGATAAACGACCCTAATTTTTTTAAATTTGTTTTAAGCGTTAAACCCTTGTTAGTGTAGCGAAATACAAAAATGCAAAGTCGATTACACAAAAAGCAAAGTGTTTATGATGCTAGTATGAACTTCTTTAATTAATTTTCGAGAATGCTTTTAAAAACTAAATTATGGTGGATAGCCCTCGGTACTACTTTTATTGTACTGCTTTCACTCTTTTTTAGTTTGAATTTCTCTACTTTTTCCATTCTTCCTTATTCAAAAAGTTCGCAATTTAACTTTCAAACTTTTCGTGAATCTATAGATACAGGTTATAGTGTGGCCAGTGTAAATATGGATAATGAGGGAGCCATGCATCTTAAATATAAGCTAAGCACTAAGATGGAAGAGCCTTTTACTGGAGTTTACTTCTCGAAGAAAGATTCTTTGCCTCCTTTCTTTGATGTTAGCGATTTCAACACGGTTAAAGTGCATCTTAAATCAACAAAGGCTAAACGTATTCCTTTAACTATAACTTTTGACTACGAAGGTTTTAGCTCTAAACAACAAGATTATAAATATGTGCCTTACACCGCTTTGGTCGATTACAAAGGCGAGGGTGATTATGAAATTTCTATAGATGATTTTAAAGAACAAAGTTGGTGGTACCGCGCTCATCACAAGACACCTGAGGACTTTCGCGACATAGATTTCACAAGAGCTAATTTCTTTATTGTAGGATCTTGTCAATTGCTTGGCGCAGGCGGAGAAGATGAAATAGAAATGTCGGCACTCGATTTTACAAGCAACAATGCTGCATGGTACCAGCTTACGGCTTTCCTTTTGTTATTGCTGTATGTGTCTTTAATGATTTATTATTTCATGCGCCAAAAGAAACAGGTTTTTGTTCCTTATGTTGCCAATGAATTAAGTGAGGGCCCTGTGAGTAAGTTAGATAAAGTGATGCAGTACATCGCAGTGAATTATTCAAATCCCGAACTCGATCAAGACGATATGCAGCGTGAATTAGGCATTTCATCTCGTGAAATAGGTACCTTATTGAAAGACAACTTGCAGACTTCCTTTAAAAACTACCTCAATCAAATTCGCTTAGCCGAGGTGAAAAGATTATTGAAAGAAAGCGATTTACCTATTTCCGATTGTGCCTATCGTGCGGGATACAACAACATTTCTCACTTCAATAGAGTATTCAAAAATGAAATTGGGGTGAGTCCGAAACAATTTCGAGAAGAAAAATAGTTTGCATTTTTTGTGTTTCTGCTTTGCAAGACGGTTTTTTCATATCTTTTACGCAGAAGTCAAGTCCTTTTCGCTTTAAACAAATTCCTCTTTTGATTCTCCATCTAACTTGGCTGAACAAATCAAAAACGTAAAGCAATGAAAAAAATTAAACTACTACTAGAAAAAATTCTACTAACAACATTTCTATTCTTATCATTTTTCGCTTCAGCAAAAGTGAATGTCTCTTTAGACAACCCTAACATTTCTTATGACGGAGTTTATTATCCGGTGATTACCTCAACCAAAGTGACTTTTAACCGACATATTTCTACCATGATTAATGATTGGGAATCGGGTATTGCGGGCCAGTGGATGAATCAATGGGTGACTACGCAAACGGGAGTGCGTGTGCGAATTAAAACGGCTAGTCCAACCATCGATTTTAAATTTAGCAAAAGAGCAGGAGGCGGAACCATAGGTGCTTTGCCAAACAACGGATTTACTGTTTTTGTAAATGGAGTGGAGTCGGCTTCATTTTCAGATACTACTTTTACCGTAAATAATCCAAATCCAGGCACGTCTAATACATTCGAACTCACTTTACCCAACCTTTGGGCTGTTGATTTGGTGGGCATACAGCTTGATGACACCTATTCATTAGATGCTATTTCTCCTTTAAACAAACCAGTTTATGTAGCGATAGGGAATTCGATTACGCATGGTACCGGACAATACGTTTCTGCAGCTAAAGGATATCCGTTTTTGTTGGCAAAAAAGATGGATTGGGATTTACACAACATAGCTGTTGCGGGAGCTACCTTAGGTTGGTCGATAGCTAAAAATATCAAAGGAAAGCAAGTAGATTACATCACCATTAAAATTGGATTCAATGATTGGAAATACTCAACTAACTCTTTAGCATCAAAGAGAACAGAGTATATTAAATTGCTCGATTCTTTAAGAGCTTATCAACCCACAGCGAAAATAATTTGCGTTGCGCCTTTGTACAGTTCAGATATGTCGGGAGCTGCGCCTTATACTTTGCAAGATTTTAGAAATATGGTAATAGATGTGGTGACAGCCAAAATGCAAGAAGAGAATAATTTATGTTTATTGATTGGAACAGAGTTCTCAGATGCTTCTATGTTGGCTTCAGGAGACCCCACACATTTAAGTGAATACGGCGCATCTAAATTGGCAGATGCTCTATACACACGTATTAACGATTGCGGTTATGCTGCAACCACACAAATAATAGATAATGCGCAACTTAAATTACGAGTAGCAGGCATTAATGCAAGTGGTGTTCAAGTTTATAGCGAAAAACAAGGAGAGTATAACTTATCAGTCTTTTCTGCCGATGGCAAATTGATGCTCACCAAACAGGTAAGTTTAAGCAAGGGAGAGAATAAAATTTCTCTAGAAGAGTATCAGTTGAGCAGTGGTTTATATCTTATTAAACTTCAAAACCAAACTGATTCTTGTTTCGCCAAGTTAGGTTTGAATTAAGTTATGGGCAATAGTTTCTTTGGATTAGCTTCGAAACTATTGCCCTTTTTTATTACCAAGTTTTAAATGGCTTCTTCGTTAAATTTGAATTGGCATAATTTCTATCACTGCTTACATTTTTAATTGCCCAATTGGGAATAAGATAATCTTCATCGGCTTTATTGAGCTCAATTTCGGCAATGATTAATCCTTCATTGTCGCCTTTAAATTCATCTACTTCCCAAAGTTTGCCTTCGTAAGTATAGTAGTGCCGAATTTTCTCAATGGCATTTGAACACATGTTTTTCATCATGTGTTGTGCATCGCTAAGAGGAATTTCGTATTCAAATTCATCACGCGTATCTTCAATTGATTTGCTTTTAATGGTGAGAAAAGCTTGCGTATCTTTTATTCTAATGCGAATGGTGCTTTTGGGTTCAATACACAAATATGCTTGCGCAATATGAGCGCTTTTTTGGGGAGTGATATTTTTCCAAAGGGCATTGTCAACAAGGTATTTGTGCTCAATCTCTAATGCCATATTACAATTTAATTTTAATCACTATTTTTTTCACCAATTCTTCTTTGTTCACTTTAATACAAGGCATGTGAATGTCATGAGGAAAGAAAACTGTAAATTCTCCGCTGTTCACTTTGATGAAGCTATATTCTTCGTTGTACAAAGCATAGTCATCGTTGTCGTTGTAAGATTTACTTTCAGTTTGATTGTAAAGGGTGGTGTGACCCATTAATTCTTTCCCCTTTACCAGATATTGAATATCGATATGTTTGCGGTGAGCTTCGGCTTGATTTCCTTCTGCCGACTTGGTTTTGTATTCTTGCACTAATGCGAAAATGTTGTCGCCATCTATCATGTGCTTTCCTTCGCTTAAAGAAGACACATCACTTTTTTGTAAAAATTCAAATGCTTTTTTGAAAAGGGGATGCACACTTTCATAGCGTGTGGAGTGCTCTAATTTGTCTTTAATCATGTGTGTGGGTTATTTCACTTCTTTGTCTTCGAAGAGTTTGTCGTTAGTAGCGATTTGTATAAGTTTAGCACTTTGTTTTCCGTTTTCGTCGTAGCTGTAAATGTACTTGTAGTCCATTTCATTTTTTTCGTTGTAATGTTGCCATTCACTTTTTCTTCCTTTGCTGTCGTAAAGGTAAGCATTAGTGCCTTCTGTTTGTCCATTACTACCTATGCTTTTCCATTCAATTTCTCTTCCTTCTTTATCGTATTTGTATGAAAAAGAATGGCCAATACTGCCGTCGTCGTTAAAGCTTTTCCATTCGGTTCTTTTACCTTGTTCATTAAATTTGAAAGCGAATTTATAGGGAGCTTCTATTTCCTTCATGTTGTCTTTTTTGCCCGGCGCAAGTGGAGTTTCCTTAAACATAACAGTTTCTTCTAAAGTACCTTTATCGTTGTATTTATCCCAAATAATCTTTCTTCCTTCAGCATTGTATTTATAAACGTTTTTAAGTTGTTTGCCTTTTTTAAGGGTGTACACAATTTTTTCTACCAATTTCCCTTCTTTGCTGTAAACAAAGATATCGGCAAGTTGCTTTTTTTTGACTTTAACTGTGCTAGCCGTGGTCTCCTTTTTTATTTCTTCTACCGCTTTTTCAGCATCACTAGAATCTGCGATAGAGGACTTTTCTAGCGAGGTGGTAGGTGTAACTTCTTCGCCTGCACAAGCAACAATAAGCAAGGAAAGAGACAGTAATATAGTTGCGCCAATAGTTTTCATGCCTGAGGTCTAAGATAGAAAAAAGAAGTTATTTGGTGTAAAGCTTCCTTCATAGAATAGGTATTTGTTTTTAATAGGATTATTTTCGCGTAAACTTTGTACAATGAAAATTTTATATACCTATATTAAAGAACATAAAGCGCTTATGTTCTTTGCCTTGTTTTTGGCGGCTATCAATCAAAGTTTCTCTTTGTATGATTCTATTATTATAGGTAAATTATTAAACGAATGTGCTGTAGGCGTGCTTGATTTTAACGGTAATGAAGATTTGTTTATTAAAGCTGTTTTGGGCTGGTTATTGCTTTCTATTGGCGCGGCGATGGTTTCTAGAATTGCCAAAAATTTCCAAGATTATTTTACCAATATCATCATTCAAAGAACAGGAGCAAGAATGTACACCGATGGTATACAAAAGGCCTTGCAATTGCCTTATCAAGATTTTGAAGACCAGCGCAGCGGCGAAACTTTAGGCAAATTACAAAAGGTAAAAACAGATTGTGAGAAAATTATTACGCTGTCTATTTCACTAATTTTTCAATCCCTAGTAGGTATTGTATTCGTGGTGGTGTATGCCGTAAATATTCACTGGTTGTTGGGTCCGCTTTTTTTGGCGACGGTTCCTGTAATAGCTGTTATAAGTTCCTTTTTAGGTAAGAAAATAAAAGCAATATCTAGAATGATTTTAGGAGAAACAACCGCTTTAGCCGGCGCAACTACCGAATCTTTGCGCAATATAGAATTGGTTAAAAGTTTAGGTTTAACAGAACAAGAGGTGAAGCGATTGAATGAAACAACCATAAAAGTTTTAGGCTTAGAACTAAAGAAAATTCGCTTTATTCGTTCATTGAGTTTTATTCAAGGAACTACGGTGCACTTGCTTAGAACTTGTTTGATTTTTGCTTTGTACTTGTTTATTTTTAGAGGAATTATCAAGCCTGGCGATATGATAACCTTGATGTTCTTTTCTTTTTTCTTGTTCAATCCTTTGCAAGAGTTGGGTAACGTTATCGCCACTTACAATGATACCAAAGCATCTATGGATAACTTTAGTACATTGATGAATGCTAAAAGTGAAGAAAAACCAGTCAATCCTAAAACGATGGGTGCGATTCAAAATTTACGTTTTAGTAATATTTCATTCAAGCATCAAACCGCAAAATCTCATGCCATAAAAAACATATCTTTT
>CAMBXP010000110.1 GCA_945871895.1 Chryseobacterium gleum | reverse complement strand
ACTTCAATCTTTTGGGCGGCCGCAAGGGCTCGCCCCTACAGATGACCATTCCCGGCTTTTGAAACGGAATTAACAAACCTATAGCGTTAGCCTCTTACCACAAAAGAAAGATTCTTAAAAAACGCATCCAACTTACCCCCCTCTCAACTCTAAATATTATATTTGTTTCTTTTCACCAATTAAGAATTTATTAGCTTATGAAAATTGCATTGCTTGGCTACGGCAAAATGGGTAAAGAGATTGAGAAAATCGCTGTATCGCGCGGACACGAAATTGTGCTTAAAATAAACGTTGACAACGCTAAGGATTTAACTGTAGAAAATTTGAAAAAAGCTGATGCAGCTATTGAATTCAGTACACCAGAGACTGCTTACAGCAACATACAAAAATGTTTTGAAGCCAATGTTCCTGTGGTAGTAGGTACTACTGGCTGGCTGCACAAAATAGAAGAAGTTAAAAACAGCGCAGCTAATGAAGGAAAAGGATTTTTTTACGCTTCTAACTTTAGCATTGGTGTGAACGTGTTTTTCGAAATCAACAAAAAATTAGCGCAATTGATGTCTCCTTACAAAGAGTATTCTATTGAGATGGAAGAGATTCATCACACTCAAAAACTTGATGCGCCGAGTGGTACAGCTATCACCTTAGCCGAAGGAATAATGGAAAACAATGCGCGCAAAAACAAATGGGTGAACGAAAGCACCACGACAGATAGTCATTTAGAAATCATTTCTAAACGAATAGAAAATATACCAGGCACTCATACCGTTGTGTACAATTCCCCTATAGATGAAATTTACATTCGCCACACTGCGCATAACCGTCAGGGCTTCGCCTTAGGCGCCGTTGTAGCAGCTGAGTTCATGAAGGGAAAAAGCGGATATTACGGTATGAACGACTTATTGAAATTTTAAAAAATGAATACAACTTATTTACTTATTGCCTTTTCCATTAGCTTCTTTATAGGCTTGGCCGGATTGTTCAAAAAAGCTGGCGAGCAATCGTGGAAGGCACTTATTCCTATTTACAACATTTATGTTTGGATTAAGCTTGTAAATAAACCTTGGTGGTGGCTTTTCTTGGCTTTCATACCAGTGGTGAACGTGGTTTTATTTATTGGTTTAACAGTTGAAATACTCAACTATTTTGGCAAAAGAAAAGTGTATGAACATGTGATTGGCGCTATTGCTGGTTTCATCTACCTACCTTACATCGCCTATTTTGAAAATGTTGCTTATGTTGGTGCTGTAGACTATACCAAAACCACTAAATCAAAACCTAGAGAGTGGTCGGAAGCTATTTTCTTCGCCATCATCGCCGCAACCATCATTAGAACATTCACCATTGAAGCTTTTAAAATTCCAACGCCATCGATGGAGAAAACCTTAATGGTAGGCGACTTCCTTTTCGTTAGTAAATTTCATTATGGTGCGCGCACTCCGGTTACGCCATTATCAGTGCCATTTACACAACAAACTATTCCTGTTTTAGAAATTACTGCTTATTTAGATTGGATTCAATTGCCAAGCATTCAGTTGCCCGGATTGAAAGAGGTGGAAAGAAGAGATATTATTGTTTTCAACTACCCCTATGAGCCTTACCGCCCGACGGATAAGAAGACTTATTATGTGAAAAGATGTGTGGGTATACCGGGTGATTCGCTTCAGGTGAAACAAGGATTTGTATATATCGATGGTAAAAAAGAAGATTTTCCTGAAAGCGGGTTGGGTATGGACACACAAGCTGTTCAACAATCGCAAATTTTATATCCTACAAAATTTCAGTCGGAGGTTTTCGACGGACAGAACAGAAAAATAAATTTTGGAACACATAGCAGCAATGACTCTACACCCGTTTGGAGCAATTTAAATTACGGTCCGCTTTGGGTACCTAAAAAAGAAAGCTCCATTAAACTGAATGAAAAAAACTACTACGCTTACAGCAGAATTTTTAAATTCTATGAAAACAAAAGAGTGTATTTCTTGCAAGAATTGGCCGATGCTTACTTCTTTTTACACAAGTTAAAAACGGTTCCAAGCAACAACAACATTCAAGAAGAATGCTACAGAATATTAAACAACAACCAAGGTTTTCCTTTACCTGTTGAGATTCACAAATTAGCAGATGTGTTTTATGCACAACAAAACGCACTCAATCAAAAAGACATAGACGAGTTGATTCAAGCAGTGCAAGACTATATTGCTTCAGGCTGCGATGCTGAAATGCAAGATATTCTTTCTAAAATAAAAGCTTTTGATGCCACTTTAGTAAAAAATGATTTTCCTGACGAACTGGCGATTAAAGAATATATGAATTCTGCTAAACCAGAATTTAGAGACGACAAAGGTTTTATAGACAGCTACACTTTCGATAAAGATTATTATTTCGCAATGGGTGATAATCGTGATAACTCGGCCGATTCAAGAGCATGGGGTTTTGTGCCAGATGACCATATTGTAGGTACTCCTGTTTTTATTTGGATGTCGTATAATGATGAGCGCGGCGGATTGCAATTCGACCGTCTATTCACCTTCGTAAACAAAGACGGTATTTCTCGTTCATATTTATGGGAATTCTTAATTGGCGGCGTGTTGTTGTGGTTGGCCAACAAACTTTGGAAAAATAAAAAAGCAAAAAAAGAAGCAGCTAAATAATGGCAACAGCAATTTTTTCTACTGCATTTTTAGGGCCCATTGAGTACTACACTCAATTGCTGCAACACCCCGATGCATTGCTTGAAATTAACGAACATTTCCCAAAGCAAACTTATAGAAACAGAATATCTATCTATGGGTCGAATAAAAAACTAACACTGTCTATTCCGCTAGAAAGCAGACATAGAGAGCGCACAGCTACCAAAAACATAAAAATATCATACAACGACAATTGGCAGTTGATACTGTGGCGCTCAATTACCACTGCCTACCGCTCTGCGCCATTTTTTGAATATTACGAAGCCGAATTAGAGAAATTAATTTTTAGCAAACCCGAGTATTTACTGGAGTACAACAACCTATTACACCACTGGGTTTGCACAAAAATGAAACTCAACATTAAGCTAACACCCACAGAAAGCTACGAAAAAGAATGCGCTGGTTTAATCGATTTTAGAACCAGCATACACCCTAGAACAAACGAAGATTTTAAGCACGAAGAATACATGCAGGTGTTTTCAGATAAGCTGGGCTTTATGCACAACCTCAGCATTCTCGATTTACTGTTCAACGAAGGTCCGCATGGCATTTCAATATTAAAACGATGAAAGATATTCCTAAAAAATATTTGATTGTTTTAATTATCGCACTTTGTCTTCTGCGCATTGCATATGGAGTGGTAAGTGAATTTTGGGCCGAAGATGAGCAGCAAATTTATTTAATAGGCTTAAAATCGTACACCACCGGAACATGGCCATTTTACGGCCCCGATGTAGTGTATACGAAAACCCAAATACCAGGTGCCTTGCAGGGTTTATTGGTAAGTGTAGCTTTTTACATCTTGCCCATACCCGAGGCTCCAGCTATTTTTTTAGGCTTACTTTCTCTAGCAGTACTTTCCTATTTCGCCAATTATTTATGCAAACGATTTAGTGATTTCCCTAAATGGATAATATGGGTCATCACCCTTACCACACCATGGATGATGCAGTTTTCTACACGCGTGGTGAATCCATCATATGTAATTGTGTTTTCTATTCCATTTTTCTTATGCTTTATAGAAGTAATGGATTTTCACAAAGATTCTTTGATAAAAAAAGGCATTTCCTTTTTTGTTTTCGGCTTGGTGATTGCTTGTATCATGCAAATACATTTGTCGTGGGTTTTACTTCTTCCCTTTACTGGCTTTGCATTTTTACATGTGCTTAAAAATGAGCGTAAAGCGCTTGTGAAATACGGTGTGTACTTTATAGTTGGCGCTGCACTAGGCATTAGCACATTGATTCCTACTCTTCTTCATCCCGATGCAGGTGGAGCAGGTAAAGTAGATTCAAACCTAGTATTTCAAGTTACTAATTTTGAAAATGCAGTACCTATTTTAACAAAACTAATGTCGTTTGCGGCTTACGAAGTTCCTTATATGCTGGGAGGCACCACCGAACAAAGATTACAATTGGTTAAAGATCATGTATGGATGTCGCCATTTACAGCCTACCTGTATGTATTTGGCTTGGCACAAGTAGGTTTTTTCATCATTGCCTTTTTTCAAAAGAACGACGATAGTTCTTGGAAAAAAATAAAATGGACTATGGTAGCAAGTTATATTTTACTTTTCTGCAGTTTTTTCTTTTCTATCAAAGGTCCGTCGCCACACACCTTCATCATACTATTCCCTCTTCCTTTCATTTACTCATTTTACTGCTACAGGTGGTTGTTTGCAAAACATAAAATTTGGTCGCAATTGTTTATTGCGGCGGTGGTGAGCGGAGTGTTTTTTCAAATTGGATTAGGTGTAGAAAGCTACCAAAAGAAATCGGTTTATATCAATCGTGAAAAGGCTCAGGAAGCCATAGATAAAAAAGATTACAAAATATTGGGCTTACGGCGCAGTGATCATTGGGGTTATGGCTATTAAGGGATTAAACATTAACAAAAAGCTACTTATTATTGTTGTTTTGATAAGTGTTATTAAGTTTGTCTTACTTTTTTTTATCGCCCATTTCAATACTTTTGAAGATTACGAAATAGCACAAAATTTCACCAAGCACCATATGTTCTTCTATTTGAATGATGGAGTGCTCAACCACAGTTTTCAATTCCCTATTTATCCTATATTACTTAGCATTACCTTTTCTATCTGCAATGCCCCCATTGCAGCTGCTTTGCTTAATATTATTCTGATGAGTTCTGCATCCTTGCTTCTTTATTCGCTTTTAAAAAAATGCGAAAAATGGGGATGGATTCAAATAAGCGACAAAATAATGATGCTACTCTCCATTATCCCACTTTTGCACCCTGCCTTTATCTATTACGAATTGAAATGTATTCATCCATTTGCACACGACTTTCTTTTCTTAGTGCTTAGCTTATACACTTGTTTATCTGTTTTAAAAGAAAATAGCGCATCACTAGTAGAAAAAGGATTGGTGCTAGGTTTATGCATCATGGCCAGAGGTACTTTCATCGTTTTCCCTTTCCTTGTTTTAAGCTTGATTTGTTATAAAAAAGAGATTAAAAAAGCTGTGCTCATTGCTGTAGGCACAGGGATTATGTTGGCCCCTTGGCTAATTCACAATTATTTAAGCGATAACATTATCGCGCTCACCTCTACATCGGGAAAGATACTATGGAAAGGAAGTTTGCACGATTCTGAGGGAGGCAACTACCTTAACAATGGCCAAAATTATTATAGCGCTTTGAGCGACGAAGACTTGAATACTCTAGGAAAATCTTCGGTAAAAGAACAAAACGATTTCTTTATGAATCGCTATAAAGACCAATGGTTAAACGAACCACTTCATGTAATTAAAATGTTAGGTATTAAGATGAAAAACTTTTGGTTTTATTCGCCAAACATGGGCAAAGAATATCCATCGGCAGTTCAACAAGTGCTACCAGCAGTTAGATTCATCAACTTAATTTTCATTGGTGTTCTGCTATTCTTAAGCCTAAAAAACAAACATTTTAAATGGCTTTTTGTCGCCTTAGCTTTTTCATTTGTGCAATGTTTCTTTTACTTCGAAGCGCGGCACCGACTACTTATAGATCCTTTACTCTTCGCGGTTTTCACACATCTCTTAGATGCTTACTTTAAAAAGAAGACAATAGCCTAACCTTATCTACTTCTTTGCGTAAAGGACACATCAAGCCCTATTTAGAATGAGTAAAACAAAATCAATTTTTAAAAATCGCTTTTTTAAAAGATGGTTTTATTTCTTTCCTATTCAGCTCGTGTGGGTGCACCTCAAAAACAACTTATTAATAGTTCTTTTTTGGCTGATTATCATCAGTTTGATTACTGGTAAAATTGCCCACGACTATGGTATTCAATATCTCTTTCTCTCTCCTGAATACCTTCATGAGGTGAGTTGGTTGTCGTACTTTATCATGGGATTTTCATTTGGTGGTTTCGTGATGGCCTTCAACATCTCCTCTTACATCATGAACGGACACCGTTTTGCTTTCTTGGCCACCTTATCGCGCCCTTTCATTAAATACTGCATCAACAACTCTATTTTCCCCATTATAGGTGTTTTGATTTATCTATATAATGTAATTTCTTTTTCTATTGACAATGGCAAAGATTTGACGTACATCACAATTATCGTATTCTCTTTTCTTGTAGGCTATACTGTAAATATTTTCATGTGCTTCGCCTACTTCTCTTCTACCAACAAAGACATCAAAAAAATGTTTGGCGTAGATACAGCAGCTGAACATGATCATGAAGAAGTAAAAGATGAAGATGATATTGATTTGTATCCCGACCCCGAAGAGAAAACAAAAAAGCCCATTAAAGATATACTTCACAAAAAAGTAGATTGGGACAAGTTCATCAATGTAGACAAAGAATGGAATATCTCCACCTACTTGAGTGGTCCGTTTAAAATTCGCTTGGCGCGTAACATCGACCATTACGACAATAAAATGCTAAAGCAGGTATTTCAACAAAACCACTTGAATGCAGCCTTGTTCGAAATCATTGTGTTTTGCAGCATTGTATTACTCAGTTTTTTAAGCACCTATAAACTGTTTATTATACCTGCAGGGGCAAGTTTGATTTTGCTTTTCACGCTATTTTTAATGCTCACATCGGCCATTCACTCTTGGTTTAGGGGCTGGGCCGATTCTGTGCTCATTATGCTTTTTGTGGCATTTAACTACTTCTCTCAATTCGATTTCTTTAACACTGAAAACAAGGCTTACGGCTTAAATTACGAAACAACAAAAGCCGATTTTAGAGATGGTACATTACAACACAATATCAACGCCGCCAATTATGCGGAGGACTTTAAACACACAGTTAGTATTCTAGATAAATGGAGAGATAAGAATAGTCAGCACGCCCTACAAAGCAAGCAAAAACCAAAACTCGTAATTGTAAATTGTTCGGGTGGAGGTTTGAGGGCTTCTTTATGGACTTTCTTCGCGCTTTCTAAGGCCGATAGCGTTTTAAATGGAGAATTGCTAAACCACACCGAACTCATCACAGGTTCATCGGGAGGTATGGTGGGCGCAGCTTATTTGCGTGAACTATATATGAGGGCCAACAAAGGCGAAATACAAAATATATACGACCAAAAGTACATCGACAATGTAAGTAAAGATATGCTCAACAACCTTTCTTTTCACGTTACTATGAATGACCTTATTTTTAAATTCCGACATTTTGAAGATAACGGACACAACTACACCGTTGATAGAGGTTATGCCTTTGAAAACAATTTGAATGAGAATACCGAAAATATGCTCAACAAAAGAATATGGGAATATCGCGAACCAGAAGCCAATGCCGAAATACCTATGATGATTGTATCGCCAACCATTATTAACGATGGTAGAAAATTACTCATCGCCTCTCAACCCATTTCTTACTTATCTTTCCTTTCACCAAAAAACAATGTTAGAAACAACCACACTATAGATGCCATCGAATTCTCGAGATTCTTTAAAGAGCAAGATGCCGATAATTTAAGGTTTGTCACCGCACTTAGGATGAGTGCTACTTTTCCATTCATAATGCCTGTTGCTCATTTGCCAAGTTCACCAGTAATTGAAGTAATGGATGCTGGTGCACGCGACAACTTTGGACTAGAGGCTACCATTAAATTTATTTACACCTTTAGAAACTGGATTAGTGCCAACACCAGTGGAATTGTTATCATTCAAATTCGCGACAACGAAAAAAGATTTCAAGTGGAAGAAAACCCAAAAAAAACATTCTTAGGTGAATTAATGTCGCCCGTAGGAAGCATTTACTCTAACATGTTTAGAACACAAGACATGAATCATGACCAATTAATACAATATTTCTCTGAATGTTTTGACGGTGAAATTGATGTGGTAGATTTTGAATTACCTACTAGAAAAAAAGGAAAAAAACTATCGTTGAGCTGGCACCTAACTGCATCGGAAAAGAATCAAATAACGAGTGCTTTTAAACTGCCCAACAACCAGAAATCACTGGCACGCTTAAAGCTATTGATGCAGGAGTGAAGTTAAAGCAATTTAATTCAAACTTAATGAACGCGTTTTAACACCATTGGTCCGGTATTGCCTTTACCATCATGATAAAACCCTCTTAAAGTTTTTCCATCGGCACTTAAAGTTAGTTCATGCTCACCTGTGGTAGCCCATCCTGGTATTTGTTTGGTTACTTTAACTTTGTACTTAATGGTTCTGCGCTTAAGTGCACCTTGTCCGAATTCCACGAAAGGCTGACCGTTAAATTCAATGTAATGACTAAAAGTGATTTTACTTCCTTTTTGAGTGATGATAGCATAACAATTGGCGAAAGAAGTCCCCGATGAATCTCTCCAAACACCGTTTAAGTTAATGGTATCTTGAGCATTAACCGATAATGCAGCGAAAAAGAAAAGAATGATTAAATTTTTATGCATGACTTCAAACTTTTAAGATATGACAATGTTTTTAGGACTAACTACTTTCTCTTTTCGTCTTTAACTCTATAAGGATGCAACACAAAAAGAGCAGAGATAATGATGGTATAAAACAAGCCGAAAGTTAAGGAGCGAAACAACTGCATGGCGGCCAAAACATACCATGAGTTGGATATCTCTGCACCATCAATGGCTTCTTGTAAATCCTCGGGTTTAATGCGCGGGTCGATATGAATAATGGCTAAGTTTCCTTCTAAAACTTCATTACCAAAAACTACAATTTGAAGAATTACCGACAATGCTGCAAAAATGCCTATTAAGCCCGAAATACGCAATCCTTTTTTGATGAATGTTCTCAATGAAAAATGATATTTCATTTCTTTTTCAAACATTTCTAAACTCCAGTAATAAATGGCAGCTATCATCAGTAAACTGCCGCCCATATACATTACCATCACTAATTTTTGTAAATCATCTGTAAAGCAACGGGTGATAAATCCAATGAATCCCGTAAGTAAGCAGTAGCTGTAAAAAATTATTTTATTCTTCATCTTAAAAAGAAAGGGACCCGT
>CAMBXP010000109.1 GCA_945871895.1 Chryseobacterium gleum | reverse complement strand
GATTACTTGAGAGTGACGACCTTTTCCGCAGCATATATCAAGAAATTTCGCGCTTTTATCTTGGGTTAAATGAGGAACGAGTTTGTGCAAGAAATTTTGCGCTTCTTGCTCGTTTCTATTTTTATATAGTTGATGATAATAAGAGGTATTAAACCACGATTCGAACCACTGCATTGTGTTAAATATTTTGGCAAAAATACGATTCCACAAACTAAAAGCGTTGATTATTTTTAAAATAGCCGAAATTAATTAGTTTTGCTACAGAGAGAAACCCAAATGAGTTTCGAGCGTTCAACGACAAAATGCGCACTAGTGAGTAACATTTCAGAAAAGACTGCAATGAAGTTTGATATCTACAGTTTCTATAAAAAAATGGAGCACAACGATATCATGCTGTCATTTAAAGGGGACATCACTTCCGAACTCCTCTCTTCCATGCTTCAAAACATGGAAACCAAACTCGAAAATCTAGACGAACAACCAAAAGTGAGAAAGAAAGTGTACAACGTTTTGGTAGAATGTCTTCAGAATTTATACCATCATAGAGATGAGATGAGAGCCGACATGTCGGGTGACGAAGCTAAAAAGCAAGCTATTTTCATGATAAGTAAAAATACCGTTGAATACAACATTATGACGGGTAATTTTGTGCGTTCAGATAAAGTGGGGAGTTTGCAAGCGCGTATCGACAAGATTAACGCAATGGATAAAGACGAATTGAAACAGTATTACCAAGATGTTTTGAGTTTAGAAGGTTTTTCAGAAAAAGGAGGCGGAGGATTAGGGTTTATCGATATTGCAAGAAAAAGTGGTCAGAAATTGAATTACGAATTCTTGAAAATCGAGGAAAACTTTTCATTTTTCAGTTTATATATTAAAATATCACAATAGGTTATGGACAAAATTACAATTGAAGGAACATCGAAAACGCCCACAATTATTTTCGATTCAGAGGCGGGATTGTTAGAATTAAAAGGAAGATCTATTCCAGAAAACTCTATTGAGTTTTATAAACCTGTAGTAGAGTCTTTAGATAAATATTCGCAGGAACCTAAAGATAAAACTAGTGTTAATATTCAATTAGAGTACTTTAATACCAGTTCATCTAAATGTATTCTTGATTTATTTAAAAAGCTAGAATCAATTCATAAAACAGGTAAAGATGTGGTGATCAACTGGTTTTATGAGGAAGACGATGAAGATATGTTAGAAGCTGGAGAGGATTATCAAGCGATTATTAAGGTTCCTTTTAAAATGATTGAGGTAACGAATTAAGAAATTATAGAGAATTAAACTCCCCGATTGGCTCAGCTGGTTGGGGATTTTCGTTTTTACAAAAAGGCTGTTAATTTCTTCGTTTATCCTCCTTTTGCATACTAATCATTATTAATTACCTTCACCGCGATTTTCAAAGAGAGGACATGACTTTTATCAATGTAATACTTCTTCTGGCGGCTTATATTTTAGGCTCTATACCTTCTGCGGTGTGGATAGGAAAGTATTTCTTTAAAATCGACGTACGCGAATACGGTTCAGGTAATGCAGGGGCGACCAACACCTTTAGAGTTTTAGGAAAAAAGGCAGGTATTCCTGTATTAGCCATTGATGTGCTGAAGGGATTCGCCTCAGTGAAGTTGGCCTTTTTACAAAATGTGATTCCTCATGATGTTACCTCTAATCCTTTTATGAACTTAATGCTGGCGCTGGGGATTGCAGCTTTACTCGGCCACATTTTCCCTGTTTTTGCGGCATTTAGAGGAGGAAAGGGAATTGCTACTTTACTGGGGATTGTGTTTGCCGTGATGTGGGAAGCTGCTTTAATAGCCGTGCTTTTGTTCTTGCTCGTTCTCATTATCTCAAAATATGTTTCGGTGGGTTCTATGCTGGCAGGTTTGGCTTTTCCAGTGTTGATCATTTTTGTGTTCGAAGAACAAGCCCCATCTTTAAAGGTGTTTTCGGGTGTTATAGCAGTATTGGTTTTGGTAACTCATCAAAAAAATATTACCCGTTTGGCACAGGGCGTTGAAAACAAAACTTACCTCTTCAAAAAGAGAACTTAACCTCTTTCTGTTAGTATCTATCGCCTATTCTACTGTTTCGCTTATTAAATTTGTTACTTTTGTTAATATAGGTCGTAAAAAGGTATAAGAATTTGACATCTACAATTAATACATCATTTCCTCTGCCGTTAAATAAGATTTATCGGACGCTGCTTTTATTCGTCATAGCTGCCTTGTCTATTTCATTTATAGATGGCTTTAAATCGGAAGCCGACATGATTAAAAATGCAGAGAAACTGTTTGCCGAAAAAAAGTATTCAGAAGCTCTTGAGTTTTACGCGCAGCTGGCAAGTAATCATTCTGATAACGCCGATTACAGCTATAAATATGGTGCTTGTTTGTTGTACGCGGGTGCCGATAAAGAAGAAGCACTTAAGTTTTTAAAGTTCTCGGTGACTAAATCAGGCGTTGATCCAATGGCCTATTTCTTTTTAGGAAAAGCCTATCAACTCAATTACTATTTTAAAGAAGCTATAAAA
Source organism: Chryseobacterium gleum (assembly GCA_945871895.1). GTDB lineage: Bacteria > Bacteroidota > Bacteroidia > Flavobacteriales_C > JAHEZL01. The sequence goes on along the minus strand of CAMBXP010000109.1, from coordinate 6,660 downwards.
TCTTATACCGATTTTAAGGGACGGGCTCCTGTTAAAGTTTTGAAGGAGTATGACGTTGCACCATTGATTCAGCAATGTGAAGAGGGTAAATCGGTAATACAAGATATTCAGTCGATTAATGTGCTAAGTAAAAAAGAGGCTTCTAGAGCCGAATTTTTTAGAACTTATGATTTGGGACAGTTCGATAGAAAAATTTTAGTGAAGCCTGATGATTTTAAAACCAAATTAGATAAGAAATTAAATGAATCATCTCTCATAGTTCATAGTGCTAGCGTGCAAGAGGTGTACTTTTCGAGCTACGGAGAAAAGGGCGAAAATGGTAGAGATATTTATAAAGTGGTTTTGTTTGCCGATCAAACAAAAAGTGCTCCGCTGAATGTGGGGCCAAGCATTAACAGTCCTTACGATGAAGATTATCCATATTTACATCCTAACGGACGAATATTGTACTTTGCCTCCAAAGGTCACCATAGTTTAGGGGGCTATGATATCTATCGTTCAGAATTAGATACCAATACCATGTTGTGGGGACCAGCAGTTAACCTTGGTTTTGCCATTAACTCGCCAGACGATGATGTTTTGTATGTTACCGATATGGCCGAAAATGTGGCTTATTTCGCTTCGTCTCGCGCCAGTGCTAAAGATGAAATAACGGTCTTTAAAATTGTACCTGCCAAAGAAAGAATCGAAAACACCATTATCAAAGGAGATTTGGTAGCAGAAGCCAACAAACAAAAAAATGCAACGATTACCGTTACCAATGCCGAAACAGGTGAAACAGTAGGCGTTTTTAAATCGAATCCTCAATCGGGCGCTTACTCCATGACTTTGGCTTCGAGTAAAAAATACAAGTTTAATGTTGTTGCTCCTGGTTATGCGCCCCATGAAGAGCTGGTGGATTTGCCTTCTAAGAAAACAGCACCTATTGTAAATCAAAAGATTCAATTGAAAAAAACACCGGCGGAGGCCATGGCTGTTACCAATACTTTTCAAACAAAAGTGGATGAAGTGGCTTTTAATGAGGTGTATAGAAAAAGTGCCTCTTTGGATGTGAATACAGCGAAAGATGTAGGTTTTAATACCGCACCAATAAAGAAAACAGAAGCACCTAAAACAGAAGCACCTGTTACCGAAACTACGCCTGTTGCAACCAAAGCTGCGGTGACCGATAACACCATGGTGGCTGAGGCCAGCGAAGAGGCTCAAGAATTAGAAAAAGAATACAATAAGTTAAAAGACGAAACAGAAGCTGCCGATTATGTTTACAGAGTAAAGAACGATGAAGCCAATGAGGCGAAACAAGAGATTGTTGATTTAACGCGTCAATTGAATCAAACAAACAATGCAGAAGAAAAGAAAAAAATTCAAGTAGAAATAGACAATAAGGTTAAAGACTTAAGAAAGAAAGCTCGTGAAGCTAGCATTACTCAGCACTATGCAGATCAAAAAAAGACAGAGAGTAAAAACAAAAAAGAAGAAGCCGATGCTGCCAAGCATTATGCCGGTGTGATTAAGGAAGCTACCGAAACCAAGAATTCCGACCAAGCCATTGCTAAGTTAGAAGCGCAAAGAAAAAAATTAGATGAAATTCAAGAGAGAAATTCTCAAAGTAGTGAGGTGAGTATGCAACAGTCTTTGGCTGCCACCAAAGCCAATAAAGACCAAGAAATAAAAAGTACAGAAACCGAGATTGCTAAGATAGATGCAGCTATAAAGCTAATAGAAGCCGACCAAAAGAATTTAAAGAAACAGATAGATGCTACTAAAAATCAGCAAATAAAAGATGAATTGAATCTACAACTCTCTGAAACAAAAGAAGAGTTGGCAGCCCGACAATCGGATAAAATGATAGCAGAAGCTCAATTGGCAGCTATTAAATCGGAAACTACCGAAGAATCGCAAGAAACACAAGTTATTGCCGACCTTCAGCAAGAAGTAAATACCGTAAAAACGCAAGATGTTGCTGTATTAGAAGCTGAGCGTAAAAAACAAATAGCAACCGAACAAAAGGCAAAAACGCAAATCCAAACACCAACTACCGTTACTCCTGCAGCAGCGGTGCCAAACACCAAGGAAGATGTGTCGCAAACTTTGGCTAAATTAGATACTGTAGGTAAGAAAAATAATCCGGCAGAAAAGTACAACGACGAAATGGCCAAAGCCAAAATGACTATAGATTTATTGACGTCGGTAAAAGAAGAACAAGCTATCTTAGAAACAGCTTTGAAATCGACTAAATCTGAAGCAGCTAAAGCACAAACACAAAAGAAAATTGATGATTTAAAATTAGAGCAAGAAAAGAAAAATAGAGAGATTGCCGCCTATGCAGCCAATGCAAATAAAATCAAAGAAGAAGCAAAGCTCACTCCGCAGCAAATAGCTTCTGCTCCTAATAAATTGGATGAAACGCAAATTGCTGCAGTGGAAAGTTATAGTAAGTCAGCGGTGGCTTCTGCAACACCAGCACCAGCCGCATCAACACCTCCCGCAGTAGCAATAAGTCCTGTTGTTACACCAGTAAATCCAACAAGCGCAGCAACAAGCACAACAGCTCCCGTAGTTGTTGAAGATACTGTTAAATCAAAAGTGATTTTCCCTAGCGGAGTTGCAGCGGATAAAGCAACACCAGAGCAAAAGTCGGCAGCAGCCCTAGCCGCTTTTGGCCTTAAATCGCAAAATGACACTAAATACAGTTCAACGCCTGCAGTGAGTTCGAATGTAGGAAATGCGCGTACAGCAGAAAATGAAGCTTTGAATTTATACACTCAGGCCGAACAGAAAAAAAGAGAAGCTGCCGCCACGGCCAATGCAGAAGATAAAAAGAAATTGAACAAAGAAGCTGAAGCACTAGAGAAGGCCGCGAAAGATAAACAGTTGGTGGCTTCGGAAAATTACTTTTTAGCCAATCGTGCCGAGTACGATAACAATCAAGCTATCATTAAACAAGCCCTTCAGCAAGGTAAATTAAAGGTTGATTCTATCCAATTAACAGAACTAGAAAACATGTGGTTGAAGGATTTGTTGGTGCGCAAGAAAGTGAAATCGGCCAAAGATTTTAAAGAAAAAGTTACTTTCATTAACGACGCGTCTCAAAAGGAAGCACTGCTTATTCAGCAACAGCAAGAAATGATAAAAGGCATTAAAGAACCTGCCGTTGCTGTTGTAAATACGCCTAAAGCGGCAAGTGCCGATACTGCTCAAAAAGTTAATGCAGCTGTTGTTAAAACTACTCCAGCTAAAGTGAATGAAGCTTTTGGCGTGGCGCCAACACCACATGAATATAGCAAAGATGAGCAAGTGCAAACGGCTTTGGCTGCAGTAAATACATTGGAAGAAGATGCCAGTAAAAATTACGATGAAGCGCAGACTTTAAAGCAACAAGCTGCTGCAAGCACAAAAAAATCGGAGGCTAAAAAATTGAATAAGGAAGCGATTAAGAAAATCAAATTGGGCAGAGCCAAAATGAAACAAGCGATGGCTAAAAGAGGTGAGCTAAATAAAACTGAACTTCAAGCCAATAAGCTAGCGGTGCAAGAAGCAATAGAGAAAAAAGGTTTGGTGCTGAACGATCAAAAAAACAAAGAACTAAAAGCGGCCGAAGAGCAATTTAAAAAAGGGGAGGAGCTGAGATTGAAAGCGAAAAAAACTAAATCATTTGCCGGACAAACAGATCTTAACAATCAGGCCAATGCTTTAGAATCAGCTGCTTTAGAGTCGCAGCGCAAAGTAATGGAAGTTAAACACGATAAAGCTTCTGCAGTGGCGAAAGTTTCTCCTGCCGATTCTATCAAAGCCAAAAATATAGCGATTAAAGATGAAGTGAGAAACAATCAGCAAGCTCTCGATCAAAACCAAAACAGAATTAATGTTGTTCAAAATGACGCCTTAACAGCTCAACAAAAAGATGAGGTAATTAAATTACAAAAAGAAGTAAATGCTTTAATTGCTCAATCTAGAGAACAAGAAATAGAAGCTGCAAACACTACCAACCCCGAATTGGCATCGGCGGTGTTAAATCACGCCGATGAATTGAAAAAACAAGCACTTGCTAAACAACAACAAATTTTAGCCATTAAAGAAAATAAAATACCTGCTGTTCCTGTTGTCGCTGCAACAAATGCATCTAATTCCGCTAAAAAAACGCCAGAGGCTGCTAAGGAATATAATGCCATGTTAACCGAAGCACAATTGATAGAAAAGGAAATAACGAGTGAAGTGGCTCAGTACATACAGCTTAAAAAAGAAAGCAAAAATTATCAAGTGCAATCTGAGCAAGCTTTAGCTAAAGGCAATGCTGCCGAGGCCGACAGATTAAAAAACCTTGCCGACCAAAAAGAAGAGCAAGCATTGCAATCGTCTATGGTGATTGATAATTCGCGTTTGGAAGCAAAATCAAAAAGAGAAGAAGCTAAGTTGTATTTGCAGAGTTTAAATCCGCAAGTAGCCAAAGAGGTAGATGCTAAATCGGCCGACAAAAACACACAAACTGATGCCTTTGTTGCTTATAAAGAGAAGTCGGATAAAGAGGTAGTTGCAGCAACTCCTTCTTTAACTGCTGCGACAACAAAAGCAGCTAATCCAGCGCAAAATACAACCGCAGCAGCAGCTAAAATTGATGTGGCAAATTCACCTGTTTTTGGTGGGAAATCGCAAGATGTGCAAGCTGCTGTAATTAAAGATCAGTTTGCAATTCAATCCAATGTCGCCTATTCTGCAGCACAACCTATTCCTGTGGATGTGCCTTTGCCTGAAGGTTTAGTGTACACCGTGCAAGTGGGTGCTTTTAGAAATCCAATTCCTCAAGATTTATTTAAAGGCATATCTCCTTTGTTTGGAGAAAAAACACCTATGGGTTTTATAAGATATACGGCGGGTACTTTCCGATCATTTAAAGCTGCTGCAATTGCAAAAGATAAAATCCGCCAAATGGGGTATCCAGATGCTTTTGTGGTGCCTTACTACAATGGAAAAAGAATTTCTATGGATCAGGCCGATCAGGTTACTGCAAAAGCAGATGTTCAAACTCAAAATGCTTTGCAAGTTATTGAAGCAAGAGAAGTGGAAAGCATCAATAAAGTAGAGGTTAAAAATCCGGTGGCTATTGCTCCAGTGGCTGCCGAAAATAGAGCTACAAGTATTGATGTTTCTGCTAGCGATAAATTATTTTATACTGTTCAAATTGGAGTGTTCTCAAGAGAAATTAAAAAAGGAAGTATTTATGATATGCAGCCATTAAATGTAGAGAGAACAACTAGTGGGTTGCTGCGCTACTCTGTTGGTAAATATGATAATTTAGACGCTGCGAATAAACGCAAAGCGGAGATTAATACTGCTGGTATTGCAGATGCATTTGTAATAGCTTACAAAGGCGGACAAAGAATTGCGGTGGCTGATGCGCAAGCGGCTGGTGCTGCAGCAGGTGCGAATACTACTGTGACTGCCACAAAGAACAATTCTGCCGCTACAGTCAATGCCGCTAACATCACATTTAAGGTACAAGTTGGTGCTTACGCCAAAGACGTTCCTGTAGAAACAACAACTTTGTTTTTCAATCTTCCAGCGAAAGTAGAGTATTATAAAGATGCTAGTGGCATTACGATTTTTAATGTAGGTAATTTTACTAGTATTGATGACGCGCGCAAGTTGAAAGACCAAGTGCTAGCTGCGGGCTTAACGGATGCCTTTATTGTTGCTTACCAAGGCAAAGAAAAAATATCTGTCGATAAAGCCTTAGAACTGCTTAAGAAGTAGATCTTTATTCACAATTGAAATGCGATTTGTTCAATAATTTGTTTTAGATATCAAATCGATTTATTTTACCCTTGTTGTAACTCACCATTGCAGCAATTAAGTGTTTCCTATACTTTAATCTGCAACAACAACTATGCGTCTAGAACCTTTTATTTACGATTTGTTCTCTTTGGTATTAATACTTTATCATAATTGGGAATTAATGCAACACGTAAAATGAAGTTGCATTGCCTCAAATGATATTCGGGGCAATGTTTTTTTTGTGATGTTTGATCTTTCCTTATTTTTACCTCAATGAATTACTTTCAATCTCATACAAAAACCCAAGAGCAATTCGATCTAGATGTATTGGTAGAAGAAGCGCCAATCTTCGATTTAATTATTTACAATGATGATGTAAATACTTTTGAGCATGTGATTAAATGTTTGGTGGAGATTTGTGAACATGAAGAAATTCAGGCAGAGCAATGTACTATGCTAATTCATTATAAAGGCAGGTGTTCTGTAAAGAGGGCCGATTACGAAACTCTTGAACCTATTTGCAGCGCATTGCTCGACAAGGGCTTGAGCGCTAAAATAGAATAACATTTCAATAACAATAAAAGTGTATCTTCGCGGTCTTATGAAGAAAATTGACGACTACCGTGAGCTATTTGGTGCTACAAAAGACACCGATTTAAATGAGCTAAAATCTATCTACAGAACAGCCATGAAAAATTGGCATCCTGATAAGTTTAACGATGATGAAGTGTTGAAAGAACAAGCCGAACACAGAAGTAAATTATATATTGAAGCTTATCATTTTTTGGTGAGTATCGCTCCAGAAACAATCGAACAAACCAAAGAGACTTATACTAACACCATTACTACTTGCGGTATTCAAGATTACAAGTACGCCAAACAAATTCT
>CAMBXP010000108.1 GCA_945871895.1 Chryseobacterium gleum | reverse complement strand
AAGAGGCAGCGGTAAATGACAGGACAAATGGGTTTGATAGTGTGGCACAAATTCGGGGAATGGAAGGTATCGTCCGGCAAGCAAAAAGATCTAATCCTCAAATGGATATTGTACTGATGCATTTTGTAGATCCGGAAAAATTAATAGATTATCAACATGGAATAATACCATCTGAAATTCAAAATCATGAGCAGGTTGCTGCACATTACCAAGTAAATAGTATTCATCTGGCTAAAGAGGTATTTGAACGGATTAAAAATAAGGAATTTACCTGGGCGGATGATTTTAAAGATTTACATCCTTCTCCGTTCGGACAGGAGGTCTATTTCCAATCCATTAAGACCTTTTTAAATAATGCTTTTAATCCGGTACAAAAAAATGATGTAAATACAGCATATACTTTACCCAATATATTAAATGATGGAAGTTATGATAAGGCAAGGTATCTTTCAATTAAAAATGCTGAAATAAAAAGTGATTTTATATCGGTTGATTCCTGGAAACCAAAGGATGGTGCAGGTACCCGAAAACAATATGTAAATATTCCTGCGTTGATAGGAGAGAAACCCGATGCAACTTTCCAATTAGAATTTACGGGAAATACGATAGGAATTTGTGTGGCATCTGGGCCTGATGCGGGTATCATTTCTTATAGTATCGATGGTAAACCATTTAAGAAACTAGATTTATTCACAGTATGGAGTGAAAATCTTCATCTGCCCTGGTATTTGATGTTAGGTCAATCATTGAATGAAAAAAAACATACACTCAGAGTACGTATTTTGACTGAAAAAAATCAAAAGAGCAAGGGAAATGCCTGTCGGATCCTGCACTTTTTAGTGAATGACGGTGGATAAAAAAATTCCTTTAAAAAGGAACCAGAGTATTTAATCTTGATCAGCCAATGACTCCTCTCATTAACTGCCTCTCCGGTTTACTACCATTTATTATCGTACCTTCCCTAAAATAACTAAACAATGATTATTGCAAATCCTTTTTATGATGTAGTGTTTAAAAGATTGATGGAGAATGTTAGGGTCGCTAAGTTTTTTATTGGCACACTGTTGGAGCAAACCATTGAATCTATTGAAATAAAACCGCAGGAATATACCATCGTTAAAGACCTGGCTTTGGATAAAAAGAAAAACAATCCGGAATATTTTGAACAATTTTTTGGTGCAAACCACCTAGATAAAGGATTGACGAAAATTGCCCACGAAGGTGGCAGAGCTCATGGATTACTGAATGTAACACTTTCCGATTTCTTTTCTTTAAAAGTTACTGTTCCGACATACGAAGAACAAATCGGCATAGCCAAGTATTGCAAGCGGCAGATAAAGATATTAACCTACTCAAAGCCAAAGCAGAGAAGTTAAGGGAGCAGAAAAAGGGGTTGATAGGTGTTGTTGACGGGGAAAATTCGTCTGAACTATGATTTGTCTGATTTTTATGATGGTCATGGTTCGGATGCTAAGAAAACAAAATCACTGCAATAACGCGAATCAAATAAATCATAGTTCAGACAATGCTACTCCAATACGCCTCCGATCTACATTTAGAATTTCCTGCCAACAAGGCGTTCATCAAGAAGCACGCATTGCAACCTGTTGGAGATGTATTGGTATTGGCTGGAGATATTGTGCCATTTTCGGTAATGGATAAGCACGGAGATTTTTTCAGTTACGTGGCGGACAACTTTGAAACCACCTATTGGTTGCCGGGCAACCATGAGTATTACCATTTTGATATCACTGAAAAAAGTGGTGTGTTGGATGAAGCCATTCGCAGTAATGTTTTTTTGGTTAACAATACTTCGGTAGTGCATGATAATGCTAAGTTGATTTTCTCTACTCTGTGGAGTAAAATCAGTCCCAGCCACCAATGGCAGATTGAACGCAGCTTGAATGATTTTCATTTAATTAAACACAAAGGCTTTCGTTTCGCTTCCGAACAATACAATCATTTTTACGCAGATAGTTTTGCTTTTATTCAAAATGAGTTGAAAACGGTTAAGGATGAAAAAGTGGCAGTTTTCACCCATCATTGCCCTACTTTTTTAAACTATCCCGAGCAATACAAAGGCGATATATTAAATGAAGCTTTTGCGGTGGAACTGTTTGACCTGATTGAATCATCCGAAATTGCCTATTGGGTATATGGTCATCATCATACCAATACCCCTGAATTCACGATCGGCAATACCAAACTTATAACAAATCAATTAGGCTATGTGCAACGAAACGAACATCGGCTTTTTGAAACGAATAAAGTATTTAAGATATTAAAATCAATATAATAAACCTATATTTGCACAATAAAGCTAACTGCTTTATCAAGCATAAAAAGGTTTATTATGGAGCACGAAATGAAGAAAACACTTAGATATATTGAGGAAACGCTGGGTTTACAACCAACAGCAACCCTTGTAGGCAAAAGCTATTTGGACAAGCTTCCTATGTATATTAACGAGACGTTCAAACTGTATCAAACAGAAATGTTCAATACGGAAATCATTTTAGCTGAGCTGAAAAACGAAGATGAACTGAGCATTCAGCAAACTGAGAAACAAGTGCAGCAAATTAATAATCTACTCAACCAAAAAGTGGTGGTAATATTAGAAAATGTACAAGCATACCACCGTAAACGATTGATAGAAAAAGGTATCAACTTTATAGTGCCTGGTAAACAACTTTACATGCCTGATTTGCTGATTGATATGCGGGAAAGCTTTGTTCATACAAAGACGAAGCAAAAAAATGAGAAATTACTTCCGTCAGCACAATTTTTACTGATTTACCATATCATTCACCGAAATCAGCAATGGAAACTGGAAGAACATCCCTTTAAAGACATTGCTCAAAAATTAGGTTATACACCAATGGCCATTACAAATGCTATTGACAAATTGAAATACCATGAATTAATAGAAGTTGAGGGTGAAAAAGAAAAGTTTATGCGTTTTAGATATGAAAGACATGAGTTGTGGAACATAGCACAGGAGCAAAACATGCTGGTGAATCCTGTCATTAAAACGGTATATGTAGATGAAAAACCCAAAGAACTTTTTCTGTTGAATTGCAATGCATCTGCTCTTCCTGAATACACTGATTTGAACCCAAGCAGACAAGAATATTTGGCTATTGAAAAAACCGTTTTTTATGGTTTGCAGAAAAGTAATGCATTGGTAAACCCAAACGATTATGAGGGCAGGTATGCTTTAGAGGTATGGAAATACAACCCATTGGTATTGGTAGATGAACTGCCAAATGATAGGCCGGTTGTAGATCCACTTTCTTTATATCTAAGCGTAAAGGACCGCACAGATGAACGCATTGAAATGGCATTAGACAAAATTTTAGAGAAATTTATATGGTAAGAGGATTAGACATATTTAAAAAATACTTTGAACAGTATCCCGAAAACTACGTGATTATTGGTGGAACTGCCTGTGATATTATTATTGATGAAGCCGGCTTTGTTCCAAGAGCCACAAAAGATATAGACATCATTTTGGTGGTAGAAGCCCTTAACTCAGCTTTTGTTAAACAGTTTTGGCAATTTATTAATGATGGCAAGTATCAGCGAAGGGAAAAAAGTAATGACGAAAGAGAGTATTACCGATTTATTAAACCAGATAATAAAGACTTTCCGCATCAAATAGAACTGTTTTCAAGAATTCCCGATGTGATTGTTTTAGAAGGCGACGCACATCTAACACCAATTCCTGTTGATGATGACCTTTCTAGTTTGTCCGCCATACTATTAAATGATGACTATTACCATTACATAATTGAACACAGTCAGATAGAAGATGGATTGCATCATGCCAATATTGAAGCATTGATATGTTTGAAAGCTAAAGCATTTTTAGAAATAAATGAACGAATTGAAAAAGGAAGCAAAGAAGATGCAAAGCAATTGAGAAAACACAAAGCCGATGTGTTCAGATTGACCGTTATGTTTACACCGGAATCAATATTTGAACTACCTGAAACAATTCAAGACCATGTTAATCAATTTGCTGCGTTAGCTTCTCGAGAACTACCCGATAAAGCCATTTTTAAGGAGATGGGGATAGCCAATGTTGCCCCTAATAATGTGTTTGAACAATTTAAAAAATCATTCAGGGTAAATGAATATCAGCAATAAACTAAAGAAGGACGAATTTACCCATGACAACCTTGCCATGAGTAAAATGCCCAAAAACTATACATAAGGAAACCAACTTGTATGGAAAACTCCACTTTTCAATGGTATCCGTCCGTCCAAGTACCTATTTTTTGTTAAAAAATGTCTTTTTTGCTTTAGGTTAAATAGATGCGACCAGTTTATGCAGAAAATCAGAACCAGAAATTTGTCCAGTCTTATGAAGAATCCTTTTTAATGTTTAGGCATTATTGAAGTTTAATCAATTTAACCGGATTACACATAAAGAAGGTTTCTTCTTCTCTTCTCCATCAAATTGTCAAGCCGACGGGGGGTCTGGTTTTTCACACACGCCTCCTTATGGGATAAAGATTGGTCTGTAAGGACTTAACAAAGATACTGTAAGAAAAGTGGTGCTGACCTACTTTATACTCAAGAATTATTAGGTCTTAGTAGCTGCAAGACGACTGAAATATACACTCATGTTAGTACCAAGAGCATCCAGCAGATTAAAAGTCCATTTGATGATTTGTAAATTAATTTGTATATTGGATATGAAATAAAACGAAACAAACCTTCGCTAATACATACCAGTGAAACACTTAACCATAAAATAATTTAAATACACAAATTATCAATATGAAAAAATTAAAAACTTATTTAGCCACGCTGCTTTTTATTTGTCTGTTATCAACGACAACCATTGCTCAAATATCTTCCCCAAAAATTGATTCATTAATGGCTGAATCCTTGATAAAGTTTAAGATAGCAGGTGCCGCAATAGCCATTGTGCAAGATGGGAAAGTGATTCATTCAAAAGGCTATGGTGTAGCAGATATTAATACTAAAAAGCCAGTGAATGAAAACACCAATTTTCAGATTGCTTCCAATAGCAAAGCCTTTACAACAGCAGCACTTGCCATTTTGGAAGAAGAGGGCAAATTAAAATGGACAGATAAAGTGAAAGACCATATTCCGGAATTCAAAATGTATAACGATTATGTAACCGAGAATTTTAATATTCAAGACTTATTAACGCATCGTAGCGGTCTTGGATTAGGTGTTGGTGATTTGATGTTTTTCCCAGATGGCTCAAATTTTACTGTGAAAGATGTTGTCACCAGCTTTCAGCATTTTAAACCTGTGTCTGCATTTAGAACTCAATTTGATTATGATAATTTACTCTACATTGTAGCTGGTGAAGTGATTGCAAGAGCCAGCGGTATGAGCTATGAAAGCTTTGTTCAAAATCGTATCATTGAGCCTCTACAAATGAACAATAGCTTTGTTGGCAGTTTACTTAAAGACAAAAGCAACCTATCAACGCCTCACTCTTCAGAATCGGGAACAATAAAAACAATTGACGCTTACGATATAGGAATGGGTAGTGCTGCTGGCGGTATATATTCGAATGTAACGGATATGAGCAAATGGATGATTATGCGATTGAATAAAGGTAAATATGGAATCGATTTGAAATCATCCATATTTTCTTTAAAGAACCATAATGAAATGTGGCGAATACATACCGTTACAGAAACCAATCCGAATCCAAGATACAATTCTCATTTTAGTGGCTATGGATTAGGTTGGGGCTTATCAGATGCGAAAGGAAATTTAAAAGTATCACATACAGGCGGTTTACCGGGAATGTTATCTATCGTAACGATGTATCCCGATTTGAATTTAGGCATCGTCATTTTAACCAATACCGAAAATGGCGGAGGTGGACTTTTTTCTTCGATTACCAACACCATTTCCGATAGCTATATAGGTTTAGACGATTTTGGATGGATAGAAAAAAATGTGACAAGGATGAATCAGCAAAAAAGTACAGGTGATGAAATAAGCAATAAGGTTTGGGCAAAAGTGGAAGCTGAAAAAAATACTGCCGTAAAAAAAGACGACTACATTGGTATTTATGAAGATAAATGGTTTGGAAAGGTAGAAGTGTTTTTGAAAGACAAACAACTTTGGATAAAATGCCATCGTTCTCCAAAATTAAATGGACCTATGGCTTTTTATAACGCCAATACTTTTGCCATAAAATGGGAATATCAGGCAATGAATGCCGATGCCTTTGCAATGTTTTCCTTGAATGAGACAGGCAAAGCACAATCAATTAAAATGAAAGGAATTTCACCAAATATTGACTTCAGTTTTGACTTTCATGATTTGGACTTAACAAGAATTAATGAATAAAGGCCAGCAGGCAACATGGGTTTGGCAAAAGTGGCGGTTCAGTGCTCCGCATAAACATTTGTGGTGAAAATCGCCACCTTCGCCAAGCCCAAAACCGTCAGGTTGTGAAAAAACCTAACTTCAACATTTATCTTCAAAAAACAATACTTAGATTTCCCTAGAATTCGCCAGCGCTTGTTTACCGGAGTCTGTTTTTCAAACAACCATCCTTCATTTAAGGTTGCTTTAAATTCTTTAGTTTTTCGATCAAAGCGTGTTCACCTCCAACTTTTTCCAGTCCATAGAGGTTGGTGTGGTTGTAGCCCTACTGCCGCTTGATGGTGGCACAATGGCGACCGGATTATCCAATGATGAATAAAGAGTAATGACATTTATAGACTACTGTAGGCAAAAGTGCTAGCTTTGAACAGAAATTATTAACGTTGACAAATTTTCAATATCAAATGGTCAGGTTTAACTTATATACATCAATTTGCTCTTTGCTTTTAGCGTCGACCTTTTTGACTTCCTGTAATGGACAAACTAAAACAGAAGCGCAAAATGACCTAAGTGCGGAACCAAAATTAACTTCGTTAGTACAACCGAAACTTATAAAAACCCAAGGTTCATCAGAAGCTGATAATGTTCGGTGTGGACTGCAAGATAAACAGGGTAATCTCTGGTTTGGAACTACAGGAGAAGGAGTTTATCGCTATGACGGAAAAAAATTTACTCAATTTACAATAAAGGACGGACTCCTCAGTAATTGTGTCTGGTCGATGTTAGAAGACCATTCAGGGAATATTTGGTTTGGCACAGTGGAGGGAATTTGCCGTTATGATGGTAAAAGTATTATCCCTATGACCATTCCTTTTTTTATCAGACCTGTAGTAAGTGACCATTATTATACCAAGAGTTCCAAAAAAAATACCGTGTGGAGTATGTTGCAAGATAAAAGCGGAATGCTTTGGTTTGGCACTGGTGATGGCGTTTATTGTTATAACGGAAATAATTTTACTCGTTTCTTAGACAATGATGGAGTCATAAATAAAGATAGTTTGCATCTCAAAATGATTGATTGCATTTTGGAAGATAAAAATGGGGATATTTGGTTTGCATCAGGAATGCCACCCGGTGGAGAAGGAGTTTGTCGTTATGACGGTAAGTCCATAACTAGTTCAAAGCCCAATGGAGATGGTTGGATTCGTTATATAAAAGAAGATAAAAAGGGAAACCTGTGGTTTGGAGGGAGAAATCATGGTAACTTTGTTTATGATGGAAAAACCTTTACCAACCATAGTGAAAAGTTTGGCATTGGCAATCCCATTTTTGTTGACAAGAAAGGAAATATTTGGTTCAATGGAGATGAAAAAGTTTCAACAGTAGAAAGTGTTGGGGGAATTTGGTGTTATAATGGACAATCATTAAAAAACTATAATACCAGTAGCGGTATGAGCAAATATTTTGTTTGGTTTATGCTTGAAGATAAAAATGAAAACATTTGGATCGGAACGAGAAATACAGGCCTATACCAATTTGATGGAAAATCGTTTACCAATTTTTCGGAATAATTAAACTTAGACAAACACAAACTATTAACTAAAATATGAATTTTTCAAAATTAGTACCCAGTGTGTTCTATATTGATATTTCGGATGGGCTAAAATTATTTGTTGATTGCCTGCAATTTTCAATGGAACATCAAGATTTAGTTGGATCCCAACCTTATTGTGTATTAGAAAAAAACGGAATAAGGATTATGGTTTTTCAAGACGAGCAATTAGCGAAAGAACATTATCCTGAGCTAAGGCTTGAAACGGATAATATTGAAGAAGTATATGCAACAATATCTGCTTCTCATCCTCAGCTACTGCACCCAAATCTAAATAAAATTACTTTAAGACCATGGGGAGCCAGAGAATTTGCGATTGCAGACAAACAACTTGGGATAAGATTCCAGCAATGGTAAAAACGGTTTTCTATTGGAAAAGGGCGAGTCAACCTTTTTTCCTGCTGTAATAAACCCTTTTTGGCATGCAAACGGAATGAATTGATCCAACCCATGTTTTATTTTTTTAATCGTTTTATTTCCTTATCAAAATCACTTTCGGCATGTGCTCTTGCTATTTCGGCACTAACCATTTCCGCGTTTTGTAAAATAGTTCTTTCGGTTGCTTCTATAAATTTATTTAACCGACTTTCCCAATCTTCTATAGTCAAGGGTATTTGTCTTAAAGCCATACTTTCGGCAATATCTAAATAAGCCGAAACTAATCGTTGTAACTGTTGCATTTCGTTTTCAGTTAAATAATTTTTGTCTACTGACACATCAAATTTTTGAATTTTACCATTTGGTGCATCTTTCCAGCTAGATAAACCCATATTTTCTTTCTGGTGGTTAGCTCTTTCTTGGATAACCTCTGCTGCTGTTTGGCCATGAATAGCCCAATGCAATTTATTTTGAACCGTTGAAAAAAATCGTTTTGTGCTTTCGGCTGTCAGATCATAATCTAGGGACGTTGCATAAATATCGGTGATTTTTTGATAAAATTTTCGTTCACTCAGTCGTATTTCTCTGATGCGTTGTAATTGCTCTTCAAAATATTTTTTGCCTAGAATAGTGCCGTCATTTTTCAAACGTTCATCATCCATAGCAAAACCTTTAATGGTAAATTCTTGAAGAATTTGGGTTGCCCATTTTCTGAATTGAACGGCTCTTTCAGAATTTACTTTATACCCGACTGCTATTATTGCCGAAACATTATAATGCTGTGTGTCATAGTTTTTGCCATCTGAAGCAGTTATCCGAAAATTTCGGACAACTGAATCTTTTTGTAATTCGCTGTCGCTAAATATTTTTTGAAGATGATCGTTAATGGTTCT
>CAMBXP010000107.1 GCA_945871895.1 Chryseobacterium gleum | reverse complement strand
TCGTTGGCAGTTCTTTCTGCAATTCTTTTAATTTCTTTTCATCCTACGGGCAATGTTATTAAATTGGCTGCAGATAAATCGAAATCTTACATTACCTACTATATGTCGCATCCGGCGCACGATTGGTCGGGAACCTGCAAAGGCATTAGTTGTAATATTGTGTACAACGATAGTTTAAAAACCATCAACGCTGTTGCTATGGTGTGCGCTGTTTCTTGTTTCAATTCAGATAATGCTAGTCGCGACAGCCACACTTTAGAAGTAACAGAAGCCTTAAAATATCCAATGGTGAAATTTGTAAGTACTTCTATTGCGAATAAAGATTCGGTATTAACCGTTAAGGGGAATTTAACTTTTCACAATGTAACTAAGCCCATTTCTTTTCAAGCTAAGAAAAGATATGTTGGCAAAGAGATGAGTGTTAGTGGTGCTTTTTCTTTTAAAATGACCGATTACAATATTGCGCCTCCAACCATGATGATGGTTGCTACAAAAGATGAGGTGAAATTGGAGTTTAATACTGCGTTTAAAATCAATTAATCATCCAATATTTGGATTGCAAGATACTGGTATTTCTAAAGTCTGGAATCACTAATTATCCCTCTTAGAGAAGAGGGCGTGCGAAAATGCTTGTGGGCGGAAGGGAGATGGATTAATGACTCTTTTCTTCAAACTTCTTGCTTCAATGAGGTCTTCTTTTAAAAGAAGCAAAGCGATGCTTTTTGTCTTGAAACAAAAAGTATCCAAAAAATTCAAGAGCCAATCCGTCAGCTGACGGACTCCTTTTATCCGAATTAAAAATTTGGTTCACTGCCTTTCCACACGCCCGTATTTTGGCTCGGGCTAACGCACAATAGTTACGCGCACTTTAAATGATGCAATTGGTCGATTGAATCTATTGGGACATTTGAAATTACAGGAATGTTAAATATCTTACAATAATGTTCGACGGAATAATCTTTTTTATACAACTATTAGGCTCTGTGATTTTAATCGTCCCAGCTACAATTCTGTTAATTTATGCCTTGTGGAGTTTTACTCAAAAGGAATTCATGAAATCGGTACGATACTTTTGCTTTGTTGCATCCTTCGTTTTAGATGGAATCTTCATTTACTTTTAATTTAATCCTCCAAATCTTTAGAAGCTTCGTAGCCTTCGTCTTTAAGTAGATTCCTGCTTTCGGTGGCGGCTACGGCCAATACATCACAGCGCTCGTTCATTACATTGCCCGCATGACCTTTCACCCACACGAATTTTACTTTGTGCTTAGGGTATATCAAAAGGAAGCGCTTCCATAAATCAATGTTCTTTTTGCCTTTAAAACCTTTTTTCTGCCAACCAAACACCCATTTTTTTTCTACAGAATCTACTACGTATTTAGAGTCGGAGTAGATAGTAACATGGCAATCGGGTTTGGTTAAGGATTCTAAACCAACAATCACGCTTAGCAATTCCATTCTGTTGTTGGTGGTGTGCTCGTAGCCTTGAGACAATTCTTTTTTATGCTGGCCGCTCATCAGTACCACGCCGTAACCACCTCTGCCCGGATTGCCTTTTGCGGCGCCATCTGTATATATAGTAACGTTTGCCATTAACTCAATAGTTTATCAATCACCTTTGGAAAATGTTCGTGCTCTAATTTTAAAACTGCTGCTGCTATTTCTTCCGGATTCAATCCTTCAACATTGCATTTGGCTTGAAAAATAATTTCGCCTGAGTCGTACACTTCATTTACAAAATGAATAGTGATGCCCGATTCTTTTTCCTTGTTTTCAAATACAGCTTCGTGAACAAAATGACCGTGCATCCCTTTTCCGCCATATTTTGGCAGCAAGGCCGGATGAATATTTACCATCTTATTGGAGAAGGCTTTGGTGAGAAAATCGGGAATCAACCATAGAAAACCTGCTAAAACGATAAAATCGACCTTAAAACTTTTTAATGATGGTAATAAGTACGTTTCGTCTTTGAAGCTGATTTTATCTACCATTAAAACCGGAATATTTTCTTGTTTTGCTCTTTCAATCACAAAAGCGTTTGGCTTGTTACATAACACCACAGTAACTTTAATGCGTGGGTGATTTTTAAAATGATCGAAAATTTTTTGTGCGTTGCTGCCCGAACCTGATGCAAATACCGCTATGTTCATATGCCTAGTGTTTCTACAAAAGTGCAATTATTATGAAGAAAAAATGCAAAGGATTGTGCCTTTTCGTAAAAATTGTTTTCTTTGTAATCTTGTTTAACCAAAAAAACCAATAGACAATGTCTGACATTTCATCTAGAGTAAAAGCAATCATCGTTGATAAATTAGGAGTTGACGAAAGCGAAGTAACTAACGAAGCTAGCTTCACCAACGATTTAGGAGCTGATTCATTGGATACCGTAGAATTAATTATGGAATTCGAAAAAGAATTCAATATTGCTATTCCAGACGACCAAGCTGAAAAGATTGGTACTGTAGGAGATGCAGTTAAGTATATCGAGACAAACGCGAAGTAATATCTTACTATAATGGAACTGAAAAGGGTTGTTATTACGGGCCTTGGCGCGTTAACACCTCTTGGCAACGATGTTTCATCCTTTTGGAATGGACTAATCAACGGAGTGAGTGGCGCTGGGCCAATCACCCGTTTCGATGCCTCGAAGTTTAAAACGCAATTTGCCTGTGAAATCAAAGGGTACAACGCAGATGACCACTTTGATAGAAAGGAAGGAAGACGTATCGACCGTTATGCGCAATATGCGGTAATAGCGGCCACAGAAGCTTTCTTGCATTCGGGTATTGATGTAGAGAAAATCAATCTAGACCGCGCTGGAGTAATCTGGGGTTCGGGTATAGGTGGTTTAGAAACATTTCAGCAAGAAGTGGAAGCTTTCGCTAAAGGCGATGGCACTCCACGTTTTAATCCTTTCTTTATTCCAAAAATGATCGCAGATATTGCCCCTGGGCATATCTCTATTAAGTTTGGCTTGAGAGGTCCGAACTTCGCTACTGTTTCTGCCTGTGCTTCTTCTACGCATGCTATTATAGATGCCTTCAATTATATTCGTTTAGGTAAAGCCGACATTATTGTTTCTGGTGGTTCTGAAGCTGCAGTTAATGCGGCTGGAGTTGGTGGTTTCAATGCTTTGCAAGCTTTGTCAACACGCAATGATTCTCCTGAGACTGCTTCTCGTCCGTTCGATAAAGATCGCGAAGGTTTTGTTTTAGGTGAAGGTGCTGGCTCTATGATTTTAGAAGAGTACGAGCATGCAAAAGCGCGTGGTGCTAAAATATATGCAGAAGTTGTAGGTGGTGGTTTATCTGCCGATGCTTACCACATTACTGCTCCTCATCCTGAAGGATTGGGCGCAATGAACGTAATGAGAATGGCATTGGAAGATGGAAATCTTAAACCAACAGATATTGAATATATCAATGTTCACGGTACTTCTACACCACTTGGTGATGTTGCTGAAACAAAGGCAATTCAAAAAGTGTTTGGAGAACATGCTTACAATTTAAATATCAGTTCAACGAAATCAATGACGGGTCACCTTTTGGGTGCTGCTGGTGCGATTGAGGCTTTGGCTTGTGTGTTGGCTATTCAGCACGGAATTATTCCGCCAACCATCAATCACTTTACAGATGATCCTGAACTGGATAATAAATTGAATTTCACTTTCAACAAAGCTCAAGAGAGAAAAATAAAATATGCTTTAACCAATACTTTCGGGTTTGGCGGACACAACGCAAGCATCATCTTTAAAGCTTACGAAGGGTAATAATGCTGCTTAATCGCATCAGATATTATTTTTCTAAAGACAAACAATTCATTACCCGGTTACGAAAAGTGACCGGGTTTTTTCCTTCTAATATCGACCTGTACAAAACTGCCTTTACGCATCGCTCTATTTTGGGAAATCAGGCGAAGCCCCACGAATACAACGACCGTTTAGAATATTTGGGCGATTCTGTTTTGGGCATCGTCATCGCTGAGTTTTTGTATGAAGAATTTCCCAACGAAGACGAAGGAACATTAACGAAGATAAAATCGGCTATGGTGAGCAGAAAAACGCTCAACGGCATTGCCGATTCTTTGGAATTAAAGCATTTGGTGAAAGCTAAAATCAATCAAGAGAATTTTCCTTTGTCTTTAGGCGGAAATGCTTTGGAGGCTCTGATTGGCGCAATTTATCTCGATCAGGGATTGAATGCAGCACGAAAATTTGTGCATCAAAAGATGCTCATTCCATTTTACAACATGCAAGAGATAAAAGATACCGACCATAATTTTAAAAGCAAGTTGATTGAGTGGTCGCAAAAAAATAAAGTGCGTGTGCATTTTAAAGTTTTGGATGAAGGAGTGGAGGAGCATAATAAATCATTTCGTATCGGACTCTTCATTGAAGACGAAATGAAGGAGGAAGCAATGGGAAAATCTAAAAAAGAAGCAGAACAATCTGCCGCGAAAAAGCTATTTTTATCGGGATTCTTCGACACATGGCAAAACTCACTCTAGATTTTGAACCCGAATTCGACTTTTTGTTGATTGGCATTTCTTGTCACCTCAAAGATTATCGTTTTGTTTGGAATTTAAATCAGCATTTAAATTATCAGCTTAAAAGAGAAGACGACCTGTCGATGATTGTTGATAAGTTGAAAACCAAAAGTTTGTTCTCTATTTTTTCATATGAAGATGAAGAGAATCATATTCACTATTCGCTCATCGCGAACAGAGGTGATGCAGGTATACTTATTCCCGAATTGAAAACTGTTGATTATCTTTTGCAAATACGCGGTCCGCTTGAAGATGAAGAGCTCGAACAAGAAGTAGAGCGACTCAAAAATGTACCCAATGTACTTACCGCTTTTAGCATCGATCCTACTACATTAAAATCGGGAGCAAGCTTGTTGATTTAACAAAGACTTTACGATAAATTTTTACCTCCAATTGCTGTTCAAAAAACTTTGCCTAAGAGGATTCAAAGCTTAAACAAAAAAACTATATTTGATTCCTTCAAAAAAACTTGAAATGATTCCAAAAAGAACTAAGATTGTCGCTACGATGGGCCCTGCTTGCAACGGTAAGGAGATGCTCACTAAAATGATTAAAAACGGAGTAGATGTTTGTCGCTTGAATTTTTCTCATGGCGATCATGAATTCCACAAAGCAAATTTAGATGCTGTTCGCGAAGTGGCCAAAGAATTGGGCACTAACGTAGCAGTTTTGGCCGATTTACAAGGTCCGAAATTACGCATAGGCATGATGGAAAACGACGGTGTTGAAATAAAAGCCGGCCAACGTTTTACCATTACTACAAAAGAATGTGTTGGTAATGCTGAACGCGTTTTCATGACTTACCAGGCTTTTCCGAGAGACGTTAATCCTGGAGAAAAAATATTGATTGATGATGGTAAATTACAAATCGAAGTAATTTCTACCAATAGAGTAGACGAGGTGCTTGTTGAAATGCAACACACAGGTGTATTGAAATCGAAAAAAGGAGTTAACCTTCCTAACACTAAAGTTTCTCTTCCATCTTTGTCTGAAAAAGACTTAAGAGACTTAGATTTCGCTTTAGACCAAAAAGTAGAGTGGATAGCGCTTTCTTTCGTGCGTACAGCAAAATGTATTCATGATTTGCGTGCCATTATGGATAAAAGAGGAAGTACCGCGCGCATCATTGCTAAGATTGAAAAACCTGAAGCTATTGAGTGTATCGACGAAATTATTGAAGCTACAGATGCTATCATGGTAGCGCGTGGTGACCTAGGTATCGAGGTTCCTTACCAAGATGTTCCTTTGTTGCAAAAAATGATGATCAAAAAATGTCAGCAACATTCTAAACCTATCATTGTGGCAACACAAATGATGGAGAGTATGATTGATGGTATTACTCCTTCTCGTGCTGAGGTGAACGACGTTGCCAATGCGGTGATGGACGGAGCTGATGCAGTGATGTTGAGTGGTGAAACATCTGTTGGCAAACATCCCGATTTAGTAATTCAAACGATGGCGAATATTGTTCGCAAAATGGAAGAATTTGAAGGTATCTACAACCATAGATTTGATGCAATTCACCGTCCGGAAAGACTGGTAACAGATAACATTTGTATCTCTGGTGTTCGTTTGTCTGATCGTGTTGGCGCGAAAGCGATTATCACTATGACTCACTCTGGATATACAGCATTTAAAATTGCTAGTCACCGTCCGAAAGCCTACACTTACGTTTTTACAGCCAACAGAGAATTATTGGCTATGGTAAGTTTGATTTGGGGTGTTAAAGGTTTCTACTACGATAAGTATGAAAGTACCGATAAAACCATTAGCGATTTAGAAGAATTTTTGGTGTCTAAAGGTCATTTAGAAAAAGATGATTTTTATATCAATATTGCTTCAATGCCAATTCACGAAAAAGGAAAAACAAATACGATTAAATTAAGTCAGGTAGTGTAATTTAGTTCAAGGTGCAATGTTTAATGTTCAAAGTTAGCTGACATTAAACATTGAACATTGAACATTGAACTTTTTTCTATGTCAATCAACGTTGCTTTACTCAAAGAAATTACTGAGGTTGCCGGTGCACCAGGCTTTGAGGAGCGCGTGCGCAAATTGGTTCTTCGTGAATTAAAAGGTTTGTGTGATGAAGTTCGTTTCGACAACATGGGCAATGTAAATGCCGTTGTTAAAGGAACTAAAAACAAACAAATAATGGTGGCGGCTCACATGGATGAAATTGGTTTCATCGTGACGCACATCGACAAAAACGGATTCTTAAAATTTCATCCACTAGGAGGTTTTGATCCAAAGACTTTAACTGCTCAACGCGTTATCGTTCATGGTAAAAAAGATATTATAGGTGTAATGGGTTCAAAACCTATTCACGTAATGTCGCCAGAAGAAAGAAATCATCCGGCTAAAATTTCCGATTTCTACATCGACTTAGGTTTAGATGTAAAAGAGGTAGAGAAAATTGTGGAGATAGGTTCGCCTGTTACCCGTCAG
This sequence comes from Chryseobacterium gleum, assembly GCA_945871895.1. Classification (GTDB taxonomy): domain Bacteria; phylum Bacteroidota; class Bacteroidia; order Flavobacteriales_C; genus JAHEZL01. The sequence goes on along the minus strand of CAMBXP010000107.1, from coordinate 2,360 downwards.
CGTGAATTAATAGAAATGGGAAATTGCGTGAATGCAAAATCTCTCGACAATAGAGTTTCTGTTTTTATCTTGATAGAAACACTCAAAAAACTAAAAGGCAAAAAAATTCCTTATACCTTAAACGCTGTTTTTACAGTGCAAGAAGAAGTGGGAATTCGCGGTGCCAATGTATCGGCTTTAGAAATCAATCCCGATTTTGGAATTGGTTTGGATACTACCATTGCTTACGATTTACCTGGTGCTCCAGAGCATGAAAAGATTACTTCTTTAGGTAAAGGAGTGGCGATAAAAATTATGGATTCTTCTACCATTTGCGATACGCGTATGGTGAAATTCATGAAGCAAACTGCGGATAAAAATAAAATTAAATGGCAACCCGAAATTCTTACAGGTGGTGGAACAGACACCGCAGGAATTCAGCGTTCTAATGCTGGCGGATCTATAGCTGGTTGTATTTCTATACCAACTCGTCATATTCATCAAGTGATTGAGATGAGCGATAAGAATGACATTCAAGGCGCTATCGATTTGCTTACAGCATGCATTAAAGAGATGGATACTTTCGACTGGACTCTTCAAGGTTTAGCTAAGAAGTAGTTCGTATTCAACAAAATGGAAAAGAAAAAAATTGCTATACTAGGTTCATCAGGCTCTATTGGAACACAGGCTCTAGAGGTGATTCAAGAGCATCCCGATCAATTTGAAGTGGAAGTGCTCACGGTTAATTCCAACGCCGATTTACTCATTGAACAAACAAAGAAATTCAAGCCCAATACTGTTGTTATTGCCGATGAATCCAAATACACTTATGTGAAGGATGCATTGGCGAATGAAGATGTGCACGTTTATGCAGGTGAAGCAGCTTTGTCGCAAGCCATGGAAGCAGAGGCGATAGACGTGGTGCTTACCGCTGTAGTAGGTTTTGCTGGACTAAAGCCAACTTTAGCAGCTATCAATGCCGGCAAACACATCGCCTTGGCCAACAAAGAAACGTTGGTGGTGGCAGGTGAAATGGTAACAAAATTGGCACGTGTCAAAGGTGTAAATATTTATCCAGTAGATTCAGAACACTCTGCTATTTTTCAATGCTTGGCAGGTGAGTTTCACAATAAAATTGAGAAGATTTATTTAACGGCTTCAGGCGGACCCTTTCGCGGATGGAGCGCAGAGCAGTTGGCCAATGTTACGCGTGAACAAGCTTTAAAACATCCCAATTGGGAGATGGGCGCAATGATTACCATCGACTCTGCATCTATGATGAATAAAGGCTTAGAGGTGATTGAGGCGAAGTGGTTGTTTGGTTTAAATGCCGAACAAATTGATGTGATTGTTCATCCTCAATCTATCGTTCATTCTATCGTTCAGTTTGAAGATGGATCGATGAAAGCTCAAATGGGCTTGCCCGATATGAAGTTGCCTATTCAATATGCTTTGGCCTATCCACAGCGTATTAAATCTGATTTCAAAAGATTTAACTTTTTGAATTATCCCTCATTAACCTTCGAAGCACCCGATAAAAAAACCTTTCGCAACCTTGATTTGGCCTACGAAGCGATGAAGCGTGGTGGAAATTCTCCGTGTATTTTGAACGCTGCCAACGAAGTTGTGGTTGATGCTTTTTTGAAAAATAAGCTTAGATTTACAGAGATGCCTGATGTGATAGAGCAGTGCATGAATGATGTGAAGTGGCTGAGTGATCCAACTTTAGAGGATTACTTGGAAACTGACAAAAACGCCAGGTTGTTGGCAAACGAAATAATTTTAAAAACGGTTTAACTAACTAAATGGAATATTCAGAGTTTTTTGTAAAAGCGGTAAGTTTAATTTTAAGCTTATCTATTCTCGTTTTATTGCACGAAGCAGGTCACTTTATTCCTGCCCGACTTTTCAAAACCAAAGTGGAGAAATTCTATTTGTTCTTCGATCCTTGGTTTTCTTTATTCAAATTTAAACGCGGTGAAACCGAATATGGTATAGGCTGGTTGCCTTTTGGTGGCTATGTAAAAATTGCCGGAATGATTGACGAATCGATGGACAAAGAGGCGATGAAAGAGCCTGCTCAGCCTTGGGAATTTCGTTCTAAACCAGCTTGGCAACGATTGATTATTATGATTGGTGGTGTTACCGTAAATGCTTTGTTGGCTTGGGCTATTTACAGTATGTCGCTGTTTACTTGGGGACAAGAATATCTTCCGGTAGAAAATGCGAAATACGGTTATGCTTACGATTCATTATTGATTCAAAATGGTTTTCAAGATGGCGACAAAATACTATTGGTAGATACTGCTAAACCTAAAGATACGCGTGATGTTACTTTGATGATTATGCTGGATGGCAAGCGCAATGTAACAGTAGATAGA